>JBJTTJ010000001.1:0-14353 GCA_046080125.1 Cuspidothrix sp.
CAGAACCCATCCTGGACGAACCACCACCAGGTTATAATTGGCGTTGGAATTGGTTAGCTGCATACAACTTCTGCACAGGTAGAAAACCACAAAAACAGGATATCCGCATCTTAGACGCGGGTTGTGGTTCAGGAGTCGGTACAGAATATTTAGTACATCTCAACCCCCACGCGCAAGTAGTAGGAATTGATTTAAGTGCGGGTACATTAGAAGTAGCTAAAAAACGCTGTCAAAGTTCCGGCGCTGACCGTGTAGAATTTCATCATCTGAGTATTTACGATGTGGGAAAAATACCAGGAGAGTTTGATCTAATTAATTGCGTTGGTGTGCTTCATCATTTACCCAATCCCATTCCTGGTATTCAAGCATTGGCGAAAAAACTCGCCCCAGGTGGATTAATGCACATTTTTGTATATGGAGAACTGGGAAGATGGGAAATACAACTAATGCAAAAAGCGATCGCCCTTCTCCAAGGTAACAAACGCGGTGACTATCGGGATGGGGTGCAAGTCGGTAGAAAAATATTTGCCTCTTTACCAGAAAATAACCGTCTTGTCAAGAGAGAAAAAGAAAGATGGTTACTAGAAAATCAAAAAGATGAATGTTTTGCAGATATGTACGTTCATCCCCAGGAAACAGACTATAATATTGATACACTATTTCAATTAATAGATGCTTCAGAATTAGACTTTGTAGGATTTTCTAATCCTGGGTTTTGGGACTTAGAAAGCTTATTGGGTAAAGCACCAGAGTTAATAGAGAGAGCAGGAAATTTGAGCGATCGCCAAAAATATAGACTGGTAGAATTACTGAATCCTGAAGTAACTCATTATGAATTTTTCCTCAGTCGTCCCCCCTTACCCAAACACGACTGGACAAACGATAACAGCTTATTAACAGCAATTCCCGAACTTAACCCCTGCATAGATGGGTTTCCCAGTCAATGTCTATTTAACTATGATTACCAAATAGTTAATTTATCAACAGCCGAACTTGAGTTTATGAAAAGCTGTGACGGTAAATCTACAGTAGCAGAGATTTTAACCACAGTACAGTTTGATTTAGATGGAGTTAGAAGTCTTTTGAAACAACAAATGATTTTACTGACACCCGGTTAATTAGAAGAAAACCAAACTTCGAGATCATCTACATCTTCCACCAAAAAATCTCGATACACCCAGATTCGAGAAGCTTTGTAGAGATCACTAAGAATAGGTTTTAATACCCCATTTTTATCCCAAGGTTGAAGATCAGAATCTAATTCACAAAAACCCACCCATGAAAATCCTTGTTGTTGCAAATCTTCAGAACGAGAGCGTGGAGTGAATCGTCGGGGTATAGTTTCACGCGCTTCTGTTAAGCAGATAGCAGGTAGATGTAACTCAAAGTCTCCAGATTCTGCACGTGCAAGCAATTGAGATGCTTGTGGACTTTGTAAATGTGCAGGTGCAACAATATCTACCACCCAGTTTGTTTCGACAAAAACCGCTTGAGGCTTCATTTTACAACTTTACTCCACGCCCTGGGTCCACCAGCCCTGATTTCACCAAATCGCAGAAGATTGATTATCCGTCCACCAAACAAATTTTTCAAATCATCTGGTAAACTGTCTACATTAGTTTGAAGTTTCAATTTCTCTAACCATCGCTGAACTTGTGATTCAAACTCAAGATAACGGTTTCCCCTCCACTGCTCATCTGGTGGTGGTAATAAATAATTTGGAAGCCTTGCTTCACCCACTACGTGAATTGATGAACCATGAGAATCATCAAAAGAATCCCGGAGGAGAATAACACGCTCTGCTGCCACAATTAGGCCAACGGAGCAACCAAATTCAATCATTGAGCCTTTAAGCTCATCAATAATATTGTTAAGATGGATAGTAACATAATTGAGTTTTACTTCAACAATCATCAAATATTCACCATCCGGGCTGGTCACGATAATATCATGATGTGATGCTTTCATAGAAATATTGAAATATTGAACTTGAGTTCATGCAACGTTGTGATAGTTCTGCCATATTGACTAACATTCTATCCCAAGTCAAGCTAGACTTAAATGGAGTAAGACACCTCCTCAAACAACAACTAATCTTACTCACCCCCGCTTCATGAAAAAAATCAGTACCCTGGCAATTGTCTGACCACTGACAACTGACAACTGACCACTAACAAAAATAAGTTAATTGTTTTTTTCTAAAGTATTGTTACCGGATCGTGATATGATTCAACTGACTGAATGTGCAGTCATCTCATATTAGCTGTACTGGTTTCAAGTCTCGTGAGCTTGTCAGACGAATCAACTGCACCGACTCAGACAACACAACAAGATGGGGAATCTGGTTTTGATAAAACAGAATCAGCGAGTTCTTCCATGGAAGAATTCTATCAACTCTATCAAAAGTTGTTAGGAATCACACTTGTGTTGACGGGGATTATTTTTATCTCTGTGTGGATTTTTTATTCCTTAAACATAGCCCTCAATTACTTTATTGGGGCCTGCACAGGTGTAGTTTACTTAAAAATGCTGGCTAAAGATGTTGAGAGATTAGGTGGCGAAAAAAGAGGTTTGAGCAAAAATCGTTTTGCTTTGATCATGATACCGATTATACTGGCAAGTCAATGGCATCAGCTACACATTTTGCCTATATTACTGGGATTTCTCACCTATAAAGTTACCCTCCTCATCTATATGATGCAAACTGCATTCATTCCTGAAGCTTAAAGGGTTTAGGACTGCTAAACCCCTACAGACAATCCTCCCTCCTCGATTTTTGGGGAAAACCTTGAAGAACGCCCATGCTTAGTGTATTAAACGCCTTTAACGCTTTTCCCCTCGCCGAATTGGAAGTAGGTCATCACTTCTTGTGGCAACTGGGCAGTCTCAAAATACATGGGCAAGTATTTCTCACCTCATGGTTTGTGATTGGTATCCTAGTAATAGCATCACTAGCTGCCACCAGAAACGTCCAAAAAATTCCTAGAGGCATCCAAAATTTGATGGAATATGCCCTAGAATTTATTCGGGATCTAGCGAAAAACCAACTCGGAGAGAAAGAGTATCGCCCCTGGGTACCATTTATTGGTACGCTATTCTTGTTTATCTTCGTATCAAATTGGTCAGGAGCATTAATTCCCTGGAAGCTAATCAAATTGCCTTCTGGTGAACTAGCAGCCCCCACCAACGACATCAATACAACCGTCGCGTTGGCATTGTTAACATCTTTAGCGTATTTTTACGCGGGATTTAGCAAGAAAGGTTTAGGCTACTTTAAGAAATATATAGAGCCAACACCAGTTCTATTGCCAATTGCCATTCTCGAAGATTTCACCAAGCCCCTCTCCCTAAGCTTCCGTCTATTTGGAAATATATTGGCGGATGAATTAGTAGTCGCGGTATTGGTACTGCTTGTGCCTCTCTTTGTGCCTTTGCCAGTCATGGCTTTGGGTTTGTTTACCAGTGCCATTCAAGCCCTAGTATTTGCCACCCTAGCCGGGGCCTATATTCATGAAGCCTTAGAGGGACACGGCGAAGAAGGACATGAGGAGCATTAACGCCCTCAGTTGATCGCCCAGTATGGCTTACGCCAAGTTGCACTATCAGACGAGCAAACTTGCTCCAGATATCGCTACAGCGATTAAAAAAACCTAGTGCGGTGTGAAAACACACATCTAGTTCTTACGTACATTTGTAATTTTTGTAGTTAAAGCAAGGAAAATCGTCATGGATCCATTAGTACAAGCTGCCTCAGTTCTAGCTGCTGCTCTCGCTATCGGTTTAGCTGCAATTGGACCTGGTATTGGTCAAGGTAATGCAGCAGGTCAAGCAGTGGAAGGTATTGCACGTCAGCCCGAAGCAGAAGGCAAAATTCGCGGCACACTACTCTTAACCTTAGCCTTCATGGAATCCTTGACAATTTACGGATTGGTAATTGCCTTGGTATTGCTATTCGCTAACCCTTTTGCCTAAGACTGAGAAAGTTTTGTTAGTGTAGAGACGTGTCAAGATGTCACAAAAAGCCAAAAGCTAGACATCTACACGCCTCTAACAACTGGCAAATTATGGATCATTTTAGGAAGGGATTCGTGGAATTATCAAAGGCTGGATCTTAATCTTAGACTAGCCAAGAAAATTACTATTCCAGCCAAAGAGGAGAGAAATGTTTGATTTCGATGCTACCCTGCCATTGATGGCATTACAATTCCTATTGTTGGCAGTTTTGTTGAATGTAATTTTCTATAAGCCTCTGACTAAGGTATTGGATGAACGAGATAACTATATCCGTACCAATAACCTTGATGCTCGTGAACGCTTGGCTAAAGCAGAAAGCTTAACCAAAGAGTATGAGCAGCAACTAGCATCTGCTCGTAGGCAGTCACAAGTGACAATAGAAACTGCCCAGAATGAAGCTAAGAAAATTACGGCACAAAAAATAGCCCAAGCACAACAGGAAGCACAAGTTCAACGAGAACAAGCTGCTAGGGAAATAGAGCAGCAAAAACAAGCCGCTATGGCTACCCTAGAAGCACAAGTTGATGCCCTCAGCAACCAGATTCTGGAAAAACTATTAGGACAGGCTTTGGTGAAATAGGATTAAACTATATCACCAAATTTAGTTCTATGAAAGCATAAACACTCAAGGGTATTTACCTAGAAAGTGGCGAAATTTAGGTGTCCAAAAAATTGGCACTTTTTCCCAATCGGGAAAAATCAACGAACTACCAAGCGAGCAGCGCACTTGTAGATGGGTAACATGGGCAATATTTTTTTACTTGCCGCAGAAGCTGTTAACTCTGAGATGGCAGAAGGCGCGGCAGAAGGCGGTTTCGGTCTAAACCTAGACATCCTGGAAACCAATCTAATTAACTTAGTAATTCTGATTGGCATACTATTCTACTTTGGACGCAAAGTTTTAACTAATATCTTGGATGAACGACGCTCAAATATTGAAAGCGTTATTCAAGATGCAGAAGTACGCTTACGGGAATCTCAAACTGCTTTAGCAAAAGCTCAGGAGCAGTTAACCCAAGCACAACAGGAAGCACAGAGAATTACTCAAGTAGCTGGAGAAAATGCTCAAGCTGCTAAAGATGCAATTTTAGCTAAGGCAAATCTGGACATAGCCAGGTTGAAAGAAACTGCTGCATCTGATTTGAATGCAGAACTAGATAAAGCGATCGCCCAACTGAGACAAAAAGTAGTGCAGCAAGCACTACAAAAAGTGGAAGCACAACTCAAGGGTGGCATTAGCGACGATGCTCAACAAAGTTTAATTGATCGTAGCATCGCACAATTGGGAGGCGAGATATGAAGAGTGATGCAGCAACTGCTGAAATATCTCAACCTTATGCACAGGCACTATTGTCCATTGCTCAAACCCATAACTTAACAGAAGAAGTGGGAACAGATGCCAGGACTTTACTGGGTTTGTTAGCAGGGAGTCAAGAACTAACCAACTTCTTGAGTAATCCCTTCGTACAGGTAGAGAACAAGAAAAACGTCCTCAAACAATTGCTTGGGGAAGGTGTAAGCCCCTACTTGCGTAACTTTTTACTGCTGTTAGTTGACAGAAAACGTATTGCCTTCTTAGAACCAATTTTGCGCCAGTATTTGGCACTATTACGCCAACTAAATCAGACCGTGTTGGCGGAAATTACTTCTGCGGTTCCCCTCACACAAACCCAACAGCAAGCAATTACAGAAAAGGTCATTGCTCTGACCAAAGCTCGTCAGGTAGAAATAGAAATCAAAATAGACAGCGAGTTAATTGGTGGTGTGATCATCAAAGTTGGTTCTCAAGTAATAGACGCTAGTTTGCGTGGTCAACTACGTCGCCTCTCTTTGCGTTTAAGCAGTAACTAGAAAGTTCTGAATAAATGTCAGTAGTCATTGGTTAATAGTCAATAGCTCATAAAAAACAACTGACAACTGACAACTGACAACTGACAACTAACAACTACCAACAACAAAAAATGAGCATTTCTATTAGACCTGATGAAATCAGCAGCATCATCCAACAACAAATCGAGCAATACGACCAAGAGGTTAAAGTTGCTAATGTTGGTACAGTGCTACAAGTAGGTGACGGTATTGCCCGGATCTATGGCTTAGAAAAAGCTATGGCTGGGGAACTCCTAGAATTTGAAGATGGTACAATTGGTATCGCCCAAAACTTAGAAGAAGATAACGTCGGTGCGGTCTTGATGGGAGAAGGTCGCAATATCCAAGAAGGTAGTTCTGTAACCGCTACTGGTAGAATCGCCCAAGTTGGTGTAGGCGAAGCTCTCATTGGTCGTGTTGTGGATGCTTTGGGTCGCGCCATTGATGGTAAAGGTGAACTCAAAACTACGGAAACTCGGTTAATTGAATCCCCAGCACCTGGTATTATTGCCCGGCGCTCTGTACACGAACCGATGCAAACAGGGATTACCGCTATTGACTCCATGATTCCCGTAGGCCGTGGTCAACGGGAATTAATCATCGGTGACCGTCAAACCGGTAAAACAGCGATCGCTATTGACACCATCATTAACCAAAAAGGTGAAGATGTCGTTTGCGTTTACGTTGCCGTAGGTCAAAAAGCTTCCACCGTTGCTAACGTAGTCCAAACCTTACAAGAAAAAGGCGCGATGGATTACACCGTAGTTGTTGCTGCTAACGCCAGTGACCCAGCTACCTTACAATTCCTCGCTCCCTACACAGGCGCTAGTATTGCTGAGTATTTCATGTACAAAGGCAAAGCCACCTTAATCATTTACGATGACCTGTCTAAACAAGCACAGGCTTATCGTCAAATGTCCTTGCTCCTGCGTCGTCCACCCGGTCGGGAAGCTTATCCCGGAGACGTATTCTACATCCACTCTCGCTTGTTAGAACGTGCTGCTAAACTCAGCGATGAATTAGGTAAAGGTAGCATGACTGCATTACCAATCATTGAAACCCAAGCTGGTGACGTATCCGCATACATTCCTACCAACGTAATTTCCATTACCGACGGTCAGATTTTCTTGTCTTCTGACTTGTTTAACTCTGGTATCCGTCCTGCTGTAAACCCCGGTATATCTGTATCCCGCGTGGGTTCTGCGGCACAAACCAAGGCAATGAAGAAAGTTGCCGGTAAGATTAAACTGGAATTAGCTCAGTTTGACGACTTACAAGCTTTCGCGCAATTTGCTTCTGACTTAGACAAAGCCACCCAAGATCAGTTGGCACGCGGTGTACGTTTACGGGAACTGTTGAAACAACCCCAAAACGATCCTCTCTCCGTCGCTGAACAAGTAGCAGTTCTTTATGCTGGTATTAACGGTTACTTAGATGATGTTGCTGTAAACCAAGTTACTAGCTTTGTTAAGGGTTTCCGTGATTACCTGAAGAGTGGTAATAACGGATATTATCAACCAGTACAAACCAGTAAAGTTCTTGGTGATGCAGAAGAAGCAGCTTTGAAAGCAGCTTTAACTGAGTACAAGAAGACCTTTCTAGCTACAGCGTAATTAGTTAGTAGTCAGTGGTCAGTAGTCAGCAGCAATAAACAACTGACAACTGACAACTGACAACTAACAACTGATAACTAATAAAAACTATGCCTAATCTCAAAGCAATACGCGATCGCATTCAGTCGGTCAAAAACACCAAAAAAATTACCGAAGCCATGCGGCTGGTAGCTGCGGCGCGGGTACGTCGCGCTCAAGAACAGGTGATTGCCACCCGTCCCTTTGCTGACCGTTTAGCACAAGTATTATACGGGTTACAAACTCGGCTCAAATTTGAAGATGTTAATTTACCCTTACTGAAAAAACGCGAAGTTAAATCAGTAGGGTTATTGGTAGTGTCAGGCGATCGCGGTTTGTGTGGTGGTTACAACTCTAACGTCATCCGCCGTGCCGAAAATCGCGCCAAGGAACTCCAAGCTGAAGGCGTAGATACCACCTTAATCATTGTTGGCCGTAAAGCCACCCAATATTTCCAACGTCGTGGTTACAAAATTGATGCTACCTATAGCGGTTTAGAACAAATTCCTACCGCCGCAGAAGCTACCAATATTGCTGACGAACTACTTTCTCTCTTCCTATCGGAAAAAGTAGACCGCATCGAGTTAGTTTACACTCGTTTTGTGTCTTTGGTGAGTTCTCGTCCAGTTGTGCAAACCTTGTTACCCCTAGATACCCAAGGTTTAGAAGCAGCAGATGACGAAATTTTCCGCCTCACTACCCTTGGTGGTCAATTCCAAGTAGAACGGGAAAAAGTAGCAAGTACAGTTCCAGCTTTACCTACTGACATGATTTTTGAACAAGATCCAGTGCAAATTCTGGATTCTTTATTACCTTTATATCTAAGTAATCAGCTATTACGCGCATTACAAGAATCAGCCGCCAGTGAACTGGCCGCACGGATGACAGCAATGAGTAACGCCAGCGAAAACGCAGGTGAGTTGATTAAAACTCTATCTTTGTCTTACAACAAAGCCCGTCAAGCCGCAATTACCCAGGAACTTCTGGAAGTTGTCGGTGGTGCAGAAGCACTTACTTAATTTGGTGATTGGTGATTGGAGGTAGTTGGGAAATTAACTATAGCCAATCATCAATTACTAATTTTTGATATATATAAATATTTAAAGTTCCTTTATTTGTGATAACTGAGACTCAAGTACATTCAACAGAGAAGTTTTATCTTCTACAGATAAATCATCCAGAGATTTAATTATTTCTTGTAATGTCATTTTCCAACCTCCTCTAAAGGTCATCTAAACATTTTACAATATTCAAAGCAGTTATGATAACGTTGATATTTCAACTCTGAGATTGTCATCATTTATGTTAATTTAATGATCATGCAACTTCAAAAGATTGTCCTACTGGAATTAAGTCTTGTGTTTCTTGTTTTTCTAATTTAAGTTTAATAGTTTCAAATCTTCTGATTGTATCTGCATGATAAAAACGCTCTCCACAATTTTGGCAGACTAAAGCATTAACTTGTAAGGTTGCAGTATTACCACCACCTTTGATAATTTCTGTAACTTTAGTTTCTAATAAATTGCCATTACAAACAACACATTTATCAATGGGAAGCATAATTATTAACTCCTATATATTGGAACCTTCTTTTGCATGACGAGTAACAATCACTTGGTTTAAGTTAATTGCAGTAATAATATTGTTAATCATAAATTAGTGTTACTGAATATAAAATTAATTAGTATATAGATAGTTTTAATTGTAACACACTTTTATTAAAAATAGACTTATAAGATGTGCTATTTTTTCAGTTCCATAGTAAGTGATCGCTCCCTAAACCCTGTAGAGCAAATAACCCAATCCGCAATTACCGAATTGGGTTTGATTGTTTTTGACCTACCGCAAGAAATGTACCCAGTGCTAGGTCAGCCTAGACATATCCAGTATTTATTTAAGAGCTATTGAGATATTTTAAACTTCTCAGTTTTAAACACCAACCATAATCAAATTCTTGTAAACTAGCGACCATTTTTTAACTTATCTTTTTATCATGTATACGAACTATCTTTAACAGATCCAGAAATTATATTTAATTTTAACACCTCACATCCCTAAATTTGTAAAGCTTTTATCTTAACATGAATTGTTCACGTGATCAATAAGCTTCTATTCCTCATAACATAGGTAATTCTTCTATATTTTTTTCAGCCATATTGATTTATAATCAAGAAAATAGCCAATTATAGTTATGCGATAACTATCCTTCGATTTGGAGAAATCCAATCATCATTGCCACATTAAAATCAAAATAGGAGGACATCTATGTTGGATTGGCTTCATGATCCCAAATTGATCAATTTTCTGTACAGTCTAAATACAGAATTAAACTTAACTACAGGATTTACTTGGTTAATAATTGCTATAATTTTATCAATGCTGGGCGGTGCAATTGGAGGAATGATCCTCGCAGGAAAAGATATAGGATATCTATTTTCAGCTAAAATTGGTAGCTTATTTGCACCAGCAGGAATTATTCCTGCCCTAATTCTAGGATTATTTATTCTTAATTTATTAGCCAATTATTAGGAGCATGTATGTTAGAAATAGGTTTGTATTCTATCCGGCTATTCTTTAAGGGTAAACTATTCCGTGACCCTATGTATTTTCTGCGTCAAACCATTATTGGTAGTGCTGTTGGTACAGTTTTATTAGTATTATTAGGACAAGCATCTATTCCCCTCTGTATTCCTATTTCTGTAGCCAGTTTAACTACAGGTGCAATCATGCCTTTTTTGTTAAAAGACTTTAGAATGAAATAGCAAGTCATAAGATCCCCGACTTCTGACACCAGTTCATAATTTACGGACACCATAAATGAAAGAAGTTCGGGGTCTATATCATAGCGTATAAATCTATCTGCGTCTATCTGCGGCTAATTTTTATCTAAATACCATTAAACGGGAACTGATCTAATACTCATAAATAATCTACTCATCCAAACAAAAAACTAAATCATGAATAATCTTGAAGAATTGATTAAAGATATCAACCGATTTGATATAATCCCTCACAATTTCACATTAATATTCAGCAGCCCTATTATTTTTCCACAATCAACCACTAATTTAGATACAATCAATAAACTGACGTAAACCCTAACTTAACCGAAATGACAAGCACCACCACAACAACCAAACTCCCAGAACTTCTAGCACCTGCGGGTAACTGGGAATGCGCGAAAGCAGCAGTCGAAAATGGTGCAGATGCGATTTATTTTGGTTTAGATAAGTTTAACGCGAGAATGCGATCGCAAAATTTCACCCTTCCAGACTTACCCGAATTAATGGAATTCCTGCACCTGCGGGGAGTCAAAGGTTATATCACTCTGAATACCCTGATTTTTCCCCAGGAACTAACCCAAGCACAGCAATACCTCAAAACTATCATTTCCGCCAGTGTTGATGCTGTCATTGTCCAAGACATTGGTATTTGTCGTTTAATTCGTCATCTTTCCCCCGACTTTCCTATTCACGCATCAACGCAAATGACTATTACCAGCGCTGCGGGGGTAGAATTTGCCAAATCTTTAGGATGTCAATTAGTAGTTTTAGCGCGGGAATGTTCTATTAAAGAAATTAATAAAATCCAACAACAAATATCTCAAAAAAATACTTCCCTACCTTTAGAAGTTTTCGTTCATGGTGCTTTGTGTGTCGCATATTCTGGACAATGTTTAACCAGCGAAGCATTAGGAGGACGTTCTGCAAATAGAGGCGAATGCGCTCAAGCCTGTAGAATGCCTTATGATTTAATTGCAGATGGTAAATTTGTTGATTTAAGTAATCGGCAATATTTACTTAGTCCTCAAGATTTATCAGGTTTAGAAGTTTTACCAGAGTTGGTTAAATCTGGAGTAACATCTTTGAAAATTGAAGGAAGATTAAAAGCACCAGAATATGTTGCTAATGTCACTCAAGTTTATAGAAAAGCATTAGATAAAATTAATCTAGACACCTTGCATGAAACCTCTGTCCAGAAAAATATTACAGGGGGAGAAAAATACCAATATAATTTAGAAATGGCGTTTTCTCGTGGACTTTATACAGGGTGGTTTCAAGGTATAAATAATCAACAATTAGTCCATGGAAACTTCGGCAAAAAACGCGGTGTTTATTTAGGAGAAGTTACCCGTATTAACAATGAACAAATCACTCTAAAATTCCAAGCACCTGTTAAACCTGGTGATGGAGTAGTATTTGATAGTGGACATCCAGAAGTAAAAGAAGAAGGAGGAAGAATATATGAAGTTATCCCTAAAGGAAAAGAGGTAATTTTAACTTTTGGTAGAAATAATTTGAATTTGCGAAAAATCCATATAGGTGATAAAGTTTGGAAAACCAGTGACCCAGAGTTAGATAAACAAATTCGTCAAAGTTATGTAGGAGAAAATCCCCAATTTACCAGACCTATTAATATAGATATATATGGAGAAATTGGAGAAAAATTAATAGCTATCGCTGAGGATGAACTTGGCAACATCGTCAAAATTAAATCAGAAATATCCACAGTAGAAGCACATACCAAACCTCTTTCTACAGAAAGATTAAAAGAACAATTTGGGCGTTTAGGAAATACACCTTTTAATTTGAATACTTTTAATAATAATCTCAACGGTAATATCATGTTACCCGTAAGTGAGTTAAACCGAATGCGTCGGCAAATAGTCGCAAAACTAGAAGAATTAAGAACTAAACCCAAACTTTGGCAATTAAATCATCATGCAAAATGGCAAAATTTACTAAATATTGAATCTTCCCTAATTTCTACTACACCTTCCCTGATAGTTTTAGTCAGAAATATTAAACAGTTAAACGCAGCATTAACCACAGATATTAAAACGGTGTACTGTGAATTTGAAAATATCCGTAACTATCAAGAAGCAGTAAAAATATTTAGAGAATCGAGAAATTCTACAGACATATTTGTTGCACCTCCCCGTATTACTAAACCGGGAGAAAACTGGATTTTAAAACAAGTTAGAGATGCTGGTGCTGATGGTTATTTAATCAGAAATTACGACCAATTAGAATATTTTATGGGTGAAAGATGTATTGGTGATTTTTCTTTAAATGTTGCTAACCCTTTAACCGCAGATTATTTTAAACAACGCTTTGACTTAGAAAGATTAACAGCATCTTATGACTTAAATATTAACCAACTAGAGAATCTAATTACCAACTACCCAGCACAACATTTTGAAGTGACAATACATCAACATATACCCATGTTTCACATGGAACATTGCGTATTTTGTGCTTTTCTATCAGAAGGAACAGATTATACCAATTGTGGTAGTCCTTGTGAAAAACACGAAGTAAAACTTAGAGATAGAGTAGGTAGTGAACACATCCTCAAAGCAGATGCAGGATGTAGAAATACAGTATATAACGCTACTGCACAAACTGGAGCAGAATATGTACAAAGATTAATTAGTTTGGGTTTACAACATTTGAGAATTGAATTTCTTAATGAAACACCAGAACAAGTGCACGAAACCGTACATTATTATCAACAACTTCTGCAAGGACAAATCACAGGTTTTGAACTTTGGAAAAAATTAAAGTTACAGAATCAATTAGGTGTAACTCGTGGTGCTTTGGGTATGATATAGCTAAATAGCAATAAGTAGGGGTTGCTAAATAAATCTAAAACCTAGAGCAATAATGAGTTTCAGATTCACAAAAGAGGAAAAAAGTGCAAAGAAAAAACGATTATTGCATCAAAAACCAACAGATTCTCCACACCTGATACTACTCCTAAGTAAGTAGATGAGAATAAATCAAAGTAGATTAAGTAATGTAAAAAAATGAGCTGCTTTGGCAGTGAGGACTTGAGTCCTCAAATGAGGAATAAATTCTTCACTACAAACTTTGAATTATTCAGTCCGTTCTACTTAACTGCTTCTAAATTCCTCTGAACTCCTGATAGCAAAGCGTAGCATTAGCTATAATTGGTAATTGTAACACCTTAATGGAATCTGAGTTAAAAAACTTTGATAGTTTTTGGAGATGTCTATTACTAAAAAAACTTACCAACATATATAAAGATAAGTCTCTTGTCAAATCTATCGCCAACATTCGTCTCCAAGCACCCAAAGAACCAACTCAGATTTACTAAGTTTTACTATCCTAAGCACTCTTAACAAACACATATCCAACTTCAATCTTTACCAAATAAGTCTTGAGCGGTTTTTTTGCCGGCTTTTGTTTTACCTTCCCATCACGAGTAAATTCTGCCTCATGACAAGGACAAACAAATTTACCTTGTTTTGATTGCCATCCCACAGTGCAACCTTGATGAGTACAAGTAGGATTAACCGCACTCAAATTCTTAGTATCCTGAGAACTTCCTACCACTAAAACAGAACCTATTGGGGAATTTTCCGCTAATAAATGTCCATTTTTGTCTAATTCCGCCACAGTACCCACCTTTTGCCAACCCTTAGAGGCCTCATTAGACCCAGAACTAGCCGATGTGCTACTTTCACCAAAGCAAGCCGCAATAGCCACAGGTAAAGAACTTGCTAAAAATCCCAAACCCAACCAATTTATCAACTCACGCCGCTTCATAACTGAATTATCATCTCATTTTTCATCTCCCAGTCTATTTTATTTATCACCCATCCCCCTACTTTTGTTCCAAATTTAGGACAGACCCCCTTCTAAAACCCCGCCATTTTCAGGCACACAGCCTAAAAACCAAACCACGAAAAAATTTTTCCCAAAAGACTTGACAAACCAAAAAAGAACTGCTAGATTAAGAAAGTGCCGAAAGCAAAAACAAGCAACGGCATCTGAACCGAGAAAAAATAATACTTTGAAAGAATAGATTAAACC
>JBJTTJ010000002.1:0-4232 GCA_046080125.1 Cuspidothrix sp.
ATTGCTCAACTGTCCCTTTCATTGTTTGTACTGGCGCACAAAATTACTCAAGGGACGTTTCACAATTAACCCTCCATTCCTCCCATCACCAAACTGAGTACAGTTTTGGTGGGGGTCTCCTGGAGGTTTAGATGAAAATAAAATTCAACCTTAAATTATGTCTATTATCAGAGAAACTATCAAAGCTATCAGAATGACTTTGATAATTTGGTTATTAACAGCAATTATATATCCTGGCTTTATCTTGCTGGTCGGTCAATATCTGTTCCCATTTTCAGCTAATGGCAGCATTATGTTAAATATTAATGCCCAACCCATTGGTTCAACTCTAATTGGTCAAGGATTTATATTAGACCGTTATTTTCATGGTCGTCCTAGTGCTGTGAGATATAGTCAAGGGAAAAGGTCTCAACCTACTGGTATATCTGGAGGTAGTAACCTTGCTCCTACTAATCCAGAACTCCGGGAACGCATTCTCAAGCAAGCAGAAAAATTTCAGAATGACAATAAAGAACCTATTGCTGATCTGATATATACTTCAGGTTCAGGTTTAGATCCCCATATTTCTTTGCAAGCAGCGCGACAACAAATAGAAAGAGTTGCACAGGCTCGCGGTATTAAGGAAGATGATATTATCCCCTTAATTACTAAATATATTGATGGCAGATTTTTAGGCATTTTTGGTGAACCAGGGGTGAATATTTTACGGTTAAATTATGCCCTAGATTTGCAACAAATTAATCGTCAACAAAATCAGTAATTATCGTTAATTTAGCTGTTTTTTTGACCTAAGTAATTTGATGAATTACACTAGCATTAACCACCTATAAAAGTATTTGATTCCATGGATTCGACTCGTGTAATCGGTTTAATGAGTGGTACATCTGTAGATGGGATAGATACTGCTTTGGTAGAAATTTCTGGTCGAGATTTCGATCTCCATTTGGAATTACTAGCAGGGGAAACTTATCCCTATCCCCCTGAACTTGGGGAGAAAATTCTGGAAATTGGGAGTGGTGCTGTTATATCCATGGCAGAGTTAGCAGCAATAGATGATGCGATCGCTTATAATTTTGCTCAGGCCGCTAAAACTATTCAGGTTGGCCATCCCCCTGCTAGTTTGATTGGTTCTCACGGTCAAACTGTTTATCATCGTCCACCCCAATCCCAGGGAGAACTAGGTTATAGTTGCCAACTAGGTCGAGGTGCGTTAATTGCCCATTTAACAGGTATTACTACTATCAGTAATTTTCGCACCGGCGATATTGCCGCCCATGGCCATGGTGCGCCACTTGTTCCTAGGGTAGATGCCTATTTACTCAGTGACCCCCAGGAAGACCGTTGTATTCAAAATATCGGCGGTATTGGTAATGTAACTTATCTCCCCGCCCGTGATCATGATTGGTTATCTAAAATTCGCGGTTGGGATACAGGTCCAGGTAATAGTCTTCTGGATTTGGCTGTCAAGTATTTTACCAACGGGACTAAAACCTATGATGAAGACGGAGCTTGGGCAGCAAGTGGCACACCCTGTCAGATGTTAGTGGAACAATGGCTTCAACAAGAATATTTTCACCTGCCACCGCCTAAATCTACGGGTCGGGAGTTATTTGGTGTCAATTACTTAAATCAATGTTTAGAAGATGCCCATATATATCAACTCCATCCCGCGGATTTTTTAGCCACTCTGACGGAACTAACAGCAGTTTCTATTATTCATAGTTATGATAGTTTTCTACCTAGAAGGCCACATAATGTGGTATTATGTGGTGGGGGGAGTCGTAATCTTTACTTAAAAAATCGTCTACACTTATTGTTAGGGAAAGTACCAGTTTCAACTACGGATGAATTTGGTTTAAGTGCTTCGTTTAAGGAGGCGATCGCATTTGCGGTTTTAGCATACTGGCGAAATTTATCCATTCCTGGCAATTTACCCGCCGTCACAGGAGCATCTCACGAGGTACTTTTAGGAGAAATTCATGGCAATTATCACTAACTTGGCCAAAATTCTCCTCATTTCCTCCCAAGTATTGATTTATATCTTCTACTACTATCTTTCCGTAGTTTTTGAGTGAGCAAGTAGTAAAGTTTACTATCTCTATGCCATAGTAGAACCCGAATCTAGACCCCACTGCTGTTTGAGTAGTTCTTGATAAGTTGCCTCACGTACTACCATTTGCTCATACAGTTTCACTAAAAAGTCTTGAGCTTGTTCATGACTCATCTGCTTAACTTGAGTAGCAAAAGAGCGAATGCTAAATTGCTGTTCCAAAGATAGGTTTATTGGTTGATTCATAGTGAACTCCAGAATAAGCAACGTGTAAAAGCGATATTGACAACACAAATTCAAGAGTAAGGGGCCGCTATACTACCTGAATTTGCCGTTAAGGTGTATCACATAAAAGTCCTAAGAAGTCATTCTTGGGCTAGATGTTGCCTGATATTTGTTTCTTTATATTAAGAAAGATAACAAGTATTTGACAATTTGCCCATGTTTTTGAATTTATTTTTTGAGGTAGTATTTGTTCTCGGTATAATAGTATAAGAATTGACAAAAATCTTGCAAAGACCATGGTTACAAGACTTGGAAGAGGGCTACAAGTCAATGAATGTAAACTGTGTAGGTTAGCTTGGGAAATGAAACTTTTTTATTGTCCCTATTCCCTATTGTCTTACTTGATCTGTTATTTGATTGCTATTTTCAGACGCATTCCCAAGTGGAATATGCTAGTTGTAGCAATTATGGAAATTTAAGCTCCTGTGGTAATCTGTAGAAATTATCAATCTTTGTATCAAGTTATGAACAGGAAAAATGCTCACACTGAACAAATTAATAAGTATATTTACTTTTTTTATAGAACTCCTATTTGATTTTGGTTAGGGTAGCCTCCTGTGGGGATACATTACAGGAGTCGGATTCCCTACTTCTTTTGAGAAGTCGGGAATTTTGTTGTTCATAACTCATTTAAGTCTGTTATCTGGGTTTCCGTTGGCATTTTTGCTAGTGAACTCAGATCAAACTCCTCAATTAAACCCTGTGCTGATAACCATCTTTCCGCCAACATCGCCGCCATACAACCAGTCCCGGCGGCCGTAATAGCTTGACGAAATTCATCGTCCTGCACATCACCTGCGGCAAATACACCTTCTATGCTCGTTTCCACGCCACCATTTTTAGTCCTAACATATCCCACCCTATCTAATTCTAATTGCCCTTGAAATAGGTCTGTATTAGGCTTGTGACCAATGGCGTAAAATAAACCTTTAGCGGGAATTGTGCTTTCCTCTCCAGTTTGATTGTTGCGTACTTGTAAACCCATCATTGTCTCTTTACCAACTACATCTACCGCTTCTGTATGCCAATGCACCTTAATTTTTGGATGATGTAAAACCCGGTCTCGCATAGTTTTAGAAGCCCGCATTTTCTCAGAACGCACCAATAAATGCACTAAAGAACCATACTTAGTTAAATAAATAGCTTCCTCTGCTGCGGAGTCACCTGCACCAATTACTACCAACTCCACACCGCGGAACATGGGGATAACACCATCACAAATCGCACAAGCGGAAATACCCCGATTCCAAAATTGCTTTTCACTAGGTAAACCCAAGCGTTTAGCTGTTGCACCGGTAGCGATAATTAAACTATGTGCTTTGACCTCCCTTTCTTGGGAACGAATAATAAAAGGACGCTGACTTAAATCAACAGAAACTGCATCTTCACTATATAATTGTGCTCCCCATCGTCGCGCCTGTTCCTTAATCTTAGCCATCAGTTGTGGACCGGTAATACCTTCGGGAAAACCGGGAAAATTTTCCACCTCCGTAGTTGTCATGAGTTGTCCTCCCGGAAAACCCCCCGCTTGGAAACCTTCAAACACAACAGGTTTTAAATATGCTCTTCCTGCATAGATAGCAGCCGTGTATCCAGCAGGACCAGAACCGATAACAACCAAGTTTTCCACTGTGGGGTTAGCCATATTTTTATCTATACTCATAATGACTACGCATAATCTAGGATAGCATAACCGAGGGATGGAGATAAGAACAAGATATCTCGGATCTGTCAACCTTAAAAAATTAGAGATGACGTGAAATTGATCAAAAATGGGTAAGTTAATATCATCAGAAATTAGACAACACCGATCCTACAGGAAAACACCATGAAAACTGAACTCAAAGCCAAATTCTTACAACACCTCCTGGGTAAAAAGAAAGAAAACGAAGGTTTC
>JBJTTJ010000003.1:0-4902 GCA_046080125.1 Cuspidothrix sp.
ATTGAGGGCAATGAGTAACCGCAGGATAAAGATAAATAGGTTGATGTAGGTGAGATACATGGATAATGCTGCTGGTAGATATTCATTATCCCGATAAGTCCGGGGTAAGATGTAAAAATCAACTACCGATGCTCCAATAAAAAGAAATACACCTAGACCGGAGATACCGATTTCTAACCAAGTGGGTGTGTAAACACCAAACAAAGCAAAAACAAATTGTAATAGACAAACAACCAATAAGGCTACCAGTCCTAAGCTCAAGGTTTTTGTTAAGGCCATGCCGTCTGCTTCGGAAAGGTTAGAACCAATTTTGCGAGCAGCAATAAAGGTAATCCCACAACTAATGGCAGCAATACCAATACCTTGAATCCCCACTCCTGGAGTTCTCAAAGCGACAAATACCAGTCCACTGAGGGTATATCCAGATAATAAGCTGTAAATACCCAATAAAGGCAGGGCTAGGGCTTTGTTACCGTTAGAGGTAACATTTTGAGCCACGAAAAACAAAATTAATTCTAGAACCATCGCACCTAAAAAGGTGGGAAAAAATAAGTCGGGGTTGGTGCGGATAATTCCCAAACCACCATAGGTTCCCAATGCTGTTAGGACAAGTCCACCACCCACGTAAGGCAGGGCTTTAGCGATAACATTGGGTCCAAGGAGTTCATTATTTCTCGCTTCCTGGAAAGCTTGACGAAAATTGCTGGTATTACTCATATTTCATATCAAGTCTATTTCAATACCTATCATAATCTATTCAGAATTTTTGCATGGGTAGGGGTTGACCAAATTCAATAATGGGAATGTTGGGGAGAAGGGGTGAATTTTGAGTGACGGCGGGGTTTTGGTGATTGAGAGGTGGAACGGTGATCAGTGGTTGATCGGTGTTATTAATCAAATTGATAGCTGGTGGCAGGGTATGGACGGGTGTGAGTAGATAACTGGCGGTGGCGGGGGAAATATGGGGTTTGAATACCCAGCGTGTGGGGTTTTGACGAGAGATGGGTTGGAGTTGTATTTGCTTGGGTTGGATCTGAGTACCTGGTAAGAGATCGAGAACTATGCGGGTAATATTGGCGTTAAGTTGGGAAATGCGGATTTTTTGAACTACACCGCCATATTCTTGCTGGGTGAGGACTTTACCTAATTTGGTGTTAGGTAAATTGAGAACTAGCCGTGGTGGTTGGGCTAAGTAAAAGTATTCAGGTTTGGCGATCGCTGAGAGATTAATTTCTAATTGCTGAGTTTTGGGGTTAAATTGCCAATTATCAAGTTGTGCCATTGGTTGGGCAAAACTGATATGAGGAGTAAAGGTGATAAAACTAACTCCGATAGATGCCAGCATTTGATAAGTTCTAGTTTTCATGATTAAAAATTGGCAAAATTTAGCAATTACTAATTATTTGTTGATGATCAATGGCGGGGAGGAGGGAAGTTAGGTGGGAGGTAACTTGACTATAACGACGGGTAATAAGTAGGGAAGAACGACATTGAATAGCCAGTTGGTCTGTATATCTGCCTAGTGTTTGGCGTTCAATTCCCCAAACTCGGCTTGTGCCGACGATGGTTAAATCTACGGTTTCTGAAGCTGCAACTACAGCTTGTATGGGTTCTGGGGAGGTGACGGTTTTGATTTGAATGCGATCGCGCACATTCTGGGGTAATTGCTCAATCATAGTGTTGAGTTCATAACTTAATTCATTTTGGATATGATTCCCTGTAAATACCTGTAAAACTTGTAACATACAAGTATCCCGATTAAGTAACATTCTCACAGCAATAATTAGAGCCAAATCGTCAGAATATTAGCAGAATAGGGAACTAATAAACTTTCTAATCTTTCCCCACCTTTATCTATAAATACGGCCACATCTACCGGTGCGGTGCTGAGAATTTGCCCAACTCTCCCACCTAAACGATTATTACTAAAAGCTGGACGATGCCAACCTACAAGCACTAAATCTGGTTGTTCAATTTCGGCGATCTGTGCGGTTTCTCTGGCCACATTGCTAGATATGCGAATTAGAGGATGGATATAGGAACGGGTGATGGGTGGTTCTAAAGTATTGATTAATTCTTCTAGTTTTTGGCGACGTTCGGCAATGAGGCGATTAGCTTCGCTGGGGGTATTTTCAAAGCCATAGTTTTCTTCTAATTCAATTAAACTTAGGGGATAAATAATTGCTGCTTGACGGTTATTGATAGCGATCGCTGTCGCTAACTGTAATAAACCTTTTTGGGTACTTGGATTAGCAACTGGAACTAAAATTCGGTATTGATTAATTTCTATTTCTCCTATTTCTAATGTGGGTTCTGGTTCTGGTTCTGGTTCTATTACATCTAATTTAATCAGGCGTTTAGGATATGTCCATTCTAGCAAAGGTGAAGTCATAAATGTTGTCACCAAAGCCATAATTACTAACATAGTAAACAGTAAAGGTGTAATTACACCCAACTCTAAACCAATATTTAAAACAATTAGTTCAGTTAACCCGCGAGTATTCATTAACCAACCAATGGCCAAAGCTTCTCTTTTTTCAATGCCACTTATTCGCGCCGCCATATAAGCACCGTAGAATTTACCACCGATGGCTACTAATAAAATCAAGGCACACAATAGCCATAAATGAGGCTGATTCAGTAAACCAATTTGGGTTTTTAAACCACTGTAAGCAAAGAAAACTGGTAGTAAAAATATAAGAACAAAATCCTCAGTTTTAATTGCTAATTCCCTAACTAATGCTTCATCCTTTGGCATTATTGCCCCTAATAGAAACGCCCCGAAAATCAGATGAATACCAATGAATTCAGTAATTAAAGCTGAGGAGACAACCCCCATATAAATGACAGCTAAAAGGAATTGACTCAACCGCCCAGAGCGACGATAATGTTTACTTAGACGTTTGAGAAACCACCTTCCCACTGTGAACATGAAGCCAATATAAGCAATACTTTCAATAATGGTGAGAATAGCTTGTGAATCAATTCTCCCATGACGAACGACAGCGATCGCTACTGCTAAAATACACCAAGCTGTTATATCATCTACCGCCGCACAAGTTAAGGCCAATGTCCCTAAACGAGTCCCTTGTAAATTATTTTCAGTGATAATTCTTGCTAGTACCGGAAAGGCAGTAATTGACATTGCTGCCCCCAAAAATAAACCAAAGGCTAGAAAATTGACATGATTAGCAGATACTAAAGGATAAAGCATGAAAGACAACAAAAAAGCAGAAGCAAAAGGAACAATAATACTAAAATTGGAAATTAAAACTGCTGTCTTTAAGTTACCACTGAGATATTTAGGATTTAATTCTAAACCAATCAGGAACATGAAAAATATTAGCCCAATTTGCGATAAAACATTCAAAAAAGGCATAGTTTCCGGGGGAAATATACTAGCTGCTAGATTAGGCGCGATAAATCCAAATAATGATGGACCAAGCATAATTCCGGCGCAAATTTCCCCAATTACCAACGGTTGTTTAATCCCTTTGAATCCCAATCCCACAACCCGTGAGATGCCAATCACAATTAATACTTCAACTAAAACAAGAATAACAGTGTGCATAATTTCCTCATTAACAATAATTATCCCGGTTGACTACAGGAAATAGGAAGCTTTAGAGTTAGTATCTCATTCAACTACATACTGCTCTCAGATGATTATTTAAAGTATGGCAAAATGTCAACCTGATGACATAGATTTTTTCAATTTATATTTAACAGATATGCTCATTATTATTACCTATAGTGTTTACTAGTTCAATGAGTTACACCCCAACTTATTCCCTGTCACCTAAAACGAAAAAACTTTCTATCTCAATAGGGTGAGAATGGCTAGAAACAGATTTTCAATATCTAATATACCCTATTAATTTGTTACGCATTGTTTCAAAATAAGTATTTTTGTGATCATAAGTACACAAATATTTACACAAAAGTTTACAAATTACAACAGTTTTAATCTTGACACAAGGTATTACTATGTATAAGATGTGAGAGTGGGGTTAAACAGTAAAAAATAAAACAAACTGTTAAAACTATATGAGCAATCAAGTATACAAGGTATTTGAAGAAATCGAGTTTAAAGCCAAACTGCTCGCGCAATACTGGAATAACTTTCACACCGAAATATCCCAGCATTTACCAGAGAGTTATCAACCGGAAATACAAGAACTATCCAACAACTTAGAAATAGCCTTAAATCAACTTATTTACGAATTACAAAATCCTACTCTTACCCTAGCCACCACAGGGACTACAAGTAGCGGTAAAAGCACCTTAGTTAATTTATTATGTGGTGCGGAAATTGTCCCGGTTGCAGTTAGTGAAATGAGTGCAGGAGCAGTGACAATTGAGTATAGTAAAGAAAAATCTCTAATCATTCATGAAACACCGGGGGCGTTATGGGAATGTGGAGAATGGAGAGGAATTAGTGACGATAAAATTTATGGCTCTCCTAGAGTGGGTATGATAATTTAATAAAAAATAATGGTTGAAAACATTGTTATACAAGGAGTCTATGAATATAAAACAACAGATTTAATAAAATTTGATTTTGATTTTATTGAATCTCTTGATACATAATGAATTCAAGCAAGTATTAGTATTAAGTTTTCCTGTTTAGTCTGGGAGAGCCTGAAAAAATAAATCTAAATAAAAACTTTGGGAAATCCGAAAAATATATTTAAGAACCAAACACTCACCCGAATCTATAGAAAGGCATTTACTTCTCCCCGTCCCATACATCCTTTTATCCCTAGATGTATCACGGTGAGGGAAGCTGCTCGGTTACATTCCTATCCTGATTGGTTTCGATTTCATCCCACAAAATGGCACGGTTTTAGACAAATTGGTAATTCTGTACCGCCACTTCTCGCGCAAGCAGTAGCAGAGGAA
>JBJTTJ010000004.1:0-29456 GCA_046080125.1 Cuspidothrix sp.
TGGTGGTAGCCTTTTTCAGAAACTTAATTGGAACACAATCGCGTCTGGCTAAGGCGTGAAAGTCTACTGAGGGATAACTGCTCCCATGCTCCCATTGAAGTAGAAAGTAAAGTCTAGTTTTGTCTAGGTTTTATATAGCAGCAGAAACAGATAATTGCTAATTGGTAATTACTTTTTATTGCCTGTCACCTTCTCTCCCTCCTCTCCCTAACCCTTTTTTAAGGAGGTTGGGGAGATGTTCATTGAACTCCCTTAACATCTTTCTTCTTCCTTACGAACTTCTGATAGGGAAGCGTTCTTGTACGGGTGAATCCCTATAAGTTTTTTAAATCTAATTTTGGCAAAAAAGTTTAAGTACCCTAAATTCTCAATAATGTTGAGAATATTCTCAATAAGCGGACGAAAAAAGTTCATTTCAGCCCTTGATTTTCTCAACTATTTTTTGTACAATAATTTTGAGTACAATTGGCTGAGGCTATTTTAAGTTTAATAAAATTAACAAAACTTAACTAAAATGAATATTACAGTAACAGGTACTATCGAACATCGTAATATTGGTCTGGGTGCTTGGGCTTTTGTCACAGATGAAGGCATAACCTACGAAATTCCCAAAAGTGGTGATAAAAGCCTACTCAAATCAGGACAAAAAGCCAAAATTACAGGAAGAGTCCGAGAAGATTTAATGACAATAGGGATGATTGGTTCTGTTTTAGAAGTTCATTCCTTTGAAGTCATGCCCTAAGAATAAGTGTAGGTAGACTTTAAAAATTGTCGTTATGCCAAGGCAAGAGTGAAGAAGTTTTCAGAGGTTTTGGTTATCTCAAGTCCACTTACTGAGATATCCGAATTTTTTAAAAAGTCGGGGATTTGATTTAATCATCTTACATCTAATATAACATTTCTTTTACTAAAATTCCTAACTTTTGTGCTGCCCCTCCTTCACCCCTAACACGGTGTAAATTATCTTTTATTACTGCTAATTTATCTGGATTTTTTAACAAATCTAAAACCATTTCTCCTACTTCTGCTGCTTGTAAATTACCCACTAATTCCGGCACAATTTCTGATTTTGCCCAAATATTTGGCCAAGCTAATAGACCTTTATTTCTGAGAAACCACCAATTAATTATTTTCGCAAAAGATGTACCTATCAATGGTAGATTGGCTAGTAAACCTGGTAAACCATCCCAAGAACGCATAGCATCTAATTGTTGGGTGGGTAATAAGACAATCATGGGTACACCTAACGCCCCTAATTCTGCGGTATTTGCACCAACAGTAGTTAAACATATATCACATTGTGATAATAAATGATAAGCCGGATTTTCTTGTTTTAACTCCACTTTTAAGCCTGTGGAAGTAATTAAATAATTATCTATTAAAGATGCACCTTGAAAACCAAAAACTTTAGTAAATTGGTTATTTACAGGATTAGCAAAACTAGCTAAAGTTGGTAGATTTAAAGTTGGTGCAACGGGAATAAAAAATTGAATTTCTGGTTTTTGAATATGAATATATTCAGCAATCGCTAATATTAAAGGTACACCTTGAGTTAACTTAGCTGATTTTGAACCTGGTAAAAGTCCAATTAATGAAACTTGGGATTTAGAACCTTCAATTTCAGACATTATTTCCTCTGCTGCTTCTAACATTAAATCACCAACAACAGAGAATTTATTAGCATATTGGGGAGAAACATTGTTAGCAACTGCCGATTTCATGATAGCAAACCTATCTATAAAACTATGCCAACGTGCTTCCCATTCTGCATAAACTACAGTTTTATATCCTAATTTTTTGCCAATAATCACTGGGAAGATTTGATCTCCACCCAGGAATATTACCACACCTTGACTTCTCCATTGCCAATTTTCGGCAGTTTTTCCCCACAACAAAAATTGCCAAAAATGTTCTGCTTCTTGAACCCTATCAACCTCTCGATAAGATTTAGCTATATCTGCTTCTTTTCCAGTAGCATGAGGACAAGGTGATAAAATAACAGAAATTCTCACTTGAGAAACATCACGACCTAATTGTTCTCTCAAAGCTTTGACAACAGGACGTACCCAAGTTGTGACTTCTCCAGGACCATTGGAAAGAATCAGAATATCAAATGGAGTCATGTGAAATATTTCCTATAGGTATGTAAATTAAAGTTTGTAGTCAGGACTTTAGTCCTGATGATTGTTTATTTGAGCGATAAATCGCTCACTAAGAACTAGAATTTTATTCTATATTGAATAATATCTACCTATTTATCTGACAACTCTTCAAATAACTTTGTCAACATCACATTAGAAAATACAAAACCATCGGGATCGCTAAAACGTAACCTATCGCCGATAATTTGTACCCAACCTGTTGTTAAATAGGGTTGTAAACAGCTTTGAATTTTTTCTACTTGATGGTTGCCGAAATTAGTCGTTAAAGAACTTATACTCACACCTGCCGCTAACCGTAAACCTAACATTAAAGTTTCTAACAATACATCTTGTGGTGATGTCACCTCACAATCAATGACAGCACCATTTTTGAACCATTGATAATATTCCTGGGTTTTGCGGGGACGGGTAAAGCGTTTACCATCAAGATAACTAGCAGCACCCATACCAAAACCATAATAGGGGCGATTTTGCCAATAAACTTGATTATGCTGGCATTGATGGCCTGGTTGGGCATAGTTAGAAATTTCGTAATGTTCGTAACCTGCATCAGTTAAGGTGTTTTGCCCCATTTGATACATTTTTACTGTTGTTTCATCCGTGGGTAGGGGATGATTTCCGGGTTGGTGATAACGATTGAACACTGTTCCCGGTTCAATAGTCAGGTCATAGATGGAAATATGAGTTGGGGTGGCTGCAATAGCTTGGTTTAAAGAATTTTGCCATTGTTCCAAAGACTGATGGGGTAAACCAGAAATTAAGTCCAAGCTAAATTCGGGAATCTCGACCTTGTGAATTAACTCTATAGCTGTAAATATATCTACAAGTGAGTGCGATCGCCCTACAACTTTTAACAATTCTTCTTGGAAGGCTTGCACACCCAAACTGACGCGATTTACCCCTAAATTGCGATAATCAGTTAAGTGTGCCAAATCAAAGGTTCCTGGGTCAATTTCCATGGAAATTTCCACCCCAGAAGCAATGCCAAATCGCTGTTCTAAAGTTGTTAATATACATTGCAACTGCTCTGAGGATAATAGGGAAGGAGTACCACCACCAAAAAAAATTGTTTCTAATGGTTGAGCATAAATTGGTGCAGTTCTGATTTCTTGACATAAAACTTTAACATATTCGGCAATTGTCCCAGAATTTTCACCCCGTGAGCTATCGCCCACCACAAAGACCGGAAAATCGCAATAAAAACACCGTCGTCGACAAAAGGGAATATGCACGTAAGCAGAACAGGGGACTCCCCAACCAATATCTTGTTGACTCATGCCTAGAAATAGTTGATTTAATCTGACTGTTAACAATAATCAAAATGAGGAGTTTATTTACAATTTTTTATCCTTTTTCCCTAAAAATAAAAATAATATGCACTAAACGCCCTTTGGTTATAATGTTTGCATATTCTGTTTCCCTGATCAGCTAATGTTATTCCATTATCAAACACCCTCTAATCAAGCATACTTTACTTTATCTAAATAAATACCGTTGTAGGAACACAACATAATCATGCTGGATGTCATTATTATTCTCTCATTTATTTTGGCAGCATCGGGGATAGGTTATTTCAGCACCGACTTACTCCCCCCAGGTACTCTCAATGGAGTCAGCGATTTAGATGCATTACGCCTAGTTTTCGCCGTTTTTGCCGCCATTATTGGTGGTGCAGTAGGGCTAAGTTTCCAGACTACATACCGCCGTCTAGAATCACAAGTGCGGGAAATGCCTCTAGAAGTCATTCTAACCCGTGCCATTGGCTTAGTAATTGGGCTACTACTCGCCAATTTGATGTTAGCCCCGCTATTTTTATTACCCATTCCCCCAGATTTCAGTTTTATTAAACCCCTGGTAGCGGTTGTGGGCAGTATTATCCTCTCTGTCACAGGTATGAACTTAGCAGACACCCACGGACGAGGTTTATTAAGATTAATTAACCCCAATACTGTGGAAAGTATGGTAGTGGAAGGAACTCTCAAACCTGCCAACACCAAAGTTTTAGATACTAGCTGTATTATAGATGGCCGGATTGAAACATTACTGGAAACAGGATTTTTAGAAGGGTTAATTCTTGTCCCCCAATTTGTTTTACAAGAGTTACAACAAGTTGCTGATGCTAGTAAAGACCAAAAACGGGTTAGGGGAAGAAGGGGACTAGAAATTCTCAACCGCATTCGAGAAACTTACCCGGAACGGATTTTAATTAACCCTGTGGATTATGAAGATACTGCCACCGTTGATGCTAAATTGGTGCGTTTTGCTCAAGAAATCAATGGTACATTATTAACTAATGATTACAACTTATCAAAAGTTGCTAGTGTACAGAAAGTACCTGTTTTAAACGTTCACGACTTAGTAAATGCCGTTCGTCCCACTTATTTACCCGGTGATAATCTTGACTTGAAAATTCTCAAAGAAGGTAAAGAACCCAGTCAAGGAGTTGGCTATTTAGATGATGGCACAATGGTAGTAGTAGAAGAAGGTAGTCCTTATATCGGTGGGGAATTGCGGGTTGTAGTTACCAGTGCATTACAGACCTCAGCCGGCAGAATGATTTTTGCTAAACCCCAAGCCTCCGCATTAGCGTAAGGAATATGTTGGCAAAAACTAAAACTAACTATACAATCGGTGTCGGGAAACTGCACCGATTTTGTATAATGATTGTAATAGTTTCAATTTGAGGTTAACAAAAAAATGACACAGGAACTAATAGACCTCAGAAATAGTATTTTAGAACAACGTTATAGCGATGCTTTAGCTATTGTAGATGAGTTAGAGGGGATGGGTAGACAAGCAATTTTAAGAAATATTCAATCTTTTTTAGTTAGATTAATCATTCATTTAATTAAAAACCAAATAGAAAAAAGATTAACAAATTCTTGGGCAAATTCCATTCGTAGTTCTATCAGAGAAATCAAAAAAATTAATTTGCAAGATAATAAAAACTCTTATTATATTAAAATAGATGAGTGGCAATCAATGCTAGAAGATGAATTTGAAGAAGCCATTCGAGAAGCAAGTGATGAAGTTATAAACGGTATTTATAGTCCATTTCAACTAACAGAAATTGTAGATAAATGGGAGATAATAAATCTCTCTGAGAATTTATTAAAATTAACATATAACTACTCAGTTAAAGAATTACCTGCCATAATTGATAATTATTTAACTGAGTTACCCGGAGGTGAAGATTGGAAATTAGGAAAAAGATAATCTAAGAGGTTGTTCTAAAGATATTACAAGTGCTATTGATTGAACACAGAAATGTTTGTACTCCTTATTTCTTGTTCCCTCTCCCAACTATGAAATTTATTTTGTACAACTACTTATCAAACTAATAATCTCTAAGAAATTTTGCTATATTAAATCTAGTTGAGTTAATTTGAGGTTAATAAAAAATGACACAGGAACTAATAGACCTCAGAAATAGCATTTTAGAACAGCGTTATACAGATGCTTTAGCTATTGTAGATGAGTTAGAGGGGATGAGTAAAAAAGCAATTATTAGACAGATTAAATCTTTTTTAAAAATCATGTTAATTCATTTAATTAAAAATCAAATAGAAAACCGACTAACTAATTCTTGGACTGCTTCTATAAGAAATGCAGTCTTAGAAATAGAAGATATTAACTTAAAAGAAAACAAAAAATCATATTACATTAATCAAGATGAGTGGAATGATTATCTTGAAAATGAAATAAATGTAGCTATTCGAGATGCAAGTGTAGAAGTAATGAATGGCATTTATAGTCCCTTCCAACTTGCAGAAATTGTAGACCAACAAAAGATAATTCACCAAGCGGAATTACTGCTAAATCTTACTTATAAATACTCAATTAAAGAATTACCTGCCATAATTGATAATTATTTAACTGAGTTACCCGGTGGTGAAGATTGGAAATTAGGAAAAAGGTAATTTATCAAATATTTCCTACCACTTTAAAAATGCTTCTTCAACTCCTTTCTCCCGTCTAACTTTGGCATCAATTTCAAACCAAGTAATAATTTGTTTTGCTGTTAATTCTTCGATAGAAATATCGTATTCCTTAGCAATATGCTGTAAAATCCGTAACGAAGAAATAGTCAACCTGGTTAAAAACTTTTCAGGAGAAGATAACAAAGCTGCATCCACTTGTGCGGATTCATCATTGGTTAAAAATTGGGTTGATGATTGATTAGGTGAAATATCCATAAAGTTTAAATTTGTGTTGAATGGAAAGTTTTGTTTATATTAAATCATATTGTGGTAATTTTTGAGTAATTGTTTTTTCTCACAGACGCAAAGAGAGTTTTGAGTTTAATTAACCATATTTGATGGTATATTAAATTTAGTGGAGTTAATTTGAGGTTAATACAAATATGACACAGGAATTAATAGACCTCAGAAATAGCATATTAGAACAACGTTATAGCGATGCTTTAGCTATTGTTGATGAGTTAGAGGGGATGAGTAAACAGGCTATTATTAGAAATATTCTTTCTTTTGTGAATATTTTGTTAGTTCATTTGATTAAAAATCAGATTGAAGGAAGATTAACTAATTCTTGGACTACTTCTATTCGTAATTCTATTATGGAGATTCAAAAATTAAATCTCAAGGAAAATAAAAAATCATATTATATTAATGTTGATGAATGGGAAGATTTAATTTTAGAGGAGGTTATAGAAAAAGCTATTGCTGATGCTAGTGATGAGGTTTTAGCTGGTGCATATAATCAATTTCTCTTAGAGGAAATGATTGATAAACCGGATTTGATAGCAAAAGGTTGTCAATTTTTAAGTTTGACTTATGAACATTCAGCGAAAACCTTACCCAAAGCTATAGCAGAGGTTTTAGTACAGTTACCAGGTGGAGAAAGTTGGTTATATCGCAAGTAGTTAAATATCCCGGACTTCTTAATTTAATCAAGAAATTTGGGTTTTTAACCAACTCCGAAAATTCTTAATCATTGACATCTCACCCACTTGTAAACTAGAAGCTAAAAACTGAGGAATTTCTGTATTTAAAGGTAAATTCGCAAAAGTTGGTGAAGCATTGCAAGGAATATATTTACCCTCAGATAAACCATAAATTTGCATCACAGGTTCATCATAACGCCAAACTTCAGGAACACCTAAAGCTAAATAAATCGGTAATTTATCAATAGAAGAACTAGCATAATCAACTTCTATTACTAAATCAGGTGGGGGGTCTTGAGTTAAATCTAAACTTGTTTTATTTCTCATGATTGGTTCATTTTGAATATAGAAACTAGAATCAGGTTCTACACCTCTAGCTAAATCTTCTCTTTTACAAGTTAATGAACCAGTGCTTTTGACATTGAGATTTAATTCTTCAACTAAAACAATAATGAGATTTTGTAATAAACGGTTATTATGTTCATGGGGGATTAATGGAGTCATAATTTCTAAGATTCCCTGATTATAAGTAAACCTATTATGGCGATTATCACCTGTTTCTAATAAAATTCGTTCAAAAGTATTCCAAGAAATATGATGGAGGATAACGCTATTAGTGTGAGTATTGCTGTGAGTGGGTGCTAGAGTTACCATAGAAATTCACCTCGCAGTTTTAATTGTTCTATTATATCACTTTAGGGAATAAAGAAATTCTCCCCTGCACCTACTTGCTATCACTTCTCATCTGTCATCTTGCGAGTATATCTGTGTTTCACACCTACAGGAAAATATTCAGCATCACCAGTAGGTTTTAATTCTACTAAAGGAGTTTGATATTCGGGGGGAACATAATTCGCAAATTCACTATTTAAACGCAATAATTGAGTGAGAATAGAATTAGTGACAAATATTTTTTTCCCTTCTTGATTTTCAACTCCTGGTGCTAATTCTACTACCACAGATAAAAAGCGATTTTTGTCCACATCTTCCTGAACTTGCAGAACAAACTTACCCGTTACCCATTCCCTAATAATTGGTTGTTCTAATCCTACTGTGACATTTTCAGGATAGATGTTCGCACCGAAATAGGAAACTGTAAAGTTAGAACGACCGAAAATATAGACAAAAGGTAATTGATGAATTCCCCGATGATCCTTTAATTCTCCAAAAGGATCAAAACCCCAATTTGCTAAAAATTCGATCATGTCTGCGTAAGTAATTAAACCACCTTGATCGAAAATATTATATCTAATTAAAGGAATACCATTGTTACCAGAAAATAGTAAATTTCCATCTTCAACTTCAAAAAACCGACTGCAAGGATCATATTGGACTAACGTGGGTAAACGAGACTCTCCAAATAATGCTTCAGCTGCGGATGGAGTGGCTGCTAAAAACTGTCGAATACTTATGCTTAAAGGGGTTTCATTACCTAAAACTCCTGCATCTGCCGTTCCATACATAGAGGCAAAATCATAGGCAGGATTTTGAGAACCTATCCTGTGGGCGACTAAATTACGCCATTCTTCACTAAATACTTCTCCCGCCATGACTAACTTAATGTGATATTGTCCCCATTGGATATTATTAGCAATACCCGTATCAATAACATCTTTGAGAAAGGGTGGATATCCTAATAATATAACTTGCTCAAAATTACCCCCTAATTCCTCGACAATTCGCAAAATTTCTGATTTATTATTACCTGGCGCGATAACAGTAATGGGATAACCTTTAGCAGCTAAATGACGACAACAATTAGTAGTAAACATTCCGCCTACCCAAGTTCCCAATGCAAAACAAACAACGGCTAAAGTAGTTTTATTATCTGCTTGGAAACTATCATGAAAAATTTGTTCAAACCGAGTAGCTATTTCTAATTCATTTATCAAAAAACGCGGCCAAAATGTAGATTTACCGCTAGAGCCAGAAGAAGCAGCGATAAAATCACAATTTTCTAACTTGCCGTGATAACATAATTGAGATAAAGGATATTTTGATATATAATTTTCCTTATTTACTTTTGGCAATTTCTGAAAATCGGCTAAAGTTTGAATACTATGTAATTCAATTCTATGGATTGCTAAAAATTCCCGATATGCAGGTACATTATTAGCTACATTTTGAAATAACTTTATGACATTTGCTGCTACCTGATTATCAGAATATCGCTCTAGTTTGGACTCTAAGGGAAGAGAGACAAAATTTTTTAATTCTTCAATTAATTCTTGTGTTTGTGATTCTGGTTTCATCATATTATGAAGATATTAAAAGTTTGTTCAAAAGTATTCCAAGAAATATTATGGAGGATAACGCTATTAGTGTGAGTGTTGCTGTGAGTAGGTGCTAGAGTTACCATAGAAATTCACCTCGCAGTTTTAATGATTCTATTATATCACTTTGGTAATGAGAGGAATTTTTGTATTCATTTTTAGATGAAATTAGGATTAATTCCTAATTCCTGATAAAAAATAACCAATTAAATATAAAGAACCACATAATACAACCTGATTATCAGTATCATTAAAAGCCGTATCTAAGGCTGAAAATACATCTGAATAAGTATTACAAAAATTCAATTCTGGACAAATTGATATTGCTAACTTCGCTAATTCTTCTAAGTTCGCTGAATTGCTATTAGGGACTGGGACTAAATATAATTTATCTTCTGGTTTGAGAAGTTCGTGGAAAATCTCACTATGATCTTTAGTAGCCAACATTCCCATCACCCATGTTATATTTTTACTATTGAGACTATCTACATAATCACGTAAAACTGTTGCTGATGCTGGGTTATGTGCGCCGTCAACGAGTAATTTTTGACTTTTCCAAGTTATCCATTGCATTCTCCCTGGCCATTTGGTTTTACCCATACCATTAATGATAGATTCCTGGGAAATCTGCCAATTTTGTTTTTGTAATATTTCCAAACCTGCTAACGCTAAAGCTGAATTATGTAATTGAATTTGTCCTCGTAATGCTAAGGGATATTTTATTGTTTCTGAACTGGCAATTTTTTGATATTCTGCCCAGTTTTGATTAATTTGACGGGATGGTTGGGGGGTAAAAATTGGACATTGTAACTCTAGGATACGTGATTTAATCACCTTTTCTGCATCTGGCGGTAATGAACCCACCACCGCAGGACATCCCGGTTTAAGAATTCCAGCTTTTTCCCTGGCGATATGGGCTACAGTCGGGCCAAGTTGTTGCCAATGTTCTCGACTAATAGAAGTAATAACTGTTAATAAAGGATGTTCACAGACGTTAGTAGCATCTAAACGACCACCTAATCCTACTTCTATCACGGCAATATCAACTTGTTGCTGGGCAAAATATAACCAAGCAGCAGCAGTGATTACTTCAAATTGGGTAGGGGATGGGGAGTCTGGGTTAATAGCTGCTCGAACTTGCTGTATTAATTCACACAGTTTACCATTCTCAATAGGTTGTTCATTAATACAGATTCGTTCCGTCCAATCAACTAAATGGGGGGAAGTATAGCGTCCAGTTTTGTAACCAGCCTCAGTAAGTACCGCGGACAGGTAAGCACAAACTGAACCTTTACCATTAGTACCAGCGACATGAACAATTGGCACTTGGTGATGGGGATTTTCCAAGTTTGCCAATAGATTGACAATCCGGGATAATCCTAAGTTTACACCAAAATGCTCAAAAGGCTGGAGTAGGGAATTTATGTTCATAGTGATTGGGTATGGGATAGTGATAAAACTTTTACCAATTACCAATTACCCATTACCCATTACCTACATTAAGCTTCTTTGTTCAAAAAGTTTTGTACTTGTCTGATAGCAGCAGCGCCGATATTGAAAGCAGCCCAACCAGCAGCGATCGCTAAAGGTGCTAAAACAATTACTACGCGGTTATCAATGTCCATATCTAGAAACCCTCTGTAAATTAAAAAATTTTAAGTTTTGCAACAGTTCTCAATTTTATATTGTGATCTGAAGTGGTGAATTTTTCAAGCTTCTATGTAAAGTTTGATTAAAAATCAGGGAACAATGGTAAAATTAGCAATTACGAATTACGAATTACGAACTACCAGCATGAACCAGGGCTAATTGGTAGTATTTTTCGGCGTGTGTGATGAGTTCAGTAATTTCCGTGTCTGAGAGTTGACGAACCACTTGGCCAGGAAGACCCATGACTAGAGAACCGGGGGGTACATTTTTAGTAACTACTGCACCAGCGCCGATAATGCTGCCTTTGCCAACCCTTACGGCATTTAAAATAATGGCACCAATGCCAATTAAACTACCACTCTCAATATGAGCAGAATGTACCACAGCGCGATGGCCGATAGTGACATGATCTTCTAAGATTGTGGGTAAGCCAGGATCACCATGTAGAATTGCTCCGTCTTGAATGTTTGTACATTCGCCAATTTCAATCCGTTCTACATCACCTCTAACCACAGATCCATACCAAATGCTGGCTCTAGCTGCTATACTTACAGAACCGATGATGACGGCGTTAGCTGCCACAAAAGCAGCCTGAGATAATTCGGGAGATTTCCCATCAAAACAGATAGACACGATAGAATATGAATATGGTACCCAGGAACACTGGAGAAACTCCAACCTTTAGGGCTGGTTGCAAAACCAGAATATCACGACCTTGCCCTTCTATAGTTAGGCAGTTGTGAAACTTGTTCTCAGGCACTATCTTCATTTTTGTATAGCAGTGAGCAAGTTGTCCAAAGTAGTGGAGCGGGAGTGTAAAATTAAACCTACTGGTGCTGACAAAAAAACACAATACTATGTTTATACGCACTTCATGATCAATCCAGGCTTTCAGTACCCGATATTTGGCCCTGAAATACAGTGTCCTCACTGTCGCCAAAGTATTTCGGCTTTAACTTTGACGGATACCTATCTATGTCCCCGTCATGGGGCGTTTGAAGCTGAACCCAAAACTGGAGAGTTGGTTCATTTACAGTCTGGTTGTCATTGGCGCAGATGGGATGGGGAATGGTATCGTCAACATACTCATCCTGACGGGATTCGGTTTGAAATTCACGAAGCTTTAGATAAGCTTTACACTCAGGGTTATCGTGCAACAAAGATAATTGTTGCCCACCGTTATCAGGAGTTAATGAGTGGTTATTTAGAACGAAGTACACCTTGGCGTGGGGGACAAGGGGAGGGTACGGGTGCAAGGTTATATGGTTTGCCAGTGGAGTTTAGTCCAGTTCCCGCTACAGAACCTTGCTGGGAAGTGATTAACTTTGATTTGGATAAAGAACCTGGTGTACCTGTGCGTTACCCATATTTCCGGTTGTTTGAGTAGCTAATGGGTAATTGGTAAAAATTTCCGCTCTGTTCCCCAATTTGGGTTTTAGATTGTAGATTAATCCAAAATCTAAAATCTGAAATTCTATGCACCATGTTTCGATTCGGACGGCAAATATCCATCAAGCGATCGCTTTTTATCAGCAGCTAGGGTTTACGGTGGGCGATCGCTTCACCACCGGTTATACTCTAGCTTGTTGGATGGTCGGTTTAGGTGGGAGAATTGAACTCATCCAAATTCCCCAACCTCACCCAGCCCCAGATGCTTTTGATGATGAACACTATGTAGGCTATTATCATCTTTCTTTTGATCTAACTCAAATCACACCAGATTTACCCACTTGGTTGGAGAGTTTAAAAATCAGGTTACAGACAGTGGCCGATTTACCACCTCTAAAGATTCTTTTAGAACCTACACAGCAGCAAATTGGCGATAATATTTTAGAAGTGGCGTTTATCGCTGATTTTGACGGTTTACCTCTGGAATTCATACGGTTTTTAAATAAATCGCCTGAAAATTAAATTACTAAGTTGTGGGATATTTAACAGCTTATTAATGTCTTTGGGTAGATATAATTCTGCTCTTTTTTACCTACAGTTTTAATTGTTATGAGGTGCAGAAACATTTGCTCTATTTTTCTAGTCAATCAATGTATGTAATATAAATTACATATATCTATCAGCAAAAGATATGTCTTTTTCTTCGCTCGCACAACGACATCGCTTTTCTTTAGTCATCTTGAGTATCTGGATCATAGCTGCTTTCAGTCTAGAAGAGGTAGGTTTACCAAGCCAAATTGGCAAATCCCACCTGGAAAAATCCCCGCCAGCACTAGTCACTAAAGAAATATTAAATCACACCAGGACCGCAAATGTGCGGAAAACAGTCCTAGATAATGGTTTAACAGTTCTCACCAAAGAGGTACATAACGCGCCTGTGGTGACAGTACAGATATGGTATAGATTTGGATCTGGACAGGAAGCGCCAGGAGTAAATGGTATTGCTCATCAATTAGAACATTTAATGTTTAAAGGTACTAGGAATCGTCCCATTCAATTTGGGCGTTTATTTAGTGCTTTAGGCAGTGATTCTAATGCTTTTACCAGTTATGACCAAACCGCATATTACAATACGGCGGAAGGGGATAAACTCACTGCTCTGTTGATCCTGGAAGCAGATAGAATGAAAAACTCCCTGATCGATCCTCAAGATTTAGCCAGTGAAAAGCGAGTAGTCATTTCTGAATTGCAAGGTTATGAAAATAGCCCGGAATATCGTCTTAATCGCGCTGTGATGATGTCGGTTTTTCCTGATCATCCCTATAGATTACCTATTGGTGGCACAAAAGCGGATGTAGAAAAGTTCACAGTGGAACAAGTACGAGAATATTATCAAAAATTCTATAGTCCTGATAATGCTGTGTTAGTAATTGTTGGGGATTTTGAAACACCAGAAACTTTAAAAAAAGTAGAAGATATATTTGGTAAACTTCCCAAACGCCAATATTCTCCCCATCATCTAATCACCCCATCCCCTGCACCTATATTTGTACCACCAGTTAAATTACAAGAACCGGGGGGAAATCCCCTATTACAAATAATTTACCCTCTGCCACAAATTAACCAACCAGATATTCCGGCCTTGGAAGTGATGGATTACATTTTAACGGCAGGTAAAAACTCTTATTTATATCAAGAATTAGTAGAGTCAGGTTTAGCTAATGATATTTCTGCCAATGTAGCTAGTTTACGTGCTGGGGGTTGGTACGAAATTTTAGTAACGGGAAATGGTAATCAGGATTTAACTAAAATTGATGCTGCGGTAATGAAGGCGTTGGAAAAAATCGCTAAGATTGGTGTAACAGCACAACAAGTAGAACGGGCAAAAAACCAATTAACGGCGGGGGTTATTTTAAATAATCGTGATATTACCAGTCAAGGAATGCAGTTAGGTAATGATCAAATTACGGCAGATAATTATGAATATACAGAAGATCATTTAGCAAATATTCGTCAAGTTCAAGGGGCGGATGTTACTAATGTCATGAAGAAATATCTACAACCAGCAGCGCGGAAAGTGGGATTTTTTGAAGCGACAAACAAACTAGAAACTATCGAAACTTTATCCTATTCCACAACAACACAAGATAATTTTCCTCCTGATGTGGCTGTAGTCCCAGCAGATGTTAGAAAATACTTACCACCTGTAGATTTACTATCACAAACTAAAGAACAGGAAATACCTCAACAGTTAATCTTGGCTAATGGTTTATGTATTTTGCTGTTACCAGATAAAACTACGCCCACTGTGACTTTAAGTGGACATATTCAGGCCGGAACAGAATTTGAGTTGGGTCAACAAGGTGGCATAGCGTCCTTAGTTGCCAAAAATCTAATGAATGGGACAAAAACCAAAGATATGCGAACTATTGCCCAGGAATTAGAAGCAAAAGGGGCTAATTTGGATTTTGAAGCTTACCGAGAAGGTGTCAGGATTAAAGGTAGTAGTTTAGCGGTGGATTTAGGGATTTTACTGGAAACATTGACGGATGTAATTAGAAATAGCAACTTTCCAATCAAGGAGTTGGAATTGTCTCGTCAACAAGCTTTAAGTTCCTTAGATTCGGAATTGGATGATCCCCAGAAAATTGCTAATCGGATTTTTGTTCAGTCTGTGTATCCGAAAAAACACCCATTACATACTTTTCCCACAGCGGAAAGTATTCGGAGGATTAAACGTGAAGATGTAATTGCTTTTAAAACCCAACATTATCGCCCTGATACCACGGTTTTAGCCTTGGTGGGAAATTTTGATGTCAAGGAAGTGCGATCGCTCATCCAAGCAAAATTGGGAGATTGGCAAGTTAATGGCAAACCACCAAGGGTAAAATATCCCAGTGTGGGAATGCCGAAAAATGTAGTTAATATCAATCCGGTTGTCCCTGGTAAACCCCAGGCGATTACTTATATGGGTTATACAGGAATTAACCGTCAAGATAGACGATTTTACGCGGCGATGATTTTAAATCAAATTTTAGGCGGAGATACCTTATCGAGTAGACTGGGGGCAGAGGTGCGCGATCGCCAAGGTTTAACCTACGGAATTTATAGTAATTTCCTCACAGGTAAAAATGCTGGCACATTTTTAATTCAAATGCAAACTAGTCCAGAAGACGCACACAAAGCCATTTCCAGTACCCGCAACCTTCTAAAACAAGTTCATCAACAGGGTGTTACACAACAGGAACTAGAAACCGCTAAACGCAATTTAATCAGTAATTATAATATTTCTTTGGCTAATCCCGAACAATTAAGCCAGAGAATGGTAATGAATGAGGTTTATGGTTTAAATCAAATAGAATTACGATCTTTTATCAGCAAAATCAAGCAAGTTAATCTTGATCAAGTCAATCAAACGGCCCGGGAGTTACTTCATCCTGACAAAATTGTTGTTGTCACCGCAGGCCCCCCTATTGTTGCTAATAAAATGAGTAAGTAGGGGTATTGACACATTTGAAGTTTCTTGATGGTAAATATTACCGACAAGTTGACAAAGAAACATGATAATTTTTGTGTTTATCCTGTTCTTGAATATACATCAGGAGACAATTAGCAACATATTCCGCCAACTTAACAGGTACAGCATTACCAATCATCTGTTCTAAGTCTGTTTTTGAACCTGAAAAAATAAAATCTTTCGGAAAAGTTTGAATATAACTTCTTTCAAGAGTGGTTAAAGGACGTAAATCTGGTGTTACGGGTGCTACATCTCCATTACTCCTGATGTCACCCGCTAACAAAAATCAAATATGGCAGGGAACAGGGAACAGGGAACAGGGAACAGAGTTAAAAGTCCTTATGTGTATGGTTTTTTAGGTAACTTCTGTATTTCATTCAAGTGCATACCAGTATAGAAGTCCTATAGAAGTAAAAATTATAAGACTTACGCAAAGTATTTGCGTAGGGGTAATTCATGAATTACCCCTAGCGTCTTTCTCAGTCCCATCCTAGTTTCAGCAACCCATCCTAAGTGGTAATTAACTCTACTGCATCTCTGCCATCTGCATCTTGTAGATAAACTTTGACAATTTCTTCCTTAGCTGTAGGTAGTTTTTTGCCGACAAAATCCGGATGAATTGGTAACTCCCGATGGCCTCTATCTACTAATACAGCTAAACGAATTACCTCTGGTCTACCATATTCATTAACTGCATTTAAAGCAGCACGAATTGTTCTACCTTTAAAAATAACATCATCTACAAGAACTACTGTTTTTTGTGTTAAGTCAAAAGGAATATCTGTTTTTGCAGGAGTTCTCAAGCCAATTTTATCAAGATCATCACGATAAAATGTAATATCTAAAGACCCTACGGGAACACTAACATTTTCAAGAATTTCTATTTGACGTGCTAGTAAATAAGCCAATGGCACTCCTCTGGTGTGAATACCAAGCAGTAGCAATTGAGATAAATCTCGCGTCCTTTCCACAATTTGAGAAGCTATCCGAGTTAATGTACGACGCAATTCTTCGGATGAAAGAATTTCCACTACTTTGGTAGACATATTTTGATCTTACTCCGGTTCATTAAGTATAACCTCACAATGTGTTTACTCTATCTTATTCCTTACCCAAGCCCGAAAAGATTTCAACAAAGCAATTTCACCCATAGTTTTACTTTGCTGAATAAATTTACTCATATCACTAACGGAAACTAGAGGAAAAGCCACACTAAACTGAATTTCTATATACTCATCTTCTAGTAATTGATAAAATTTCAAAACTTCCCCGTCATATCTCCAAAGTTCAGTTACACCCAAACCAGCGTAAATATTAAACTTATTTACAGAACTGCTAGTAATATCAATTTCAATTGCTAAATCTGGCGGAGGATCTGTTTCTAAATTTAAAGTTTCTTTACCTCTAATTGCTGGTTCATTTTGGATATAATAACAAGTATCAGGTTCAATACCTTTTTTCAGGATTTTGCGTTTTAATGTGGTAGATCCAGCACTTATTATTTCCGTATCTAATGCTTCAACTAAAGCAAATATTAATCTATCAAATTGAATTTTTGGCTGTTCGTGTTCAAAAAGTGGAGTCATAATTTCTAAAGTACCAGAGTCATAAGCAAAACGAGAACCTCTATTTTCACCTGTATCTTTCAGCAAAGATTCAAAGGTATCCCAGCTAACGTCATATAAAACGGTTCTTTGTTCTGCGGGGGGCGATTGGAGTAGCATAGTTAGTAATCAAGATAGAGAAATGATATTAGATTTATACAGTCACTAAAGATTCATCTTTTTCCCAAGTAAATAAAGATTCGAGTTCACCAGATTCAGCAAAAGTGATTGCAGCTATTAAACACTGGGGTAAATTAACACACATCTGAGAAGGATAATTACCAAGTTGACCGCCAACAACTAATTTTTTTATTGGCTTAGAGATTGATAATTCAGGTGTAACTACAATAATTTTATCTTTCTGAGAATCTTTATTTTTTTGCTTTTTTAGCTGATCAGAAAGTTTAATTAAAGTTATGACTCTTTTATAAGAATGAGAAAGCTTGGATATATCGTAGCGTGGCTGATCTAAAAGAGAATAAAAATTATAGTTGTCTAAAGTTGCTGTAACAACGTATTTACCAGAAAAACCAGAATTACCTCCTCCAATCATCATATAACTATCATCATCAGCTTCTAAACTGACTAAAGTTCTAATCTTACCATCTAAGTTAAAAATAGCTCTTTCTATTTGTCGCAAAGTAGGATTTTTAATGACATTTTCTTCATTTTTGTTACCTGTCCAATTGTCTGTATATAATTGGGTGACAAACATAATTACCTCCTTGTCTTTAGTGCTTGTACTATAATTGTTTTGCTGCCACTGGGAGTAATAATTTCTAATTCCTCTATACCTAATTGATAAGCCATCTGTTTCACTACCAGCAGGAGGTAAACCTAGACTTTCCCTATATTTAGCTAAGTCATCAAAAATACTGTCCGTTTTTCCTCTCCTTGATTATGAAACATAGAGTTAAAATGTTACACTAAAACTTTATTATTTACAATACCTATTCCATGACGATACTAGATAAAATACCTAAAATTTTACCGATATTACTAATATAATATTCACCTAAATCAATTTCTACCACTTGATCAATAAGTTTTAAAAACTTCCAGTTAGTACCAGTGGTGACAGTTCCATAGATTGTTTGAATATGATTACCTTCACGTTCATTAAACATTCTAGCAGCGATCATTTCAGCTACACACTGTCCTAAACCTGCATTAATATTTTCTTTTTTAGCCTCTACAATTATCACAACTGGAGCATTAATAATTAACAATTCAGGTGAACGACTAATAATAAAATCACAATTACCGTTTAATCCCTTTTCAGTATCTATAGTAAAATCAATGCCGGAAAATAAACTAATTTGATTGTTTAAATATTTTCTGGCAGCAATTAAAATCGGCGCAATTATCATTTCAGAACGTGATTTTTCAGTATTACTAGCAAGGGCTAAAGGGACATTTTCTTTTAATAGTTCCGCCAGTAAATCTGGACATTCAATTTCTGGAATAGATGCAAAAATATTAACTTTATCTATAATCGTTAAATCAAAGGATTTTCTAACTTTATCTAAAGTAAATTCACTATATGACATTGGATTTACAAAATAATTATAACTCATCAAGATGTCTTGTGTAGGGGTAGTTTATGAGTTACCCCTATTTAATTCATGAATTATCCCTATAGGAACTCAGATACATGACTTCTTTTGATAAGTGAGGGAGCTTTTTGTTCATAACTGATTTAGGATTGCCATATTTACTCAGTAAACACACTAGTAAAAAATTCCAGAGTGTCTTTCAAAGCTTGGATAAAAACATCAATTTCTGCGCGGGTATTGTAAAAAGATAAACTTACCCGTGCTGTTCCTGCTAAACCTAAATAACGGTGTAAAGGTTGGGTACAATGATGACCAGAACGGATAGCTACACCTTCTTGGTCTAACAAAGTTGCTAAATCATTAGCGTGGACACCCTCTGCTGTAAATGCTGCTAAGGCGGCTCTACCTTCGCCGTGAGCATCGGGTTTTGGTCCGTAGATTCTAATTTGGGGTATTTGGGCTAATTGGGCGAATAAATAGGCAGTTAATTCGGCTTCATAGGCATGGATTTTATCCATACCGATATTAGTAAGATAATCTATAGCTGCACCCAGAGCGATCGCTTCCCCAATTGCAGGTGTACCGGCTTCAAATTTATGGGGTAGTTCTGAGTATGTAGAATGATCTAAATATACTTCAGAAATCATTTCACCGCCACCAAAAAATGGCGGCATTGCTTCTAGCAATTCGAGCTTACCATATAAGAAACCTATGCCGGTGGGAGCGCACATTTTATGGCCGGAAGCTACTAACCAATCACAATCAAGTTCTTGAACATTAATAGGAGTGTGGGGAACACTTTGACAAGCATCTAGTAAGAATTTCGCATCGTATCTGTGAGCAATTTCGGCTATTTCTTTGACTGGGTTAATACAACCCAAGGTATTAGAAATATGAACTATAGACACCAGTTTTGTTTTGTGAGAAATCAGGGTTTTAAACTGTTCTAAATCAAAAGTTTCTTCTGGTGTTAGGGCGATGAACTTTAAAACTGCACCTGTTTTTTGGGCGACAAATTGCCAAGGAACGATATTACTATGGTGTTCCATTACCGAGAGAATAATTTCATCTCCTGGTTGTAAATTGTTCATTCCCCAACTGTAAGCAACTAGATTGATTGCTTCGCTGGCGTTGCGGGTGTAGACTATTTCTTGGCGTGATTTGGCATGAATGAAGTTAGCAATTTTATCTCGCGCTGCTTCGTAAGCGTCGGTAGCTTTTCCACTTAAAAAATGTGCGCCGCGATGAACGTTTGAGTTATATTGTTCGTAATAATCACGCCAAGCATTTAAGACAAATACAGGTTTTTGAGAAGTTGCGGCGTTATCGAGGTAAACTAATGGTTTACCGTGGACTTCTTGATGTAAAATTGGGAAGTCTTTACGAACTTTATCAGCTAGGGTTTTGATGGATGTGAATGTCATATTTAATGAGTTTAGGAGTTGAGAGTTTTTTGATAATTTATGATTTATGCAGAGGTTTTTAAGGAACGAACTACAGAGACACAGAGAAGGAGAGTTTTTTGTAGGTTTTCCCCACTTTCTGAAGGTGGGGGTTTTCGGTTATTTGTTTGTGAGGGTGATAACTGTTTTTAACAGTTTTTCTCGTAAGGAGGTAACGGGTATTAGGTTAATTATTTCTGCTGCGAAAGCATTAACTAATAATTTGCGTGCGTCGTTTTCATTTATTCCACGACTTTGGAGATAGAATATTTCATCATCTTCTAATTGACTCACTGTAGCACCGTGGGCACATTTCACATTATCAGCAGTAATTTCTAATTGAGGTTTGGTGTCAATTCTCGATTTAGATGATAACAGTAGATTGCGGTTTAATTGTGCAGCATCGGTTAATTGTGCGGGTTTAGGAACAAAAATTTTACCGTTGAAAACTCCATGGGCACGATCTCCTATAATGCACTTATGTAGTTGTTTACTTATACCATGGGGATGATTTAGAGCGATCGCACTGTGAGTATCAGCTAATTGTTTATTAGCAATAACTGTTAAACTATTGAGGGTGGTTTCTGTTTGTTCCCCAGTTTGTAATATCTCCAAATTATGACGGGAAATTTTACCACCAACTGTCACAGCATTACAGCTATAACGACTATACCGTCCTTGTGTTACGGCAGTTTTCCCAATGTGAAAAGCAGCATCACTTTCCAAGACAATTCTTGAATGACTCACCTGAGCATTTTCATTTACCCAGATTTCAGTCACACTATTATTAAAGTAAATTTGCTTCTCTTGTGGAACAGGCATCTTGCCTGTTACATATTCTCTAATATCTGTGATATACTCCTCAATTAAACTCACATGGGAATTACTTTCAGTAACCACTAAACAACGAGGTTGAGAAATAATTGCACCTTCCCCAGAAACAGAAATAAATAACAAATGAATGGGATTTTCAACTACCACATTTTTAGCGACCCATACCACCGCCACATCATTTAAACCAGCAGTATTTAAAGCAGTAAAAACTTCTCTTGTACCCTCAGACTGCGCTAAATACTTTTGTGCAACTTCATCAGGTAACACATCCAAATTACCAACTTTTAGCCCAGCAGGTAAATTTTCAGTATTTGATAAATTCGCTGCGAACACACCATTAATAAAAACCAAACGGTGAGCAACTTCAGGTAAAATAAAACTATTTGTTAGGGACAACTCATGGATTGTCCCCACATTAAAACCTAACTCTTTTAGAGGAGATAAATCAGTAAAACGCCATTCTTCATCGCGGGTATTAGGAATCTCAGAATGACGCACCCACTTAGCAGCATCATTACGAAGTTGTTGGAAGTAATCATTTTTTTTCGATGCAATTACCCGACTTAATAAGTCAGTTAAAAAAGCATCTTTATCTAATAAATTTGGTTGTAGGGGTAATTCATGAATTACCGCAACATTGATAGAACTAGACATTATACACCCACTCCTAAAGCTTCTTCCAAGACCCAATCATAACCGCGAGATTCTAACTCTAAGGCCAACTCCTTACCACCACTTCTAATAATACGTCCTTGTGCCATCACATGAACAAAATCAGGCACAATATAATCAAGAAGACGCTGATAGTGAGTAATCATAATTGTGGCATTTTCAGCATTAGTTAATTGATTAACACCATTAGCGACAATTTTCAAAGCATCAATATCTAAACCTGAATCAGTCTCATCCAAAATTGCCAATTTGGGTTCTAATATAGCCATTTGCAGAATTTCATTCCGCTTCTTTTCACCACCAGAAAAACCCTCATTCACACTGCGGTTAAGAAAAGAAGAATTCATCTTCACAATTTCTAACTTTTCTTCAACCAAATCATCAAAATCGAAAGCGTCAACCTCTTCCAAACCTTGCGCTTTTCTCCGAGAATTATAAGCAACCCGTAAAAAATCTAAATTGCTCACACCGGGAATTTCTAGAGGATATTGAAAAGCTAAAAACACACCATTTCTAGCGCGTTCTGCTGCTTCCATGTCCAAAAGATTTTCACCTTGGAAAACCACCTCACCACCAGTAACAGTATAAGCTGGATGTCCCGCTAACACCTTAGAAAAGGTACTCTTTCCAGAACCATTAGGACCCATAATCGCGTGAATTTCACCGGCCCGAACATCCAAATTCAAACCCTTTAAAATTGAAGTTCCATCAACTTCCGCTTTCAAATCCTTAACCGACAAAATCAAATCACTATTCTCAACAATCATCTTCTAAATCCTCTCTTTCTCTGCATACTCTGTGTCTGAAGTGGTTCATTAAAAAACTAACCCACACTACCTTCCAACTTCAAACTCAACAATTTATCAGCCTCAACAGCAAACTCCATAGGAAGCTGATTAAAAACATCTTTACAGAAACCGCTAATCATCATAGAAATAGCATCTTCTGGTGAAATACCACGTTGAGCAAAAAAGAATAATTGGTCTTCACCAATCTTGGAAGTAGAAGCTTCATGCTCAACTTTTCCCGTATTGTTCTGCACTTGAATATAAGGAAAAGTATTGGCCTGAGCATTATCTCCAATTAACATTGAATCACATTGAGAATAATTTCTCGCGCCTTTCGCTGTAGGATTAATCTTCACCAACCCGCGATAACTATTACTTGATTTTCCAGCAGAAATACCTTTAGAAATAATTGTGCTGCGGGTATTGTTCCCAACGTGAATCATTTTAGTTCCCGTATCAGCTTGCTGCTTATGATTTGTTAATGCAACCGAGTAAAATTCACCGACGGAATTATCACCAACTAACACACAACTAGGATACTTCCAAGTAATAGCTGAACCTGTTTCTACTTGAGTCCAAGATATCTTAGAATTGACACCTTGACATAAACCGCGCTTAGTTACAAAGTTGTAAATTCCACCTTTACCATTTTCGTCACCAGCGTACCAGTTCTGTACAGTAGAATATTTAATTTCTGCATTATCTAAAGCTACCAATTCCACAACCGCCGCGTGTAATTGGTTGCTGTCGTACATGGGTGCTGTACAACCTTCTAAATAAGAAACATAACTACCTTCATCGGCGATAATTAAGGTTCGTTCAAATTGTCCTGTATCTCCGGTGTTAATGCGGAAATAGGTAGACAATTCCATTGGACATTTTAAGCCTTTGGGAATATAAACGAAAGAACCATCACTAAATACAGCCGCATTCAAAGCTGCAAAATAATTGTCAGCAATGGGAACAACACTACCTAAATATTTTTTAATCAGTTCTGGATGTTCTTGCAGAGCTTCCGAAAAAGAACAGAAAATTACACCATCTTTGGCGAGTTTTTCTTTATATGTAGTGGCTACAGAAACACTATCGAAAATTGCATCAACAGCAACGTTGCTTAATCGTTTTTGTTCATTTAAAGGAATACCCAATTTGGCAAAGGTTTCCAATAAAGTGGGGTCAACTTCATCTAAACTGTTGAGTTTTGCTTTCTTTTGTTTCGGTGCGGAATAATAAATAATATCCTGATAATTAATAGGTGGATATTCGACACTAGGCCAAGTTGGTTCTGTCATTTTCAGCCATTGACGGTACGCACGAAGACGAAACTCCAGCATAAATTCCGGCTCTTCTTTCTTAGCGGAAATCAGACGGACAACATCTTCGCTTAACCCACGAGGGATAGTATCGGCTTCAATATCGGTGACAAAGCCGTACTTGTAAGGTTGGTTGACTAAGGTAGTTACGGACGCGCTCATCGGTTCTCTTGTGTTCTCTTTAAAGGACGGGCGACGGGCTGCAAAAAGCTAACTCCCGTTTTCTGTTACCGATTGCTAACAAGACTGCTAGAATAGGTTTAACGACTAAAACAACTCGGCTGTTGTTTAATCTATTTTCATTGTACGATAGATTAACAACAACAATGTTGTTTAAGTCAAGTTTTTTGTGAAAATTTTTTGGGACTAAAATGGCCACTACCCAGCAGTCCACAACCAAGCGGGATATTTTAGAGTATCTATTGAAACATACGCAAGCCACCGCCCTGGAGCTTGCAGAAGTATTAGATGTCAGTCCCCAAGCTATTCGCCGCCATCTGAAGGATTTGGACGCTGATAGTTTAGTTGTGTATTTTATACCTGATCAAGTTGCTATGGGTCGTCCTCAGCATCTTTATCAATTAAGTCAACGGGGACGAGAACAATTACAAAGGAATATAAGCCGCTTCAGTGATGGTTATGGAGAGTTTGCGGTTTCGCTGTTAGATACTTTAGCGGAAACTGTTGGAAGTGAACAGGTTAAAACGATTTTACAAAAACAGTGGGAACGTAAAGCGCAAGAATACCAGGAGAAAGTGGGTACAGGTTCTTTAAAAGAACGGGTCGCAAATTTGGTAGAACTGCGAAAAGCAGAAGGTTTTATGGCTGAGTTTCACCCTGTTGAGTCTGATGATAATGGTGGTGAAAAATTTATTTTTATAGAACATACTTGCGCTATTTCTAATGTTGCGGAGTCGTTTCCTAGTGTGTGCGGCCATGAGTTGGAAATGTTTGCGGCGATTTTACCTGATTGTAATGTGGAAAGAACCCATTGGTTGATTCATGGTGAACATCGTTGTGGTTATTTGGTGCGGAAAAGGTAGAAATAGTGGAACGCAGATGAACGCGGATAGACGCAGATAAGGTCTGAATTTTTGGATTTTATGGATGTCAGGACTATCGCCTGTGCCAGTTGCGTAAGTCCTGAGTATGAAGTATTCCCATAAATTATTATCTAGTTTTTTAGCGATCGCTATTTGATATAGGTAGAATGAAGTGCGATCACTTTTTTTAACATCAGCGTGTTAGAAATTATAGCCCTAATCTATCAAAACTTAATTTAATTTGATCTATTCTCATCTGCTTATTTATCATTGAGTCAGGAGGGGTACAGGAATTTACCAATTACCAATTACCAATTACCGATGAGTAAAGAACTACCACATATTGTCCCATCACTTCCACCGGAAACGGAGGAAGTGTTTGCAGTTCATCAAACATCCCAGGAATTTTACCAAGAAGTTAATACCCGCTTAGAATTTAAAGAACATTGTGAGTGGTATCATAGAACCGCAGTCCAAAACCGTCGAGACCTAGCGAAAATGCGGGGTGAACTCAATATTATGTCATGGTTTTGTCGCCACTAATTGGTGATTTATATTGATACCTGCTAATTTAGGTAATACAGGGTAGTTTTCACTTATCCTGTTGTTGTGATCGGAGTAAATATAATGACTGGATTTAGTTTAGGGAATAATGATGTCGTTTCTTTGGACAGAAAGAAGAGCCCCCTAGGGTTTTCGACTTTTAAAGTTATAGAACTGACGGAAAATTTAGTTAATAGAATGGGACAGGAATTTGATAACGAAACCCTTGCTGCTTGGATGTTAGAAGGAATACCATGTGAAGCTATGGAAACAACTGGGGGCGGATGGCAAAAAGGCAGGGTGAGAATTTCGTTAGAATTTATACCTGACGATATAAATGAAAACCAACCTCAGAAGGCTTCCTTAATTCCATCACTGAAAAGAAATTCCCTTTTGGATGGTCTGCAAGCGGAACTATTAAACAACGAATAACAAAAGTAATTGTTGTGTGGGGTAATTTGTGAATTACCCCTACTTTTTGCTATGGGTAAGTCCTGCTTAAACAACTTCTATTTCAAAATCGCGTAAATGGGCTTTAAATTTTTTACTAAACTGGACCAAAAAAGGGAAGTTAGCACTTACAGGCCTATCACGCCATTGGGTAACAATAGCTACGATTTCCCCTTCCATCCCTTTGATGTCAAAAGCCTGACTACGATGTTCAGGATGATGATAAACCACTACTGATTCTTTCACGCTCACGCGATCGCCTACTTTCATAATATATTATGTATCTAACTTTTGTTTTTCCTCAACCATCTCCACAGCTATTTTGACTACAAAATCCAGCATGATTTAATGGCAAACCCAATTTTACAATAGATTGCGCCATTAAACTGTAGCAGAAACTTGTATATTTCTGATGGTTATCAGTTGTTTTTTGTCGGTTGTCAGTAGGAGAAAAATTCCCCACTACTTCCTACTCTGGGCAGAATTTCCGTACTCCTTCGGGAAGTTGGCGACAGACTTGTTGGAAAGATTGAGGATATAATTGCCACCACGCAAATAAACCCAGAGAGGTGCTGCCGATTAGCAACAATAAGAAGACAATAGATAATATCCAATTTTGGCCTTGAGATGGCGGGATAGGTGCAGTGACTTCTTCATTCAAGCTCAAATTTAACAAAGCTTGGGAACTGGGGGCTAAATCCCTTTCTATGGGGGTGGAAATAATTAGCACTTCCGCATCTGGAACAGCAATAGGTGAGGGAGGAACAATTTTTACCGGGGGGATCACTGTTATTGATAATGGTTCTGCTACACGGCAAAGAGTGATCACCACGGAGACATTATCTTGGCCATTTTTTTCATTAGCCAGTCTGATTAATTCCTGGGTAGCACTTTCTATGCTTAAATCACCAGTGAGGACGGGAATAGCGTAATCCTGCCAATATTGTATCACTAAATTGCGATCGCTCAAACCATCCGAACAAAGTAATAAAATCCCATCTTCCTCTAAAATAAATCGTTGAATGGAAAAGTCGAGAAATTCCCCTTCTTTTGTGCCTAATGCCTGAGTCAGAACCTTAGCTTCGGGTATTTGCAGCGCTTGACGATATAAACTTTTGCCTAAACCAACTTCTCGTTTAACCATATCATCATCTACCGTCAAGAGTTGACAATAATTCTGGGTTATCCAATAAGCACGACTGTCCCCAATATGCGCTAAATAAAGTTCATGGGAATTTTTTAAATGTTCCTCCGTAGATATAATCACTTTTTGAGGTATCTGTAATGACATCACCAAAGTTGTGGCCATGCGTTCCTTACCCTGACGATTTTGGTCATCATTCCTTGACCAAATGATGTTATTTACAACTCGCAAACAAGACTCTATCTGTTGAGATAATAAGTTTGGCGTTGACAGTTCTGTTTGTTCTTCTATCTCTGCTAATAAAGCCCGGATTTGTAATTTGAGAGACTGTAGTGCTAATTGACTGGCAACTTCTCCACCTTCATGTCCACCAATACCATCACAAACAATTGATAAGCGTGGTTTTAAGTCATCATCTATATTATTATTATCACTAGGATAACAAGCATCTTCATTATGTTTAATAACTTTACCTGTATCTGTTGCTCCAGCTATAGTTAAAAATAAGGGTAATTCTGCGGCTGTTGTTAACAATAATTCATTGAGTTGGGTATTAATATTCTCTAAATTAGCTTCCTCTTGACATATTAACTCAACTATGCTTTCTAACTTGGGAGCAATGGTGCTTTTTGCTGTTGTCACGCAAGAACGCCAAGAATTACTTAGATCTTGTAAAGTTGGTTGTTCTGGACTTTGATGCAATTCTAACAACCGAATACACCAACCCTGAACATATAAATTATCTGGCAATAGTAGGCTGTGGGCAACTTGTAATTCTAATAATGGTGTCCACAACTGGAGAATTTGCCATAACCAGTAAACCTGTCTGACGGGAGATGCTTGTTCCCAGGAGTCGCTAATAGTTGGGTAAATGCAACCTGTTTCATCTATAGGGGCATTTTCCAATAGTAAAATATCACCATCTACTTCTGCGGAGGAAGTAAAACCATAAACTTGAGGAATATGTAAATGTTGTGAATATAAGCGCAAATAAGGAATAACTAGATTTGGCAACTGGGCAGGTATATCTGGTAAGATTGCGGGTTGAGTATCTAGCCAAATTTGCGGTTTAATAACTTCATATCTGTTAGCTACCTTTGTTTGTAGGGGAATTTGTGCCGCTTGATTGCCAGTTGCCCACAAATAGCGGTAAACTAGGGGAGTTTGACAGCGATCGCAAATAGTATCACTCACCAAGTTAAAAGGGTGATTACATTCTGAATTTGGGCAATTAATCATCCGTTGGGTAGAAAGCATAATTAGAGGGGGAAGGAGAAAGGAAAAAACCCTTGAATTGTTTGAAAATTATTCTATCGTCATATTTATCATATTTTTACCTAGAAATTATTAACTATGCCTTTAAGTTGGAACGAAATCAAAAGTCGAGCGATAGCATTTTCTCAAGAATGGGAAAATGAAACCTCAGAAGATGCCGAAGCTAAATCATTTTGGGATAGTTTTTTTCATGTTTTTGGTATTTCTCGCAGAAGAGTAGCCACATTTGAACAATCTGTAAAAAAAGCCAATCATAAACAAGGTTTTATTGATTTACTCTGGAAGGGTGTAATTTTAGTAGAACATAAATCCAGAGGTAAAAGTTTAGATAAAGCCATGGAACAAGCTAAAGATTATTTTCCTGGATTACAAGAACATGAATTACCAAAATATATTTTAGTTTCTGATTTTCAAAAATTTAGACTTTATGATTTAGATACTAAGCAGAGATTCAACTAGAAAATGGGCAGATTTTCCTACATTGTTTACTGAAAATAGACAACCTGATACTGATTATTTACTTGTTCCTCGTGTTTCATCTGAAAGGAGAAAATATATTCCTATAGGTTTTATTTCTCAAAAGGTTATTGGCAATGATCAAGTTTTATTAATACCTAATGCTACTCTCTATTTATTTGGTATACTCACTTCAGAAATGCATACTACATGGGTAAAATATGTATGTGGAAGATTAGAAAGTCGTTTTCGCTATTCCAAAGACATCGTTTATAATAACTATCCCTTTCCTGAAAACGTCAATGAGAAACAAAAGCAGAAAGTAGAAATAGCTGCCCAAACAGTATTAGACACCAGAGCAAAATATCCTGATAGTAGTTTAGCTGATTTGTATGACCCTCTAACTATGCCACCCGATTTAGTAAAAGCACATCAAATATTA
>JBJTTJ010000005.1:0-21932 GCA_046080125.1 Cuspidothrix sp.
GTAAAATCTAACCCAGTACCAGTCAGGGTATTATTGAATATAATACCATTGCCTGTAAAGGTGCTGTTGTTGAATAAAGTTACTGCATTATTATACGTTTGTAGTCCGGTAGTGTTGACATTACCTTTGATATTTATATTACTACCACTGGCTGTTAAATTGTTTAAGTTTGTTGTACTACCAACATTCTTCTCAAATGTTAGATTTCCTGTACCTGCACTCAGGGTTAAATTACTATTACCGTTTACAAGTTCGTTAAAGGTAATTCCATTTCCTGCTAATGTAGGGTTATTTGCAATGGTGACATTATCGTTATAAGTCTGACTTCCAGTGGTGTTAATGTTGCCATTTAATGATGTTGTTCCACCTGCATTTGTTAGTAAAGTTGCAGCGTTAACGGTGTTAAATGTGGTTGTACCTGCACTATTTACAGTAATATTACCTGTATTAGAAGTGATGGATTGATTACTGGAAATTCCTTCAGCAATACCATTAGTATTATTGCCTGTTAATGTGATATGTCCACTATCTGTTGATACATTGCTTTGTAAAAGAATGCCTATGGCAGAGCTACCACTACCTGCTGATGTTCCTGTTAATGTGATATTACCTGTGTTAGAACTAATAGAATCAATTACCCTAATTCCTGCCGCATTGCCATTAAGATTTGTATTATCTCCCGTGATGGTAATACTACCACTGTTTGTGCTTACACGGGATTGTATTTCTATACCTCTGGCATTGTTACCACTACCTGCTGAGGAGCCTGTGAAGCTAATACTACCACTACCACTATTTGAAGTGATTCCAAAAGCAGGGAAAGTACTGATCGCACCTGCATTTCCATTACTATTGGTTTGGTAGCCGATTAAATTAATATTCCCACTGGTTGTAATTAAATTACCGCTGTCTAATCTAATTCCTCTGGACGATAATGTACTGCCTCCTGATGATCCCGTTAAGCTAATATTACCAATTCCTGTCCTAATATTACTATCTGTTGTTATATCGATCCCTGCTTCATTTGATGATGTATTTCCTTTGGCGGTAAAATCCCCCCCATTTGTAGTAATATTTGAGGCTATCCTGACAGATCCTGATGACGTATTCCCGCTATCTGCTGTTAATGTGACATTCAAGGGATTTACGCTGCTATTAATACTATTACTAATAGTAATATTACCATGAGCATTTAATGTTAATGTTGATGTAGCACCGCTATAGTTTAAATTTGCATTTAAGCTAATATTTCCTGCTTGTGTTCCCCCCGAACCTGTTTCTACTGTGACATTTCCAGTATTTAAAGCTGCGGTAATTAAATCTACTCCTAATGAAGAACTATCTCCTGTGGAGCTAAAGGGACTACTATTATTAATGTTAGTATTTCCACCCCCTGCTACTATGTTAATATCTGTAGGATCTATTAACCAAGTTCCTCCTATTTGTCCCGAAATATCCGGTACTGTAGTAATGTCTAAATATCCCTTACTACTGGTTTCTATCAATCCGCCTTGATTATTCCCTTTGACACTTAAATTACCATATATTCTTGTGGCTTGTTCTGACCAGACTATGATATTTCCGCCATTAATTCCTTCGGCTTTAATATTACTATTTGGATCAATATAAGTAAATTGGGCAGTGGGTAGTGTGGCTTTTCCTTGATAATCTCCCCCAATAAATATATTGCCCCCATTAGTTCCTAATGTGCTAATATTTCCATTAAATATCCCTATTTTATCGCCTAATATATTAATTGTATTATTAGCCTGAATATTTCCTGATATACCTGATATAATATTTGTGCCTGTTTCCGTGGGGACTACTTGATTAATACTTGTTAATTTTAACTGACCATTTTCTACTGTTACTCCTGATGCATGATTCACATTAGCCCATGTTAATAATTGAGGTAATGATAAAGGAGTATTTGTTGCTTGATTTAATCCGCTTCGATCTATAGGTAATTCTAAACTTAATAAACTGCCTTCTTGGGATATTCTGACTAATTTTTCTCCGGGTGTGGCTGCAATGGTAATATTACCATTTGGAGTGGATATAGTACCAGTATTAATTACTGTACCACCCAATAAGGTGACACTTCCTTGATTAGTAATTAAATTTCCTGTGTTTAATATTGCCCCAGAATTTTGGTTTAAGAAAGCAAAACTATTAGGATTGCCTGTCAATAAGTTATAATTATTCTGTCCTATGGCGTTAAACCAATTACTACCTACACCTATAGCATTAGCTGTAGTGGCGGTAAAAGATGCTGGTACATTTAAACTAGCATTATTACCGAAGATAATCCCAGCCGGATTCATCAGGAATAAATTAGAATTACCACCAGTAACTTGAATCAGACCGTTAATAACAGAGGCATCGCCCCCTGTCACCCTACCGAGTATATTGATAATATTAGGATTACTTAAAAAGTTAGCAATTTGACCTTGATTTAAACCAAATTGCTGGAAACTGTGGTATAAATTTTGTTCAGCTTGAGTACCACCAGTAATATTAATTTGTTGACCTGTAGTGTTAACTAGAGTATTAGTGCCATCATTGGCTGGGGTAATCTGTGCATTTGCTGGTTTTACACTTACTTGAGATAAAAGAGTTAGTAGGACGAATAACTGATTATATTGACTTTTCAGCATAACATCAACCTGCAATTAGGCATAACATAGATCCGAATACGCATTTTACACTATACATCAATGTTTATCCTATGCAACCTCACTTTTGTATATTTTTTGTATATTTTTGTAACAAAACTTGCTTTATCTGTCACAAATTGTAATCTTTATCAACTAGATACCGTGGCGTTAGTAATAGTAAATAATAGACATTTCCGGGAATTAATGTAGAGACGTTCTATAGAACGTCTCTACAAGGGTTTTAGAAAACGCACATTTAATTTTCGGACAAGTCTAATATTTAGACCCAAGTTCTAACTATATTATTTAAGTTAAATGTGTTTGTTTGATTATTTTTTCTTTAATTCACATTTAATACTTTATAAAAATGCTTCAACAATTTACACTGCTTTAAAAAGAGGGATTCAAAGAGATGTGCGAGTATTAAATCTTACACAAAAAAGTTTCAAACCAAGCTTTCAAAACATAGACGTTTTGAGATATTATCTTTAGACTTCTGATGAAAAAGATGTAGGGACAATTAATGAGTTTGTGAATATAGAATCTCCGCGTCTTTAGACCGGGGAGTGTCAAGAGTTTCTTGTTGAAAACTTTTCCTGGGATAAGCATCCTATTAGAAAAAATAAATTTTTATTACCCCATCATCATGACTAATAAATTGCCTAAATTCAATCCTCAACAATTAATCACCATATATTCTAATCAAGAATATGATGAATTATCGGATATTTTTTTAGAAATCATCTGGCATTTTGCAGAGAATACCTATTTTACAATTTCGCCAGAAGATCAATACTTTATTGATGCTTTTGTGAAGAATTTTTTATATTTTTTCACCCAGTCTGATTATATCATTGGTGATACTTATACTCTCAAGTTTATTCAATTTAATCCTACTATTGCTAATTTAGTAGCCATGTCAAATTTTAAAAATACCGATGGTTACTTAGAAATTCTCAAGAATCAACCTAATAATTTTGTCAAAATTTTAACTTTATATTCCGCTAGAAATAATGTTAATTTTGATAGAAATCTGTTATTTAATGCTAATCCTAGTCTCGCTTGTTTATGGTATACGCATTTTTTGGGACTTTATAAATCTGCTTTAGTTAATAAAACCGCTTATTATAGTCTCCGTGAACATTTGTCATACCGTCATGAAAATTTAAACATTTTCTATAATATCTCAGAAATTTGTTTTGGTGCTACCTATATTGACGAAAATAAAGATCATGAAATTAAGTATAAACTTAATCAAACCATCCAAGAAAGTTCTTTTTGTCAAAATGCACAAATTATTAATAAACCTGATCATAAAAAAATCGCTATCATTACCTCTTTATGGTTTAATCAACATTCTGTATATCGGATTTTAGCAGAGTTTGTTAATTCTTTGAAGTCCGATTATGATTTAACTTTGGTGCATTTGGGTGGTGTGAGAAATAATTTAGATATTGAGGGTTTTAAGGGAATAAAATATGTATTTTTTGAAAATGGTAGTTTAAATATTGACGCGATCGCTGAGAATGATTTTCAACTGATTTTTTATCCTGATATTGGTATGACTGATGAAAGTATACTTTTATCTAATTTAAGATTAGCACCTATACAAGTTTGTGGTTTAGGTCATTCTGTCAGCACTTTTGGTTCAAAAATAGATTATTATATTAGTGGTGCTAATGTCGAAAATATTAATTTAGTAGCTAATAATTATTCGGAAAGATTGGTTTTATTACCTGGTTTTGGTGCGTTACATAATCATCCTATTTATGATTTAAGAAAACCGCAAAAATCACGTTCTGAATTTATTATTAATTGCTCTTGGTTTGCCCAAAAAATTAATTTTCCGATGCTGAACCTATTAAAAAAAATTATTCATAATACTCAAAAACCTTTATTATTTAGATTTTTTTCGGGTGGAGCTTTAATTAGACAAAATGATTTTATTCCTTTTGAAAAAGACCTGGAATCAATTTTAGGAAAGGATAATTTTGAGTTAGTTCCCGTCAAAACCTACGATGAATATATGGAAATGATGGAAGAAGGAGATATATGTATTGAATCCTATCATTTTGGGGGTTATAATATTGTGGCCGATAGTTTATATTTACGTAAATTAATGGTAACTTTTGAAGGTAATAGATGGTATAGTCGAATTGGTTCACAGATGCTGAGAACCATTGGTTTTGATGAATTAATTGCTAAGAATCCCGCAGAATATATGAAAATAGTTTTAAGATTAATTCATGATGATGATTATCGCTCAAAACTAGAGCGCAAATTACAAACTGTGGATTTAGAAAATACTGTATTTGATAAGTCCAGTCAAGACTATTTTAAAAAAGCTATTGATTATTTAATTGCTAATCATGAACAACTCCAAAATGATAGTAATAAAAATCCCATAATTATTGATTAAAAATTGATTGAAAAGTCTTGACAACAATGAATTTACCCGCATTAACAGCAAGCATCCTAAATCTAGTTACTCAGTATAAGATTAAAGAAATTTAAAAGTTTATACGCGTGCTTGCTTGCGTCTTAATAGATACGTGAGGTATTAAGTAAAACTTAAATTTATGTTGCGGATCTACTCAGTTCTGCTATTCATGGAAAAAATACTGAAATTTTGCCATTTCTCGATCTTAAGAGAACATAGCGTGTTAATGTAAAAATTACCAGCTGATATAAACATAAACACAAGTGGAAAAATAAAAGACAGGAGTAGTAATTTTATGCGTTGGTATTTACAAGGAAGAAATTTATGTGTATTTTTCATTCCCAGTACACTGCTATTGTTCTCCGCATCACCAGGTCATGCTCGATCATCTAGTTCGTTTGTATTATTAAAACAACCTGATCATCTGCTAACACAAGTTACAAATAAACCAAATCAACAATTAGAGTCCCATCCAGAAGCAGCAAAGAATACGGATGTTGTAAGTTCTTCAGTGTTCTTAGAAATATCAAAGAATCGTTTAGCACAAGGGGGGAATCCAGCAGATAACACCAATGAGAAAAGATTTATACAACCTGTCCCTAATGCTGAACCACTGACACCGGAAGATCAACAAGTAATTCCTTCAGAAACTGAAACCGAAACTGAAATTGAAATTGAAATTGAAACCGAAAAGTTTCAAGTTAATAAAGTTGAAGTAGTCGGTAGTACGATTTTTAACCAAGAGCAATTGAACACCTTGACTAAGGAAGTAGAAGGACGTTCTGTGAGTGTAAAAGAACTGACAAAAGTTGCTGATGCAATCACCCAACTTTACTTAGATCGGGGATATTTGACTTCAAGAGCAATTTTAGTTGACCAAACAATTACCGATGATGTGGTAAAAATACAGGTAATTGAAGGAGGTTTAGAGAAAATTGAAGTTGAAGGTACAAAACATACTCATCCTAATTATGTGCGATCGCGTGTAGCATTAGGAATTAAAAAACCCTTGTCTACAGCAGATATAGAAGACCAATTAAGATTATTAAAAATAGATCCATTGTTTTCCAAGGTAGAAGGTAGTCTCCGTCCGGGTACTAAGTTGGGTGAAAATATCCTAGTAGTCAGAGTTACCGAAGCTAACCCTCTAGAAGCTAGTTTAAATATTGATAACTATTCCCCACCAAGTGTAGGTTCAGAAAGATTTGGTATCAATAGCGTTTATCGTAATCTCACAGGATGGGGTGATGAACTGGCGGCATCTTATTATTTTACAGCCAAAGGCGGATCAAATGTCTATGATTTCAGTTATCGCATCCCAGTAAATACCATGAATGGGACAGTACAACTGAGAACAACAATTAATAATAATAAAGTCATCCAAGAACCTTTTAAGAATTTTGATATTCGCGGTGAGTCCCAACTTTATGAAATTAGTTTTCGTCAACCTTTAGTGCGATCGCTGCGGCAAGAATTTGCATTATCATTAGGTTTTACTGTCCAAGATGGTCAAACCTTTACCTTTGCAGGTCGGACAGCATTCGGTTTTGGACCAGATAAAGACGCTAACAGCAGAACACGATTAATTAAATTTGGACAAGACTATTTATCAAGGGATTTTCAAGGTGTATGGTCCTTACGTTCTTTATTTAGTCTGGGTATAGACGTATTTGATGCTACCAGAAACGACGATCCTGTTCCTGATGGTCAGTTTTTCAGTTGGTTAGGACAAATACAAAGAATACAAAAAATCAGCGATAACTATTTGTTACTTGCCCAAGCAGAAGTACAACTTACACCTAATAGTTTATTACCATCACAGCAATTTATAATTGGTGGTGGTCAGTCAGTACGTGGTTATCGGCAAAATGCTCGTGCAGGTGACAACGGAGTAAGATTTGCTGTAGAAAATCAAATCACACTATCTAAAGATGAAAAAGGCAACTCATCAATCAAAATAGCGCCATTTTTTGATTTAGGATATGTCTGGAATAAAGATAATAACCCTAACATCCTACAAAGACAGACCTTCTTAGCTAGTACGGGAGTGGGAGTTTTATGGCAACTTGTACCAGGTCTCAATATACGCTTAGATTACAGTCTACCTTTAATTAATTTAGATGACCGCGGCGTAAATGCCCAGGATAACGGGTTTTATTTCAGCGTTGGATATAAACTCTGAAATCAGAAGTCAAAATAGAATTACAATAATGGTGAAAAATTTTTGTATATGACATCATTTGCTTCCTTTTATCCAGAATACACCTGTTTGTACAATAATCCTTTAAATTGCGATCGCCCTTTCCAAACCACCCAAGAACTCAAAGGTGCTAAATTCTGTTCAGAATGTGGTTTTCCTGCCACCTTATCAGAGAAAGCAGAAATCAAAGGTAATTCTGGTACACATCAGGTAATTAATTATGTAGGCGTGCGAGGTTATGGGCGCTTATATTCGGGTATAAAAATAAAAGATCAACAACCTGTAGAAATCAAAGAATATTTGCTGCCCCAACGTTGTTTTAACGAACAAGAATCAGGATCTCGTAAACAACTTTTTCAACGTTTAGGAGGAATAAAATTAGCAGATAGTAGAATGCAAAATTTTCGCTTAGTTAACACATTAGAAGCCATAGCGGATGAAAAATTAGAACGTTGTTATTTAATCACCCAAGCCATAGAATCATCCCAAACATTAAATCAGTATCTTACGCAAAACGGGAAAATGACAGCCGTTCAAGTGAGAGAAATACTGAATCAAACTCTACAAACTTTAGAATTTCTCCACAGCCAGAAAATACGTTTTCCCTCCAATCAAGTACAATCAGGTATTGCTCACGGCAACATAAATTTAGATAGTATATTAATTAAATTAACCAATAAATTAACCAAACATGAACAATTTTCTATATACCTTTGTGATTTAGCTATTTGGGAAAACTTATTTATTCCCCCAGTCATTACCCAACCCGCACCTGCTCAGAAAGAAAAAGATTTAGAATCATTAGGATTAGTAGCTTTTTATTTACTAGCAGGAAGCACCATGAATTATGCTGATCATCAACCTCTAAACCCCAGAGAAAATCAACATTGGTCTACTACAGATAGCCATTTAAAGCAGTTTATAGAAAAATTAATTGGCATACATACACCTTTTACAAGTGCAGAATTAGCGCGACAAGCACTCATAAAATTACCCAAAGAAGGTCAAACAAATAATTCAGATTCATCTTCTCAAACACCACCTGATCAAAGTCTTAAAAAAGTATCAATGTGGTTATTAACCATAGTTTTGTTATTATTGGGAGGAGGAACTTTTGCTTATTTTATGTTTAATCAACATGATGATAGTAGCAAATATTTACAATGGTTCAAACTGCGGCGTAAATTTGCAGATGTAAATAATGTACCCGTTGGGGAATTTAATTACACAGGCGAAAATTCTGGTACATGGACTTTTATCATTAAACAAAAAGTAGGAAAAGATAGCTTAGAAGATTTAATATATCAACCCAAACCAGAAGCAAAAGCAAATTTTAAATATACTCCTGTAGTTTCATCAAATTTAGAAAATCTAGGGCAACCGATAGCAGTAGTTCAAGCAGGAGAAAAAGACTTTGCCATCACCAGTTTAACTCAGAAAATACCAGCAGAACTAGATAAAAAACCAGTTGCTTATGACGGGTTATTAGTCTATGTCGAATTTAGTAGAAAAAATGACAATATGACAGATGCACTAGATGGTCAAATTACAATTGATCAACTGCGTGAAATTTATACAGGAAGAATTAGAAATTGGCAGCAAATTAATAGTAAGCTGCCGAATTTAGAAATCAGACCATTTGCCCCCACAGAACCGGAAGCTATCAGTAAATTTCAAGAAATAGTGCTAAAAAATGATCCCCAAGACCTAGCCCTATTTAAAGACAAAGTAACTCAATGGGATACAACCAGAACCCAAAACCAAATTCGCCAAGAAATTCTCAACGGACAAACTACTGGTATCATTGGTTTTGGTTTGATTAGTAAAATTAAGGGACAGTGTACAGGCTATCCATTGGCTATAGTAGATGGTAAAAAACCAGCTATTCAACCGCTATTTCAACAACGCGAACGCCGTCCTCTGAAAACTTCAGACAACCTCTGCCAGCATGATGACTATTTTTTTGATGTTAATGCCTTCCAAAGTTATCCTTTAGGATACCCTATATTTGTGGTTTACCCCCAAGACAACAGCCGCCCTCCTGCTGGTTCTACCTTTGCTGAGATACTAACTACTCGTCAGGGTCAGTGTTTACTTAGTAAGGTAGGTCTTGTCCCTTTACAACCCATACCTGATGATTTAAACAACCATGGCTGCAAATCGTTGCCCTAACCCAACCTGCGAATATTTTAACCGTGTCCAACCCAATAATGCCAAAGTTTGCGCTTGGTGTGGAACTCCTTTGGGTAATCTAGTAGTACCAACACCAACACCAACACCGATACCACCTCAACCGACACCACGACCAACACCACCTCAACCTATCAACCAATCACCAGTTAACGATCAAACTAATATTCAGCCACGTCCACCCGTACAACCTATACAGCCAGCTTATCCCCCACCGACACCCAAAGTACCACTTCTCAAACTCATTCACTTTTCAGGTAGAGAATTTGAATGGTCAGGGGAAGCAGGTTTTATTGGTCGCCGTAGTCAAAACATTCCTGTTCCCCCAGAAATTGACCTTACTGGTATCCCCAACCAAGGAATAGTTTCTCGTCGTCATGCGCGAGTGTCTTGGGACTGGTCGCAAAATAGCTACATGATTGTTGACATGAGTACCAACGGCATTTATTTAAACGGAACTCCTTTAAGTTCCGGTGTCCAATATCGCCTTATGAATGGGGATTCATTGCAGTTTGGTCAAGAAAATCTAGTACGTTTTGCGGTTCATGTAGGTTAATTAAATACCTAGGTTCTGGATGGGGTATCTAGGCATGGTGTTCAATATGCTTTGACTGGCTGTTACGCAGCTAAATTTTATCATCCTAATGTGGTGCGGGCTGGAGAGCCCGCTAAACATAATACAAATTTAGACAGATTACCAGCACCGGATATCAACTAACCCGATCTGCCCAATCTATGGTGAAAGTTTGGTGAAGATATAGACAGCAAACTATTATTACTTGTAAATTGCTAGTGGATATAAACCTTATAATTTGCCCATTTCGTGGAATTTATCAAAAACAGGAGCAAAAGCCACTCAAAAACCAGGAGTATCAAAATAAAAATTATGTATTATAATTGATATAGTAATAACAGAAGTGGAGATGCCACAAACATCAACAAATATGTTATCAAAATTACTCTATTAAACAGAAGTAGATATGTATCCTAAAAAACTTAGACTTTTGACAGGTTGTTTGCTTACGGCTTTAGTCTACTTACCGCCAGATTTTGTCAATCCGACAAGAGTTTTAGCAGCAGATCAGGTTGTGGTAAAAGCACAAACCTCAGCCCAGTATACACAATATATGTCCCGTGGTTATGAATCAACCAGACGGAGAAACTATAGCCAAGCTTTATCTTATTTCCAACAAGCACTGCAAATACGTCCTGGCGATCGCTATGCCACAACAGCAATTAGAAATGTAAATAGTTACATCCAACGTCGCCAAAAGATTGTCTTTGTTCCGGGTAGACCTGATAGAACAAGAAGTGCAGCCAGCAGAACAGGGCGCTTTAATTCTCTTGCTCTAACAGCCACAAACCTAGAAGCACAACTAACGACATCAGAACATCCCACATTCTGGTTTTACATTGATAAAGATGCTCGAACAGCAAAAGAACTGAAATTTGTTTTGAGAGGAGGTAATGGTCAAAGGACTAAACCCCTATATCAGAGAACTTTGACACCTGTGAGACAAGAAGGTATTGTGAGTCTAACTGTACCCGTGGATAAAGCATCATTAACAATAGGTAAAAAATATACTTGGACTTTTGAAATAGTTTACCTTGATGGTCCCAATCGAGAATTAAAAGGTGAAATTAAGCGCGTGCAAAACGAAGACATCGGTAACCAGATCCGACAAGCAACCCAACCATTAGATCGGGCTGTGATTTATGCCACTGCTGGAATTTGGGAAAATGCTCTAAGTATTGTGGCCGATTTACGCTGTCAGCGCCCCAACGATACGGGCGTACAGGAATACTGGAAAGATTTGTTGCAGTCGGTGAACCTAGAAGAGTTGGCAACCCAACCAATATTATCTTGTGGTGCTTCCCAAAACTAAAACTGAAGATTCTAGTAAATGAGATACGTAGGGTTACAAAATAAAATCAAAACTATGTCAAGAAAAGTAAACAAGCCTGAAACCCTTTTTCCTCTTACCTTACTCCCAGATCAATTTTTAACACCAATCTACTCACCTCTTTAACCAACCATCAAGATAAAACCTCTGTAAAAGTGAATAACAATCATCAAGACCTAAACTCGAAAGTAACACCGGATATCAACCGATATATTCAACAGGCTTATGCTTGTTTTAAACAAGGGGATATTGAGGGAGGGATGGCCAAATTCCAGAATGGGATCTCTCTTTATCCCCATTGTTTCCAACTTTATACGGAAAGAGGTAATTTTCGGATGCATCAGTTACGGGATTTAACTGGTGCATTGGAAGATTATACACAAGCCATTGACATTAACCCTCGTAATGCTCTCTGTTATTTTTGGCGCAGTCAGACTTATCTAGCGCTAGGTAATCACCAAAAAGCTATTGAGGACTACAACACAGCCATGAGTCTGGCCCCAGAAAATACTATTTATCATTTCTTTGACCAAAATAACTACAAGTCATAGCTGTAGGATTGAGGGTTTGTAACTCCTATAAAGTTGCCACAATATTCAACAATTCCTCAACTGACTGATATCTTTGTGTAAAGTCAAGATGTACCATTTTATTAATTACCCCATTTAATGGCTCAGTGGTTTTTGCCAGTTCCCACCAGTAATACCAAATCTCTTCACCCATTTCCGATGTCTGATTAATGATTATCACACCAGTCTTGACATCGCGCTGGAAAACTTTGGGATGAACTCCAGTGAAAGCTTGTATGATCATTATTCCCAAGGCATGAATATCACTATTTAGTTTTGGCATACCAATGATTTGTTCACCTGGTGCATAAACAGGAGTCCCAATAATGATACTTTGATTTTCCTGTTGCTGCCCTTGCATTTGTGGTTGTATTTGTTTAACAGCCCCAAAGTCAATTAAAACAATATGTCCATCTGTTTTGCGCCTAATCAAGTTATCAGGCTTGATATCTCGATGAATCACGCCATAACTGTGAACAAAGACTAGAACTTGCAATACTTCTTTGAGTATATTTATGACTTCAGGTTTTGCAAGAGGTACTGCTGGTTTCAACTCATCAGATAAGGAATGACCCTCAATAAACTCCTGAACTAAATAAAATTCCTGATTTTCTTCAAAGAAAGCTAATAAATAGGGTATTTGCGGGTGTTTGCCCAAAGTTTCCAAAATATATGCTTCATTATGAAATAAGCGTCTAAGAACACTTATATATTCTGGACTTTGGTTAGTAGAACGCATTTGTTTAACCACACATACTGGTTTTCCCGGTCGTTGAATATCTTGAGCTAAATAAGTAGTACCGAATCCTCCACTACCTAACTTTTTAGTAATGTTATAACGCTTGTTGAGTAATGTATTTAACGCCAGTTCTTGTCCTGAAGTATGGACTTCTGGTTGAGTTTGTATACTGCTGGATTGGGAAGTATAGGCCTGCAACTGAGCAATTAAATCTTTTTGTTCTTGTACTCGTTGTAATATTTTCTCCTGCTCTTGCTGACTAAAATAGGAACTATAAGCAAGGACACCAACCCCTGCAAGCACTAAGCCCAGCGCTGGGGAAACTACTGGTAACCAACCAGCTTGGGTAAAAATGACAAAATTAGTTCCAAATAAGACAGCCAAAGATCCACCTTCAGCCACTCCCAAAGCTAAAGGATGTCGAATACGCCATGCTAAAAATCCCCCAACTACAGACCATCCACCTATCCAGATGACTTCACCCCATCCTGGTAAAAACCAAAACAGACGCTGATTATTTAAAACTGCACTGAGAATTTGACTAACGGCGTTAGCATGAATTTCTACTCCTGCCATCTTGCCAGTATCATTAGCTTTGCCGCCAGTAAATGGTGTATTAAAAATGTCTTTTAAACTAGGTGCAGTAGAACCAATCAAGATAACACGGTCTTTGACTAAATCAGGTTTTACCTGACCGGAAAGTACATCTGTAACAGTTACCTGCTGGGTGATCTGACTGTGAGAACGATAATTCAAGAAAATTTGATAGCCTTGGGTATCCGCGTTTTCATAACCTCCAGAATGACTTTCCAGGGGTTTAAATATCACATTACGCAGTTGTAATTCTTGATTAGCGGTTAGTTGTGGTTGAATACCGCCCCTATCCAAGAATTTAATGGCCAGTTGCCAACTCAAGGAAAAAAGGCTTTGACAAGCATCAGTCTGATTTACACTCACTGATATCAAATTGCGGCGAATAGAACCATCAGTATCTTCGACAATATCGCTAAATCCTACTTGTTCTGGTTTTGTTCCTTGTGGGGGTGCGATCCCAGGATTTTTGCTATCAGCGTGTTTACAGACAGGAAAGATGATATCACTGTACTTTAAACGTTCTAGTAATTTTTCATGCCCTGGTTGTACGGGTAAGTCCCGAAAAATATCTAAACCAATGGCGCGGGGTTCATATTCTTCCAGTTTGTCCAATAGTTTGTCTAGGACTTCCCCAGGTAAAGGCCAATTCCATTTTCGTAGATCCGCTTCAGTGACAGCAACAATTAATAGCCGCGAATCTGGTCCAGGATCACCCCTCATTTGCGTCATCTGGTCATAAACTCTTAACTCTAGGTTCTCTAAGACTTGCAGTTTCTGAATCCCCACGATGAAAATTGTGGCGATCGCACTGGAAATAATTACTGGTTGTTTGAATACTTTCTTAAAATTTACCAACATTTTACTAATCCAGATATTTCATAACATTTAATTATTTTTTAGACTCAATAATACAATTTATGTGATAAGATTTACAATTTTTATTCTTTAGTTAATTGACAATTGTATATTTTTATATATTTGTGGCAAAAACAGGGGTTGAAAGCAGATAATACGATTATATACTATTTCAGTAGAACCTATGCTGGATATACTGGTAATATTAATTACAGCAATAAAAAACCATGATAGTGACACTTAATAAATTGTCACTATAAAGGTTGCAAATTATGCAAATTTAATCACTACCAGATATCCATTTTTGTTTAACTCCGAAATCATCAACTTAATATCATGTCACATCCCGGAAATAGGATACTCAATCAGTGCCAAAGTAAAATTTACCAGAACCCTGTGCTGATTTACTTCTGATCTTTCATAGGGATAATTTCCAAAGCTATTTTTGCCTAATGTAACAGTCATATTTCTTTAGACATTTGCACCTAATTGTGATAAATATAAGTATAGTGTAGACCAAATAAAAACATTATACTATTTAAGTCAGTGTAATTTTTTATTTATCAAAGTCGAGTAGAGCTATGATTCAGGGAATTATTTGCACAAAACCAGAAATTAGCTGTCATGATTTGAGATCATCACATATCCAAGAATTTTGTCAATTACAATCTGAACAATTAACCAATCAATATCCAATCTTATTAGCTCGCATTGTCTATTATGATTGTTGTTTAAAGAAACATAAAGAAATAATTAATTATTCTGAGAGCAGTGAAAAAAAAGTCAAATTATCCTCATTTATTTTGACATATTTACGCTCAGAAGCATGGTTAGTAGAGTATCCCGCCGTCGGAGAAATCCAGGAATTTAAAATAGAAGAATTGCACTTATTTTCCTATGTATTTCCCATAGGATATAGAGATAAAAAACCAGAATATATACAGATAATTACAGAAAAACCCCTTTTAGAAAATGTAAAAGATGAGATCAAGAAATCTGCTATGTTACTGAGCAAATATGCAGACCTACATTTAGACTATAGCAGACAAAAATCAGAAATTAAATTACTAGAACAGGTACTGCATCGAGTCGGACACCAATTGGGAAACTATTTAGCCTTAATAGGATTGTATGCCAATAATTTATGCTTTAGCTTAAAAGATCAGCCCGAGTATGAACAGGCAAAAATCATCCGTGAAAGTATCGAAGATATAAATATTAATCTCACCGAAATAATTAATTGCGGTCAAGGAGAGAAATTAAGAGTAACCCCACAAGACCTAAGAAGTTTAGTATTAGAAACCATCAAATATTTACAACCTTTGATCAATGAAAAACAACTAAAAATAGCAATTCCTGAAACTTCCACAACCTTGTTAATAGACCAATTACAAATCAAGCAAGTTTTTCACAATATACTAAACAATGCTATTTACTTTAGTCCCAAATCAGGAACAATTACCTGTACCTGGAATATTTTTCAAGAAGAAGTATTAATAAAAATTTCCGATCAAGGAAAAGGACTATCTTCAGAAGATATACAAAAAATATTTACCCCCTTTTATACTCATCGTCCAGGAGGTACAGGACTAGGTTTAACCATCGCCAAAAAAATTATCCTCGACCACCACGGAAACTTGTGGGCGCAAAGTTTATCAGAAGGTGGGGCACAATTTTGTATTATTTTACCTTCAAGAATATTTAACAGTATGAACAATGGAGTATGAAAAATGGCTTATCGTAATCCTTTAACAACTATCTTGGTAGAAGACAACGAACGCTTTCGCCAAGGTCTACGAACTCTCTTGAGTTTTTATAATAGCAATGGTTCATTGCCTGTAGAGGTAGTCGGTGAAGCTAACTCTTTAGATCAGACCTTAAAATTGGCACAAGATAAATCGCCAGATTTAATATTACTAGATTTGCAACTTATTGGTAGTGATGGTATTACTGTTTTAGTTTCTCTCAAACAAATTGCTTATCCTGGAAAAGTCCTAGTTTTATCTGCTCACCAAGAAGATGAATGGATTTTTCGAGCTATGCGAGCAGGAGCATCTGGTTATGTGTTTAAAAATCATTTAGCGGCTCAATTATCAGAAGCCATAAACACAGTAACCAAGTCAGAAATTTATCTACCTTCAGAAGTTGCCAGTAGATTTTTCCGATTTTTTCAAACTTATTCAGATTCTTGTTTGCGTGCTTGTCATCAGCTACACTTAACAACAAGAGAGCAAGAAGTTTTATATTGGTTAACTCAAGGAGCTTCCAATGAAGAAATAGCCAAACATTTATATGTCACAGTTGCTACAATTAAGGCTCATCTGACTAGTATTTTTGAAAAATTGAAAGTCAATAGCCGTACTCAAGCGATAGTTACAGCCTTAAAATTAGGACTTGTAACAGTTTAAAGCAAATATGATCATCCTGGAAATTGCGATTCTCCCTCTAATTAGCCTCCTGACTCCTTTAAGAATATGGAAAATTTTTTAATAAATGCCAGCCTGTCTACTCAAAATCTGACCTTTACACCGGGTACTACTCCCGCTTCTTTTACAGTTACAGTTAACAACGACAGCACTCAATTTGCAAATTTCCAAATAGAAATTACAGCCGCAGGAGAGCAACGCAATTCAGAATATCGCTGGTATAAACTTGAACCAGAAGTAGCAGCAGCTAAACCACCAGGAGGTAGTACGGACTTTCAAGTATTGATTTTTAATACACCAATACCTGGATTTGTAGGTACTGTCAACCTCACCATCACCATTTTTTCACCACAACTAGGACAACAACGCAGACTAACGTTGCGGTTAAAAATCGAGCGAGATAATCAACCCAACATCTTGAGTTTAGAATTGCCTGTAAGAGAATTTCCAGTGTATCCGCGTCATTCCGTAGATATACCATTGCGAGTGCGGAATTTAGGTCAACAAATGACAAATGTAATCTTGCGTTTTGTTGGTCTTGATCCAACTTGGTTAATTGATAATGTAGAAAGAAAGTTTTCTTTAGATCCGGGAGGCTATAGAGAACTAACTTTTCAATGTCAACCTCCATCTGTAGTCCAAACACCCTGTCGAACCTATCCGTTTACAATTGAAGCCACCAGTAATAATGGTTATCCCGCGAGTGTAGCAGGTAATTTACAAGTTTTACCTGTAGGTTTCGTAGATTTTTCTGTCATTAAGAAACACCAAACAATTCCCAGTCTAGCTAAATGGTTGCCTGATTGGAAATCGGATACAGCCACCTTTGAATTAATATTCAAAAATGCCAGTAACCTCTATCAAGAAATTAACATTAATCTCCAGGGAAGAGACCAAATAAAATGCACTTACAACAGTATTCCAGAAACAGCAAATTTGCAGCTAGGAGAAACAAATAAAGTTCTCCTCAATGTGAAAACAAAACGCCATTGGTTGGGATTAGCCAAAACATTATTACTAGAAGCTAGAAGCGAATTATCTGATCAACGTTTGGGTACTACAGATCCCGCAACCCAGACTTTAGAATTAGAGAGTCTACCCATTATTCCCCTGTGGTTACAGCTAATAATTCTGGGATTAATAGCATTTATTTTAGGATTAATATTTCGACCACAGCCAATTATGCACACTCGTTCTGTAAATTCCGTAGCTTTTAGCGGTAACGGTTCTTCTATTATTAGTGGTGCAGATGATTGTACATTAAGATTTTGGAATATTGATCGTGATAATAACAGTATAGAACCAGGAAAATTCAGCTATATAGAACAGCCAATAGCTTGTAAAAAGCGACAAAAACCTAACGGACTGTTAGCCATTACTAATGACCTTGTATATGTCTCAAAGTTCATGCCAGTTGACAATGATATTGTTGCCGTTGGATTAGATAATGGTATAATTGAACTCAGGAATGTATCTAATCAAGGTAAAAAAAGAAAAGACCTTCAGGATGAACAAAATCCACAAGCTATAGGTGATAGAGTATTTGATTTAGAATTTACCAAAAATTCACGCTATTTATTTAGTAGTTATGGTAGTGGTAAAGTAAGATTATGGTCACGAACATCTGCTGACAGTGAATTTGATAAAAACCCACAAATCATTGACATCCAAAATCAATTAGGATTGCCGTTTGAATCTCGTACTTTAGCCCTTAGTCCAGATAATAAAACCGTAGTGATAGGAGGAAACTTTAAGCGGTTTTTATTTGGATCATTTAACCCCAACCAACCAAATAATCAACTGCAAAATTTATCAATGCAAAAATTGGAAAGCAGAGGTAGTACAGGACGTACAGATTTTATTTGGGCGGTGGATTTTGTGTCTAAACCACAAGCAAAAGAGCAAATTTTAGCAACCGCTGATTCTGGGGGATATATTACTATTTGGAACTTAAATAAATGCCCAACTGTAATAAATGCCAACCCCCAAAATCCCATTACCGAAGTTAATTGTCAACAATTAGATAGTTGGCAAGTGTCACAAATGCCAGTGCGGACAATAAAATTCAGTGAAGATGGCCGTTTGCTTGTCAGTGGTGACGATGATGGAAAAGTGATAGTTTGGTATTTAACTCCAGCATCTCAACTGGATAAAACCAAAGCAGCAAAAGGTCAAACAATTTACCAAAGCTCAAAGAAAATCAATAGTGTTGACTTGACCAAAGACAACATGATTGTGAGTGGTGGTGAAGATTTTCAAGTTAAACTACACCGTGTTAGATAAGGAATTAGATGGTATGTACGTTCAAAACAGTCCATTACAAGTTATTATTAACCCGCCTGGAATTCAATTGGGAATGCCAGGAGATACCATTGAATTTTATGTTATTGTCATTAATCAGGGAGATCAAAGTGCTGTTGTTGACTTGTATTTTACCTTTAATGATGAATTTAAAAATATTACTGGCAGATTTACTCCTCATCAAGCCAGTTTGGGAATAGATCCCCAACAAACTAGCGACGAAGTTAAATTTGAGTTGCAAATACCTATTGATGCTAACCCAGGAACTTATGACTATACTTTAGTAGTAGATTCTCCCTTGCATTATCCCCAACATACTCCTATCAACTTTCCCCTGCAACTGAAAGTTCAAATCAAAGAACAAACAATCATTCGTCTTCACGATCCGACTTTTTCACTCAAGCCTAGTAGTAATGCTAATAAACCATTAATTTTCACCTCCAGTGAACCTTTACAGGTAGAAGTAATAGTTGACAATCGCTCTAAATTTGTAGATCGTTTTCGCATCACTTGTCCAGATGATGAAGATTGGGTTACGATTAATTATCCCACAACTGGAGTAGAAGGAACTGGATTATCACAAGTAACTGCTCTAGAGCTCAACCCCAATAATCAGGGTCAAATTTTGTTGGCATTTCACCCACCAAGAGATACTTTAGCCGGAATTTATTCCCCAACTATTCGCTTATATTCGGAAAACTCTCCCCAGTTGGTAATGTTGGATTTGGTTTATATAGAAATTCAGCCAAGTTATCTTTTAGATGTCCAGTTGCAGACTATTGTGGCACAAGTTAGCCGTAGTCCTGCTAAATACGAATTATCAGTCATTAATCAGGGGAATGTAATACGCGAATTAACATTTTATCTGGAAAGTCGAGATGAGGAGCAACTATATACCTATAAATTTGATCCTAGTGAAATAAAATTGTTACCCAGTAAAAGTGATATGGCTAATCTGACCGTTAAACCTAGATATTGGTGGCGAAGACCCTGGTTAGGTGGAGGATTAGTTGTCAACTTTCAAGCCAAAATTAAAGACCAAAATAATCTATACCTACCGAATAATTTACCTCAATTAAGTTTTGTTTGGAAACCGCGTCCTTGGTGGCAATTTTTATTATTAATTTTGGTATGTTTAGGTTTATTTGGTGCTGTAGGATTTATGGTTTGGCGGATTTTAAACCCTGAACCTGTAACAATTAAAGAATTTGCAACTGATAGCTCTACATATATTGAAGGTGAAGCAGTAGCCTTAAATTGGGAAATTCAAAAATATCAAAAATTGCAAAACTTGGTACTAACAATTAAAGGCAATCAAACAACTCAAAAGACTTATGATTTTAGTAATGGCATTCCTGAAGAACTGTCTTCTTGTCAAAAGTTAAACGAAAAATTGAGTTGTAGCAATTTTACCACAGGAGTAAAAGCTAAAGGACGGTATAGTTTTGAATTACAGGCATCCTATCGCAAAGGATTGCCAATTTTCTCCAAAGTTGCGAAAACAGATACTAAAATAGTTCAAGTTGAAATTAAACAAAAACCAATAGCTGAAGTTATAGATTTGAAGACAGATAAACCGCAGTATAAGAAAGGTGAGCAGATTAATTTAACTTGGACAATTACTAATCCATTACTGCTAGGAGAAATTAGAATAATTGGAAAGTCACCAGATGGTATATCAGCAGATAAACCAACTATTTATCAGTTTAAAAATGGTAATATTACTATTTTAGAACTTCAACAAAAATGTCAAAAAATAGAAAATAAACAATTGGAATGTAAAAATATACCCATACTGGCATCTAAAGCTGGTAAATTGACTTTTGAAATTCAAGCTTTATCTAATAACGGCAGTGACAGAAATAGTTCTAAAAAGACTGAATCACCAATTGAGATATTACCAAAACCATTTAGGATTATCTCTTTTGCACTTAATGGTAGTGAACAACCTAATCAGGAGTTACAAGAAGGAGAAACAGCTACTTTATCTTGGGGAGTAGAGGGCGAAGATATTCAGGTGAAGCTAGATCTTTTTGGGAATGTGGAACAATTTGGTTCACGGAAACTGCAAGTTAATCAAGCTTTTCCATCTCAAATTAGACTGCAAGTTTATGATAAATTGGGTAAGCGAGAACCTCAAGAAAAAGCCTTTGCGATCGCAGTTATTAAACCACCACCACCAGTACCCCCTTTCATTATCCCCACTCCTGATATAAACCCACATTCTGCACCGTCAACTGTTACAGATCAAAAAAACCCTTAAAGTAGTACATAGGGTTTCCCCAAAAGCATTATAACCTTTTTTTGCCTAAGTCCCGTTAACTCATATAATACTAGCGATCGCATATTCACAAATGAAATTAACTAATTGACTATCAAGGGAACTTTCTAAATTGTCTTCTTTAATCAATTCTAAAAAAGCATATAGACACCCTAAAAAAGCTGTAATAAATTCTAAACCTTGGGGATAAAGTAATAAAGCGCGATCACCTTGGGAACAAAGAGAAAGTAATGTATGAGCGATCGCTTTTGATTCTTGCTGTAAGGTTTTATAATCAATTGATAGTTCTTGATTTTTGCCATCCTTAAGAAAGATATAGGCTAACTGATGGGGAGTTTGTTCTGCTCTGGTGTCAAGAGTTGAGGTTATTGCTTTCATCGTGGATTTAATGTTAAACTACAAAAACATAGGAATCCAATTTGATTCGTGAAATTATTTGTGTAGGCAGACAAGAGACAGAAGAGTTTTAAAAGATTTAAGTATAAGGAGTTTTGTTCAAAATTCAAATAGGAATCCTATAGAAATATACCTGGTTTTCCTACCTAGGAAGTTACAATTTTAATAATAAATATAAAATATCCAAAACAGAACCCCCTTTCAATATACCAGAAAAAGAGGGTTTTGTTTTAATTATAGACCTGGCATCGAGCTATTTTGACAGAGGGCAACCCCTCAACTATCGTCGCCGCAGCAGCGTTTCACCTCTGAGTTCGGGAAGGGATCAGTGTGGTTCCACCGCGCCATAGACACCAGGAAAACCTTGCGGAAGTCAAAAG
>JBJTTJ010000006.1:0-3621 GCA_046080125.1 Cuspidothrix sp.
ACTAAACTTTCTTTAGGAAAACCCACATAAATTCGAGATTGTTGTAAAAACTGTTCAGTTTCTGACAATGAAGAAAACTTGAGTAATTGTTGAATTTGTACAACATTCATGATTCTATTTCTATAAGCCTCTATTGCTAACGATTCTAAAACTTTTTGTGGTAGGTTTTCCCAATTCTGCTGTAATTGATTACCAATATCTTCAGGAATGGAGATCGTAATTTGCATATTTTTATCCTGTGAATAAATCAATATTTCTATCATGATAACATTTTAATTGTCAGAATCAGGATACGCCTGAAGGAAGTCAAAATAGTATAATCCTAATATTCTGAACTCTTGTTTAACAAGCAAGATACCTGTTCCACTTATACAAATTAAATGCACAACAGCTTATTTACTAAACTCCTACAGCATATTCTGTATGTTTTCTGACATTAACAGGATGAAAAGCTAAAACTATTTGATTTTTGGGAATACCAGCATTGACAAGTTCATTTGTAATCCCATCTTCTGTACCATCTCTTTGAATCCAGACTTGATTATTGATAATATCAATATGCATTAAACAGCCATCTGTTCTCTGTTTATTTTCCCAACCAATTGTTAGTAACAAGTAACTGTTTTCTGATTTATCAATGATTAATTTTCTTTCTAATTCTCCATAGGCATAAGGTAAAGCAGCATATTCTTTTAATATCTTTCCGATGATTTGGCGATAATTGGCTAAGGTATCCATTTGAGAATTATCTCCTGTTCAGAATCAAAGACAAGTAAACAAAGACGTTGATTTTCTAATAATATCTTACCAACTGGTTCTTCAAACAATTCTAAATATGTTTCTTGGCGAATAGCAAGATATAAATGACGGTTGGGTTCTAATTGCTCAAGGATGTCATGGTATAAAACATACTGTCCTAAAGCCTTTTCTAAATCAGCAATTGGAGAGTTACTAACAGGATGTTTGAAAAGTTTTTAATGTATAAATAAACCCCTCTCCAAACCTCTCCCCGACGCGGGGAGAGGCTTTGAAACCCCCATTCCCTTGTAGGGAAGGGGGGAAGGGGGGTTAGGTTTCTGGAGATTATCGGTTTCATCTAATACTTTTCAAACAACCTCTAACAAAACTTTTAACTTCTACTGCTATTTTTTGTCCGGTTTTCTCTGCGGCTATAAGTTTTTCTGCACCTAAATCAATATATAAATCCCTTGTTCCCCATTTTAGCACAAGTGGATCTTTAGTAATTTGTCAATTTTCTTTTTCTAGGGCATTTTTAACCTGATTATGATAAATATCTTTTGCTGGCATAATGTTTTTAGAAATCAGAATTTTTACCGTTGACAATTTTCTGAGTTTGTCCTATCATTAGATTATGGTGGGAATCTATGTCGCCAGATATAGTCAGGTTATTAACAGTATTAAGCTGATGTGCAGCTAGACTGTATAATTAAAAAACCTGAAGTCACAGTAGCACAAGCATCTTGCTTGTATTAACTATTCAAGTTAAAGGAACAATAGATTATCCCTTTTTGCGGAAGGGATTTTTAGTTAAAATAATTTAACTTTGAATTGTGGAACAGGACTCCTGCCTGTTATCTATTCAAATTAATTAACACTGCTCATTTCACAGTTTTATTTGAGTAGGTTCACAGGCTAGAAGCCTGTGCTACTTAAACTTAATGCAAAGACCACAGTTATAGGGTGCGTCAGATACCAACAATCTGGTTATTTACATGATTTACACTGTCTGATGCACCTTATTCCTATAATTATAGGTAGAACGGACTGAATAATTCAAATGTAGTGAGGAATTTATTCCTCATTTGAGGACTCAAGTCCTCACTAGCAAAGCATGGTAGAAACAGTAACCAGGAATAGTTTCACTTTTTTATTAGCGGGAAACCCTTTAATTTTTGCTATTTTACCACATTCTAATTCTTTTTCACTCCATTGTAATAATTCAATACGTTGATATTTTTCTTTGCCAAAAGTATCATCAACTAAACGATTATCCTTTAAAGGACAATAATAAATTTTATCTAGACTATCAATATAAAGCATCAGATTGTGTACCGCATACCATGTATCCATCAAAACGGTATCAAATGTTAAAAGCTTATGATACACAAGGTTTTGCAGCATATCTTTTTAATAATTGCAAAATTGGCTTTTTACTGGAGTTTAGTCGAAGGCGCGACGCTTCCGCCGCACGGAGACTGATTGTTCCAGTTATGTTATTTGTTATAGTACAATAATACTATATTATAGCGATCGCCTGTGCCAGTTGCGTAAGTCCTGCATAAAACCAACCCAACCCATTGATAAGAAGTTAAGAAAAAGGAAAGATTGTCAAGAGTAGTATTAACAGATGGCAAAATAGTCGGAAACTCAATTTAGACAAGTGATTAGCATGGTAATTATAAAAATGCAACTAAAGATGATAGTGCTTGGATTAGTCAAGACACCGATTCAAGAGTACGGCATGATGGTGCTTAGAACAATTATTCTAGGTATTGTCGTTCTGCGTCTCGCAACAATACCTATTTCGTCAAAAATGGACTCTGGCTTATACTTAACAGGAATTGATGATATTTTTGTAACACGGGTGTTAATATTTGACTATACCTAACTATATTTTTGTCATTTAAACCTAATACCAATTACCAATATGTACACTACTAGCTGTGTCATTCCCGTAATCAAATCTCCAAAAGATTATCAAGCCTATCGGATTAGTCCCCATGACTCCAACCGATTAGCAATTATCTTTGATTCTACCAGCGCTAATACTTCCCTAACCTGTTGTGTAGAAATCTTTGATATCGGTGGACAGACACTACCCAACCGCCATCAATGGGCAGTAGAAATGTTCTTTATTCTCAAAGGCGAAGGGGTTGCCATTTGTGATGGAAAAAAAGTAGGCATTAAAGCTGGAGATAGCTTGTTAGTACCACCTACAGGAACGCATTTGATTAGAAATACTGGTGATTCTCGTCTTTATAGTTTAACAATCATGGTTCCCAATGAGGACTTTTCGGAATTAATTCGCAGTGGCATCCCTGTGGAGTTAGACGCTGAAGACATGACAGTTCTGAGTAGACTAGATTCTTTTAGGTTACTGTAGTCCTTGAAAAAATGGGTCGCCCGGGATTCGAACCCGGAACTAATCGGTTAAAAGCCGAGTACTCTACCGTTGAGTTAGCGACCCTTTTGCTGTTTTTCCAACTTTATTAATATACCATAAACAGCCATGGTTTTGTCAAGAGGCTTTTAGAAAAAATTTGCTGTTAATTGAAAAGCCGCAGTACAACTAGCTCCTGGTGCTAAAACAGTCAAGTTATCACCAGTGTTAAAAGCATTGCGGGTGGCGCTCCAAGGCTCTAGACAATAGAAATCTTTACCCTTCACAGTCCAAAACACCAACCAGGTGGTAAAATCATCATAATCGAGGGTGAGCTTGAATTTGCGACTATGATCTGTAACAGCGGCAGATTTAGCGGTTAGTCCACCAAAAGCAAAATCAATTTCATCTTGACTAAAGTCAAATTTGCCATTAAAAGCGTGAAATTCCTTGGTTTTGTTGTCTTGATATTCTCCAGAGGGAAGTTCCACCTCTAGCTG
>JBJTTJ010000007.1:0-5890 GCA_046080125.1 Cuspidothrix sp.
TGTTAATTGCTCAACTGTCCCTTTCATTGTTTGTGCTGGCGCACAAAATTACTCAAAGGACGTTTCACAATTAACCCTCCATTCCTCCCATCACCAAACTGAGTACAGTTTTGGTGGGGGTCTCCTGGAGGTTTAGATGAACAGCAAAAACTCCATGTTTTCAAATCTCACTTTAAAACCTACCCTTTTTCTCTCACCTTTGCTCATAGCATCCATGTTTGTTAGTGGATATCCCATAGTATCCGCTCACGCCCAGGAACTCCCAAACCCAGAACGGCAAGAATTAATACGACTCCGAGAACAAAGTAAAATTCAAAAGCAAGTACAATCGGATTTTGAAAGAGCCTTTACTCGAACAAACACTTTACTCAATATCTGGTTAACTATTTTAAGTTTATTTCCTGTAGCTCTAATTGCCATATTATGGTTTTTCCGTCAAGCTATAATTAGAGAAATTGTCGCAAAAGCAACCCAACAACTCGAAGATATAGAAAACCTGCAAACTCAATTAACCACAGTTGAAACTGAGGCTAAACAACTAATTCATGAATCTCAAAAAACCACTGATAAATTACTCCAAGAAGTTAATACACTAAGAGAAAAAATTCAAGGTGAAGAAGAAAACTTATCTATTCTTCTATCAGATTTACCCAGATCAAAACAAGAATTTTTAACGGCTTTGGAACTAGAAGTTAAATCTGCTCAAGAAAATATTAGTAATTTAGAATTTAGATTAAATACTCAAATAGAACAATTAAATTTATCCAGTCAACAGCAAAAAATAGCTATTGAGAATGGTAAAAAGTTAGAATCTGAGTTAATTTCTCAATTTACCCAACTTCAGCTAGAGTTGGAAAATCAAAAAAATATCGCTATTAATGACATAATCAATGAATGTCAAAATTTAGTCTCGGAAGTTCAAGAGCAAAAATACGGTGTTTTTGAGAAGTTCGCTAAATTGCAGTCAGAACTTACTAGTGAATTGTCTGCAATTCAATTAGCTGTTAAAAATCAGCAAGATTCAGCTATTCATAATATCGAAAAAATCCGTGATTTATTCACATCAGAAGTGAGTGAAATAAAAACTGATACCCAACTACAAAAATATGAGTTAATAGAAAATTTAGCTATAACCCAAACTCAATTTACTAATCAAATGGCAGAACTGCAAGAGAATGTTCAACAAAAACAACAACAAATAATTGAGAATTTAGAAATATATAGTACCAAATTTAGATCGGAATTTTCAGGTTTAGGAACAGATGTACAAAAACAGCAAGTCGTCATTCTTGAAAACTTACAAAACTTAGAAACTGAATTTAATAAACAACTTACAGAACTACAAAATATTACTCAAACTAAACAACAACAAATACTTGAAGATTTACAAACATCTGCTGGGGAATTTAATTCTCACATTTCCAGTTTACAAACTGATATACAAAAACAGCAAATTCTAACTTTAGAAAATTTGCAAAAATTAGAAACTGATGCCCAACAACGCAAGGAGACAATTCTTCAACAATTACCAGAAATTCAACCTGAACAAAAATCCCAAATAGAACTGGAAGGTTTGCAACCCCAAGTTTCTCTCGATGATGATGTCAAACAAGCAGAAATACTATTTTTAGAAAAACGTTATGAAGATGCCTTAGCCATCTATGAACAGATTGTTAAAATTCAACCAGAAAATTCGGAATATTGGCTCAAACGTGGTTTAATATTTAATCGTCTCAAGCGTTTTAAAGATGCCATATCTTCCTATAATCAAGCCATTAAAATTAACCCTGAGTATCATCAAGCCTGGTGTGATATTGGCGTAGCTTGTGGTAATTTAGGTAAACATTTAGAAGCTTTCAATTGTTTTGATAAAGCTACCAAAATTAAACCTGATGATGGAGTTGCCTGGGTCAATCGTGGGTTATCTTTGGTAGAATTAGAACGGTATGAAGAGGCAATTTTATCTTTTGACACAGCCTTAGAATTTCAACCCAATTCTGCCAAAATTTGGGATCAACGTGGTTACACATTAGTAATGTTAGGAGAAGATGATCAAGCTATTACCAGTTTTGATAAAGCTCTAGAAATTAAACCAGATTATGCCATTGCCTACTACCATAAAGCTGCTTGTTATGCACTACAAAGAAAAATCGAATTAGCTTTAGAAAATCTGCAAAAAGCTATTGAACTTAACCCCACCTATCGAGAAGAAGCTGCAACAGATATTGATTTTAATGAGGTTAAAAAGCAGCCAGGTTTTCAAACATTAATTTCTGGTTAATGGTTAAGCTGTTGTACATTTAACTTGTATAAGGTTAACAACCAATTAACAGCTAAAGCTGATAGTTGTGCATTCAAGCGATCGCACCTTCCCCATTAAAAGCGGGCGATGGGGCTCGAACCCACGACGTTCACCATGGGAAGATGACATTCTACCACTGAATTACACCCGCAGACTATGATTAATTATAGTACCATAATTAATAAGAGTTGTCAAAAACTACCAAAAAATTGGGTCTAAAGTCCCGTCCTTACCATTCTAGGGTGAGGAGTATGTCAATCAATCATAGACAATAGTAAGGATTCAACCATCAGCTTTGAAAAGGATGTTAATTAATGCTCAAGCTTTACTACAATTTCAACGCTGTCAACGACGATCTTTTTTAGACGTTCATGGTGATTACCAGCAGCGAGAAACTCCTAACGAGTTAGTAATCAAGGTACAACAGGATAAAAATATTCACCATCAGCGCGTAGTGAACAAATTAGGTTACTATGAACCCGATTATCCTGCGGGTAATTGGTCAGCAGGTGCAGCAGCAACTTTAGAATTGATGCAGCGAGGTGTAAATTATATTCATCACGGCGTACTTTTAACCAAATATCGTGATCAATATACCTTACTAAGTCGCCCTGATTTACTGGTAAAACAACCGGGAATATCCTGTTTTGGTAACTGGAATTATGTACCAGTAAATATTGAACTAGGTAAACGTCCTAAACAAGAATATCAGATAATTATTGCTTTTCATGCTCATGTTTTAGCCACAGTTCAAAATGTGATTTTGAATAAAGCGGGTTTGATATTAAGAAATAAAGATAAAACCTATGTGGTTGATTTAGATAAATTGACATCACAAATGTTAGATATTTTAGAGGAATATATTCAAGTTATTGAGTCAGGTACAGCACCAGAACTTTTTATTTCCCGCCAAAAATGTAATCTGTGTCATTGGTATAATTCTTGTTATGCAAAAGCCAGATATCAGCAACACCTTTCCCTATTGCCGGGTGTCACACCTATCCGCTACAATCAACTGCAAAACCTCGCTATCAACTCTCTAGAAACCCTGGTACAAACCCATCCCAGCACCCTAGAAAATCTCACCGGATTTGATAGTAATATTGCCACTAAATTAGTTATCCAGGCCCAATCTGTATTTACCCAGCAACCCTTAATTTTCTCCGGTTCCCTAGTAGATGAATATCTCACATTCACAGCCCCCATTGAACTTTATTTTGACATCGAAGCCCAGCCAGATTTAAACTTAAATTATCTTTTAGGGGTCTTAGTTGTAGATAGAGTTACCAACACCGAAAAATTTTATTCTTTTTTAGCCGAAACACCAGAACAAGAACGATTTATTTGGCAACAATTTCTCGATTTAGTTAATCAATATCCCCACGCCCCAATTTATCATTTTTGTGCTTATGAAGTAGATACAGTGCAAAGACTGGCTAAACTATATCGCACACCTTATACTCATATTCATCCTGTCTTAAATCGCTTTATAGACATATATGAGCAACTAGTCCACAATGTAGCCCTACCCATAGACAGTTATGCCTTAAAAACCATTGCCAGATGGATCGGTTTTGAATGGCGTAATCAAGAAGCAAATGGAGCTAAATGTATTTACTGGTATGATCAATGGTTAGAAACAGGCGATCGCACCTTATTAGCCATCATCCAGCAATACAACGAAGATGACTGTCGCGCCACACGTACCGTCAAAGATTGGCTAGTTAACTTTTTTGCTCGTACATAGCGATATTAACTTAAATGAGATACAGAATTTACCTAAAAAACTATACACTCTCATGACTCTGTTCCCTGTTCCCTGGTATATAAAAATTATGCTACGTCCTCCCAAACTCCAGAAATTCTCCCTAATTCTACTTTTTACCCTGGCACTGATCATCATTGGCCTATTCTTCACCAATTTTGCCTCCGCCTCTGTTATCATTAGTAATATAGAGTTTATTGGACAAGCAACCCTACCCACCGGCTTATCTTTCCAAAACACAGAACTGGGCGGTTTATCAGGTATTACCTATGACCCGAAAAACAACTTATATTATGCTATCTCCGATGATCGGGGCGAAAAAGCACCAGCACGGTTTTATACCTTAAAAATAGACCTCAGCCAGGGACTAACCAGTAAAGATGTTATACCCGTCGGTGTCACCGAGTTATTAAATGCTAATAATCAACCATTTCCCCCCACTACCAGCGATACAGAAGGAATAGCTGTCATTAATCAAGATACCATCTTCGTTTCTTCCGAAGGTGATACAGATAAACTCATCAACCCCTTTATTCAAGAATTTGCCCTAGCTTCTGGGAAAACCATTAGTACCTTACCAATACCAGATAGATATTTACCAGATCCCCAACAGCAAAAAGGGATTCGCAATAACTTAGCCTTTGAAAGTCTCACCATCACACCCAATCAAAAATATCTATTTACAGCCACGGAAAACGCCCTCATTCAAGATGGTACAGCAGCAAAACCCGGAGTTAGTAGCCTTTGTCGGATTCTGGAATATAATCTACTAACCAAGCAACCAGAACGGGAATTTCTCTACCAAACACAACCTGTTACACCCTTGTTTAATCCTACGGGTAGGTTTTTCAGTGGGTTACCCGATTTACTAGGACTGGATAACGAAGGACACTTTTTGAGTATAGAAAGAAGTTTTACAGGTTTAGGTTTTACAATATTTCTCTTTCAGGTTGACTTAGATCATGCTACCGATATTCATAATCTTGACAACATCTCCAAAGAAGATATCAGTAAAATTAAGCCAGTCAAGAAAGAACTCCTCCTCGATTTAAGAACCTTAAATATATCCTTGGATAATATTGAAGGCTTAACATTAGGTCCAAAGCTGCCAGACGGACAACAATCATTGATTCTCATTAGCGATAATAATTTCAACAGGTTACAACAAACCCAAATCTTGGCCTTCAAATTCAAACTGGAATCACCCCTGATTAGATTATTACGTCGGCTGAGAATTTGGAACTAAACTAGGACTTAGAGCTATGCAAAAACCACGCCAAGATAGTAGTAGAAGATTTAAATGTTTCAGGGATGTTGTCAAATCATAAATTAGCTCAAGCAATAGCTGATTGTGGATTTTATGAGTTTAAGCGTCAGCTAGAATATAAAGCTAAAAAATTTGGCTGTGATAGCCTGCGTGGCGAAGCCATAATTATAATTGCTGATAGATTTTATCCATCAAGCAAAACCTGTTCTCGTTGTGGGCATAAAAAAGAAAATCTTTCTTTATCCGAAAGAATTTATTGCTGCGAGAACTGCGGTTTTGAGATAGATAGGGATCTAAACGCTGCAATTAATTTATCGCGTCTGGCTAAGGCGTGAAAGTCTACTGAGGGATAACTGCTCCCATGCTCCCGTTGAAGTAGAAAGTAAAGTCTAGTTTTGTCTAGGTTTTATATAGCAGAACCTAACTAGACACAGATAGTCACTCTACTGTTATCTTAAATTGGAGGCAATTGCAACTTTTTTGATAAAGCGGAACTTCATGGGAACGAATTACCGACGGGTTTTACTGAAACTGAGCGGTGAAGCCTTAATGGGCA
>JBJTTJ010000008.1:0-3241 GCA_046080125.1 Cuspidothrix sp.
AATGAATCTTGGGCAAAACATTTCGAGGATAGAGCCGCAAGTTGGGCAAATGACGGGTCTTTTGATATGGCTGATTCATTGCAAAAAGAGGCGGACTATTACCATCAAAAAGCGGCTGAAAATCTGAATCAATAGTTAGTAGGAGCGAACAAACTTTCGCCCTATAAGTAAATCAACAATAATCATTAATAATTTGAAATTATGCCATTGCCATTATTAATTCCGCTTGGTATTGCTATCGGTTCGATGACTACTGCGGCAGCAGGAATTACCAGTGTTTTTTTGAATAAAAAAAATACTGAAAAAGCGCAAAAACTTCAAGTTGAGCAACATCAATCGCTCGTTGTCCGAGAAAAAGAGAGAATTGACACTCAAGAAAGAATAGAATATGCCAGATTAGTCTGTCAAACTCGACAACAACAAAAAGGTTTGGCTGCTCAGACACAATTAGCTGAATTGAGTCGTGATTTTCAGACTTATGAAAATGCTCTAAATCGTGAGTTGCAAAGAACTCAACAACAAGAGGCTTTATCGTTTCAAAAAGACCAGAAAGATTTAGATCGAGATTTGCAAGTCAGATTAGTAGAATTGAATCAAGAATTTCAATCTCAACAGGGTGAACTTAGTCGCACTTTTACTGAAAAGATTGAAGTTTTTAAAGCAGATATGCAAAAGTATTTCTTTGAAAAACAAAAAGAACTGCAAATCCAACTCAAGGCGCAAGATATTGACCTAGCAAGGGAATTAAGACAATTTGATCGCCAAACTGCAATTGATGTCATCCATGCACAAAAACGGGAAAAAAATTCAGCGATTTGGTTAGTAGCAGAGGATTTATTAAAAAGAGGAATGTATGGGGATATTTTGCCTTTAAATGTCTTCGTTTCGCCTCCTATTATACGTGATGACAGTGGGAAAACCACCAATGCTAAAGGCTTTCCAGATATGGAACAGTATTTGAAAGAAGAATTACGACAATTCTTTCAGCAATATAAAACTCATAATCGTCACATTGATTATTTGGCTGGTGCATGGACGAGTAAACAATTTAATAGTGAGGCTGCTGCAAGGCAAATTTTTATAGGTTTACAGAGCGAACCGACACTGATTTTAGAATGTACTTTAGAAGGGGAAAATTTATCTATTAGCTATGCCTATTGGGGTTTAGGAGATGTTAGTCCACGCTATGACACCTGTATGCGGTTTTCTTGGTTAGAAGTTTTGTATGGTTTTGTGAAAGAGCGGACTGAGAATTGGTTTTGTAATCGTGCTGAAGAGGGAACTAGCGCAACTGAATGGATTGCTGATTATGGTGAAGAGTTTGTCGCTAAATACCAAGCTAATCAAGCGTTAATTAAACGGGAACAAATGTGGTTGAATCGCGGTGAGGATATTCGTGAATTACCCCGAAATTATCATATCGCGCCTAAAGATTGGGATCAACTTAAACGGTTTGTGGCTCTTTGTCACATTATGATTGCTGGGTGGGTGACGGATGAATATTTTTTACTGAATACGAGTCCAGATCGTCATCTTTTACCTTTATTACCTGAATTGTTGCCGGGGTTGCTTTCAGGCATGAGTGAGGATGTAAAGAGACAGTTTATTGATTCCAGTGTGCAGATTTATCAGGCACTATATGAGGCACTAATCAGACAAATTCCTGATTGGGAGTCTGAATTACGGTTGGAGTTGGCGGCTAGTTTAATCAAACTTCCTAACCATGAGGCTGGTATTGCCCAGGTTAATACTTCTCTCAAGCTTTGGTTGTCCTATAGAGGGATAGATTGGCAGCTTTCTACGGCTGTTATACCTTTGTTGGCAGAGGTGGTGAAACCAGAAGATGAGTCATATTTTAATTCTCTTTATCAGGTTTGGGAGTTGCTGGGAATTACTGATAGGGTGGATATGGGGAATGCCTATTATCAAAGAGGTGAGGATTTTCTGAAGCGGCGGGATTATGAGGCGGCTTGTGGGGATTTTGAACGGGCGATCGCTTTAGGTTATGGTAAAGCTGCTGAACGACGGGAAATGGTTTTACACTTACAGGCGCATATTAGAGAAGAGGCTATGAAACCTCAAGCAGCAGAAGCAGAACCTCAGAAAAAAGCTGATGATTTCCATAACGGCGGCAACGTCGGCGATATAGCAGCTACGGTTCTATCTATAGGACTAGCAGCACTGAAAGATTGGTCTTTAAAGCAAGCAAAAGAACAAGCAGCAGAGGTACAATTAAATTCAGCCGTAGGGATGGACTATAGAAGACTGCAAGATTTACTTGCTGCGGAAAATTGGAAGGAAGCAGATGAGGAAACGGCGCGGGTAATGTTTGTGGTAGCGAAACGGGAAAAGGAAGGTTACTTAAATATTGAGAGTATTGATAATTTTCCCTGTGAAGACCTCCGTACGATTGACCAGTTGTGGGTAAAATACAGTAATGGTAGATTCGGGTTTTCTGTGCAGAAACGAATTTATCAAAGTTTGGGTGGAGCAATGAAATACAATGGGAAAATCTGGGAAGCTTTCTGTGACAAGATAGGATGGAAAAAAGGTATTACTTTTGATATAGAAGCACCAGAAGGACACCTCCCTGAGAAAAATTTAGAGGGGTCAGGGATTGTAGACGATGTGCGGAAGCTTGGTTTGATGCTAATACTGCCTGGTGTAGGAGGTATGGCAGCGATAGAATTGTATCAACGCGAACGTTGTGGCTTGCTCTCTTCTCTCACGTTGAGACTTTTAAGCTGTAACATTTAAAGGTTACAGAAAATTATTAAGTCTGAATCAGGATGTCCAGGATTTAAGGATTTACAGGATGTTAGTTTAGTGTGATTTGTTGAAGATTGATTTTTAGAAATTTTCATGAGTTAGAAATTTAATTATCAGAATCAGGATTTACAGAATGTGAGTTTTGTGTTTAAAGCATGGACTTATGAGAGAATTAATCTAAATGATAAATAATATCCAAAAATTCTCAAATTAAAAATATACTTAAATCCAAAAAATCTGAACCTAAATAAACATCCTGTACATCCTTAAATCCTGGTTATCCTGATTCTGACAAAATGCAATTTCTATCACCAACGAATTATCTAAAAATTACCATCCTGTTAATCCTTTAATCCTGGTTATCCTGATTCAGACTTAATAATTTTTTGTAACCTTTAAATATTACATTTTACAAGTCTCGACGCGAGAGAATAAATGGTTAAAATATAAATGACTAATATAAAAGTTTTTG
>JBJTTJ010000009.1:0-9160 GCA_046080125.1 Cuspidothrix sp.
CACAGTGTAGAAATTACCTTTGGTGTGGGTATTGCTAACTGGGAAGCATACCGCGCTACTGTGCGGGAAGATATTGGCCATATACCTGGTTATAGCGTAGAAGTTGCAAGAGGGATGACTGATGCAGAGGTAGAAGCATTACTAGATAAAACCAACGGTGTGTTAACTTTGGAAAATATGGAACACGCTGATGATGTCATGTTAGAAATTGCGGGAATTTGTTCACGGGATAGAGTTACAGTGGGCGGTGTAGTAGATACCCGCAACCCTAAAAAGCCATTAAGTACCAATGTGAAAATTACCGGACGCACTTTTGAAGGTAAAATTTCAACTCATACCTTTACATTAGGTGATGAAACCAGCATGGCAGCTAATGTCTGCGGCCCGGCTTTTGGTTATTTAAAAGCTGCTCAAGAATTACACCAAAGAGGTATTAAAGGTTTATTTACTGCGGCGGAAATTATGCCTAAGTTTGTGAAATAAGTAAGTTTGGTAGGGACGTTTCAGCAAAACGTCTCTAAGAGGATGTTGGAGAAGTTATTCTCACATAAATTAACCCCTCTGGTAAGTCTCTCCAGAGGTTTAAAACTCCCCTTTCCTGCTAGGAAAGGGAATGGGAGGTTAAGTTTTTAAAAATTATTGGTTTCATGTAATACTTTGCAAACAACCTCTAACAGTTAACAGTTAAGCAGTCAACCTTCAATGGAATTTGCACCTTTATTTCCCCTTGTTTACCGGATTCTGCAACCGATTTTTCCCCATTGTCTCTGGGGTGGAAACTTAAACAGTAAAACTGATATTAGGATGATTATGAGGATTAAATATGCATGGTTTGAAACCATTGTAGAGACATTCCATGGAACATCTCTACATTATTTTTCACTCCTATGTCTAATTATTAAACTCCACCAAACTCCGATTGCAGATATTCATCATTGTCATCAGCAATAGTGGCCACGATGGTAATAATGCGGGAAACTTCTCCCGGAGACAACTCTGCCAAGGTGCGTGTAGAAATAACAACAACTTGATTGTTAATAATACCAAACCGCGCCTCAAAAGTGCTGACACAGTTTAACTCTAACAGATATCGCATCAAGCGAGGCTCATCTTTTGCCGGTAACTTCAGCACCCCAGACCAAACGCTAATCGTATCTTCATCAGTAATTCCCGTTAACTGTACGAACACTTCCACAGTGCCATATTGGAATTTCCACAGATATCCACCTTCAGTACCATGACTAACCATGGCACTATCATCTTGTGATAAGGTATCAATTACATTTTCAATTACTTGAACATGATTTGGTGCTGTGGTTTCCTGAATAATTTGATCTACCAATTCACCTGGAGATGGGGTTTCTAAGTAGCTTGCCATAGAGATTCTTTTTTAATAATATAGTCACTGCTTTAATCTACCCTTATGCTACCAAAAATGCCAGACTCTACCTTACCTTTTGATCTTAGAGAATTGGGTATAAACAGTCATTATTGGTATGTATTTGCCGTAGTAATGAAGTTACAAATAAACCTTTAGGAATCACCCTTCGGCAACAAGCGATCGCTTTCTATCAAAATTTTACATCCAACGTTCACACTACTACATAGCCCAAAGTTATGATTGTATAGATAAAATTTGGTCAATTTCGTAACTATTTTTTCCCGGTTTGAGGTCTTCACATCCAGAACCATTAGATGTGAATTAAATTTACCCTCACCGGGTGTCAACTTTAGGTCAATATCTTAAAATTTACTGTTTACTATGGCCTATCAACTAGACTCATACCAACGCCTATTTAGTCCAATTTACATCATTAAATGCCTTTTGACAGTTACATAAGCTACCGATTTGGTTTAGATAGTTGATCAAACAGCTTATTTGGTGCAGCGCGAAAATTACTCGATGGCTTAATCTTCCAAGACGTAAACATGATTGAAGAGGAACAGTTGGCCTATTTACAAAATCAAGTAACACGGAATCATGAATTAAATCGCACTTTGATAAGTGTCCAAAAATTAATCACAAATTAAGGTTGACAAATTGGACAACATCTGATAACGGTCTTAGAATCCTAGGGAAAAAGACGAAAAAAAACAAAAAAATTTTCGCCAATTTTTCCGGATTAACAAAAAAAATGGCGATTATTGTTACACTGAATTTAATAAGCACTATGAATATTAAACTAGATCACAGCACCCCATGTCATTTAACATCCTTCTTTATTTTGCTGATGAAGGAGGGCATTTCCCCCAATCAAATCGTTTTGGGAATTGTACAATTGGCCACACAAACTCAGGAGTTAGATGGTTTAATGGTATCAGCCGATTGTTTGCGGTTATTACTGTTACTTATGCCCGCAGAAAGTTGTGCTAAAGGTGTATCTAAATATATTTCTTCTTTAGCAGCAGAAGGTGTTACAACCTTAATGTTATTAGATGCCCTCGGTCTAGCTTGCTATGTTTGTGGCCAAATTGATGAAGCCAATTTAGTCCATTTGACTTACAAAAGATTGCAAGCCGATGCTATAATTTCCCAAATGCTGCGGGATTAAAATTACATTATTAACTTTCCATACTTTTTCACCATTTCACTATTTTCAGTCTAGTTTGTATTCGTACAGTTCGATAATTGCACTGGGTAATTATGTGTATTGATTTTAAAATACGGTTAATTCAAATGCCGTATATTTTTTCACGCTTCTTAACCAGTAGCAGTTAAGTTGCGAAAAATAGCTATGAACTTAATTTAGTAATCTTCCCCTGATTCAACAGTACCGCATCTATCCCTTGCTAGGTTCAATCCCCATATCAATAACTTCTTAACTCTCTGGTTCACCCTGTTGATATTCAATTAAAGCTGGAAATTAAAATGGTTATCTGCCAAATTGCCAAAATCTCAAATCATCAGGGGAACATTTCTGGAATTATTGCCGAGAGCAAAAATCTTTCCCATTAAAAAACGCCTGGGAGTGTTGCCGTGTTTCCACCCCAGACGTTTTTTAAACTTACTCCTCACACACAAATAAACTCTATCACTATTCTATTTATTTGGCAAGTGTTTTTTTTGAAAAAACTATTATTAGCATTAGTTAGCTTTTTTGGATCGGACTCATCTTACAATTATGGCTTTAGCATTGCTCAACCCCTAATCTGTCCTGACTTAAAAACTTCTCGACACAACGCACAAATATTTCCACACCCATGGGTAAAGCGGTTTCATCAAAATCAAATCGCGGATGATGATGGGGATAGTGAAGATTTTTCTCAGGATTGGCAGAACCGAGGAAAAAATAACAACCGGGAACTTTTTCAAGGAAAAATGACATATCTTCTCCCCCCATAGTTTGACATTCGGGAACGATACCAATGGGGGTTTCGATGACATCTTCTGCGACTGAGCGCACCAATGTAGCTATTTCTTCATCGTTAATCACTGGTGGATAAAGATGGATATAATCTAGGTTATATGTTGCACCGTGACTTTGACAAATTCCCGTAATAATTTGCTCAATTCGCTGTTTAAAAAAGTCTGCCAGTTCAGGATTAAAATATCTGACAGTTCCACTCATTCTGGCAGTATCAGCTATCACATTTGCCGCTGTACCTGCGTGCAGTTCTCCCACTGTCACCACACCGGCATCAATAGGGTTAAGGTTGCGAGCGACAACGGTTTGCAAAGCATTAACTATTTGTGCAGCCACGACTACAGAATCTATGGTTTGATGAGGCATTGCTCCATGGCCACCTTTACCAAAAATGGTACAACGGAACAACTCCACAGCCGCCATTAACGCCCCTGGTCGCACTCCTACTGTTCCCACTGGCAGATTATTCCATAAATGTAAACCGATAATTGCATCAACATCAGGTTGATTAAGTACACCTGCGGCAATCATGGGTTTTGCTCCACCGGGACTTTCTTCGGCGGGTTGGAAGATAATTTTTACGGTACCGCTAAAGTCTTGACGGTGTTGATAGAGGTAATAGGCTGTACCAAGAGCGATCGCTATATGTCCATCATGTCCGCAAGCGTGCATCACCCCATCATGTTGGGAGCAATAAGCAACTTCATTCTCTTCTTTAACTGGTAAAGCATCCATATCCGCCCGAATTGCTAATACTTTACCGTCTTCAGATTTTTCACCTGCAATAATAGCAACAATCCCAGTTTCCGCTATACCTGTTTGATGTCTAATCCCCCAATTTTGCAACTTGTTGGCAATAAACTCGGCCGTAATTTTCTCCTGAAAACCTAATTCTGGTTTTTGATGTATTTCTCGTCTCCATGCCACTAATTGCGATTGTAAACCACGAATTTCTAGCCGCACATTTTTGAGATTTACCGTTGAACCACGAGGAAATGTAGAAACCATAAGCACCAATTAAAAATTCAAAATTCAAAATTAAAAAACTCTAAGTAAGTCAGCTTGAAAAAAAAACAAGGTATGTTACAAAATATAAAATTACTCAAAGTCTCTTGCCTTGCATCAACGATAAATTTCAACGCCTACCTACTTAGTGCTGATATTTCTGTTAACCGTCAACTGTCAACCGTGACAATATATTTCCCAATCTAAAGTTGCTGCAACTTCAGCCAGTTTTTCCACATCTTGGGCATTTTCTAGATAGGGTACACAACCTAAAACTGGGATACGTGTAAAAGACTGAATTAACTCTGGAGGCGCTAAATCAGCAATTTCGGACTCCGTGCGGGGTTGGGTACAATTGAGAATAATTCCCCGCAGATTGATTTTAGCTTGCCTAGCTAATGATACATTAGCTACAGCTTGAGCGATCGCTCCTAATCTTACAGGTACAACTAAAAATGTGGGTAATCGCCATTCACCTGCTAAATCCGCTACTGTCAACTCATCAGTAATTGGTGAACCTAAACCGCCCAAAGATTCTACCAACACAAAATCCCGTTGTTTTTGCAATTTTAATAAGGTCTGCCAGACAATAGCCAAATCTATCGAGCGATTTTCCTTAACCGCCGCAATGGGAGGTGCTAAAGGTGCTTGAAAATACAAGGGTGTAATCTCCTCCGGCAACTGTTCCAGATTAAACAGAGTTTGGTAAAGTTCTTTATCCCCCACACCCGATTGAATAGGCTTCATTATCCCCCATTTGCGCTGAGGATAATATTTTTGCCAATAAGCGGCTAAAGCGGTAGTCAGGACGGTTTTACCAGCTTCTGTGTCAGTTCCCGTAATCAGTAAAGTGTTCAACAAGGTTTTCTGCTAATATAGGCCTCTTCTCCTAATTTAACGTTAATTAGTGCCATTGAAGGTCTCCGTTGGCGTTTCCGTAGGTGTGGGGGTTTCCGTAGGTGTGGGGGTTTCCGTAGGTGTGGGCGTTGCTGTTGGTGTGGGCGTTTCCGTAGGTGTGGGGGTTTCCGTAGGTGTGGGCGTTGCTGTTGGTGTGGGCGTTGCTGTTGGTGCAGGTTCTATTAAAGTTAGATTTAAACTATAGCTACTCTCTGGTATGCCACCCGCCAAACCTAATTGAATAGTATATCTACCACTATCAGATAATTTTCCCTCATAAGATGTAGATTCTTGATCATTAAGATTTATGATTGCCCCATCAGGGTTGAGAATGGTCATCACAATGCCACTACCTGAATTAACAGATACAATTAGATCCTGTCCGCCTTTAGCCCGGAAACTGTATTGTACTAAACTATTTTCTTTTATTATTCCATCTGCTGTTGCTTTATTAGATGAATCTAATTCTAGGCGTTTACGACTAATAACAGGTTCGTTATTAACAGGCGTAGGTGTAGCACTAAGTGTCGGCGTGGATGCACTCCCACTAGGAATAACTGGGGAAGGAAAAGATTGTGGTGTTGTTCTTGCTTCTGGTTTACTCTGTAATTGACCTTTAAGTGTACTTACTAATGACCAAGAACCAAATCCCGCTAAAATCACCACAGCACCACCAATTAACCCCAAGGACAAAGGATTATCTAAAATAGAACGACTTTCGCGGTCAGAACTTGAAGATGTGGATTCAGTCGCGTTTGATGTAGGTTGGACACGATTGCCAACAGCAAGGGTTTTTAAGGAAGATAAATCGTGCTTTGATATGTTTTCTACCTGGGTCTGTGACAACGCTTGAGACACATCCTCCGCCGTTTGATAACGTTCACTGGGCACATAACTTAACATTTTTTGCAAAACGGCCGCAAATTGGGGATTAACTTTTGCCCATCTTTGCCAGTACCAGGTTAACTGCTGTTCATCAAATAAATCTGCTGGTTCTCTCCCAGTTAACAATACTATCGCCGTCACCGCTAAAGCATACAAATCACTACTAGGACTAACTCTTCCCGTTTGCATTTGCTCACTAGGAGCATAACCCAACTTACCCACAGTAGTGACAGATGTAGGTGCGGCCGATTGCAATTTTGTCGCTAATTCCTTCACCACACCAAAATCAATCAACACAGGCACAGAATCATCTTCCCGTAAAATGATATTGTCTGGTGATATATCCCGATGAATAATTCCTAATCCGTGAATGTAGCTAAGTACAGGTAACAAATTCTTACAAAAATGTAAAACTTCCCCTTCACCAAAAACTTTACCTGCGTTTTGACGCTCTCTGAGTAAATGGCGGTAATTCTTCCCAGGGACGAAATCTTGCACCAAAAACAACTTTTCATTTTGGGCAAATTTTTCTCGAAACTTAGGAATTTGTGGATGTTGTATTTGGTACAGAATAGCTGCTTCACGTTCAAATAGCTCCTGTGCTTTCTCACTAGGGGATGTTCCCATTACTGGGGCAATTAATTCCTTAATTACACAAAGCTCATTAAAGCGTCTTTGGTCCTCGGCCAGATAGGTTCTACCAAATCCCCCTTGGCCAATAATGTGAACGATATGGTAACGACTTTGTAGGATAGTACCAACTGTAATTGGTGATTGCATGATCTATTGACTGAATATAATAGCAACTGAGGTAGAACTTAGCAAAAGCATAATCCATTCACAAGATAACGTTAATTGTGTTAATTGTCGCATCCGCGATCGTCCTGTGTTTTTCAGGCTCATAGAAAGTGTATACTAAAATTCTATCTTGTCTTATGGCTCTATGGTCAAGCTAGAAATAGCATTTCTATATTTTTAGTAAGTATCATAAATAATTATCTGTACATTCGGTAATATATGCTAGGTGTACCACTAAACTACCAAGTGAGCAGGAAAGAACTTTTGTCATAAGAATCTGTTCTAGATCAAAAACAAGATAGAATCAGTAACCGACTAATCTATACTCAATTAATTGATCTCCAGATTTTGGCAGCATACCCCAATCTGGTAAAGTTGTAACCCTGAAACTGTTTCATAGCCGCCTAGATGGCAGTTAAATTACCAGTGGTTTCTTCCCTACAAAGACTAAAAAATTAGGAAATGTTAATTTTATGGAGAAATATTTCAGGTTTGTATAAAAACTTCGACAAAACTCACAGATGTTTTGTTGACTCCATTTCAACTGAATTTGCTCAATCTCTGATCATATATCTATGAATGCACTTCGAGGATCTGCTGTGCTGAGTTCTACAACTTTGCCACTCCAATCAGTAACAACGGGAATATCAGACAATAATCGTCTCCGGTTGTTTTCTGGTTCTGCCAATCCCATATTGTCACAAGAAGTCTCCCGTTATCTGGGTATGGACCTAGGACCCATGATTCGTAAAAGATTTGCTGATGGAGAACTCTATGTTCAAATTCAGGAATCCATTCGCGGTTGTGATGTCTATTTAATTCAGCCTTGCTGTCAACCCGTCAACGATCATTTAATGGAATTATTAATTATGGTTGATGCCTGTCGTCGAGCTTCGGCACGACAGATTACAGCAGTAATTCCTTATTATGGTTATGCTCGTGCTGACCGCAAAACCGCAGGTAGAGAATCCATTACAGCGAAGTTAGTTGCTAACTTAATTACCCAAGCAGGTGCTAACCGAGTTCTGGCAATGGATTTACACGCAGCGCAAATTCAGGGCTATTTCGATATCCCCTTTGATCATGTATATGGTTCACCAGTAATTCTAGACTATTTAATTAGTAAACAGCTACAGGACATTGTTGTTGTTTCTCCTGATGTGGGTGGGGTAGCAAGAGCAAGAGCATTTGCGAAGAAACTCGATGATGCTCCCTTGGCCATTATTGATAAACGCCGTCAAGCTCATAATGTCGCTGAGGTGTTAAATGTGATTGGTGATGTCAGGGGCAAAACCGCTATATTAGTGGATGATATGATTGATACTGGTGGCACAATCACAGAGGGCGCTAAGTTGCTGCGTCAAGAAGGAGCAAGTCAGGTATATGCCTGTGCTACTCATGCTGTATTTTCCCCACCAGCAATTGAGAGATTATCCAGTGGAGTGTTTGAGGAAGTGATAGTTACTAACACTATTCCTATTCCAGAAACCAATCAGTTTCCCCAATTAGTAACTCTTTCTGTTGCTAATTTATTGGGAGAAGCAATTTGGCGGATTCATGAAGATAATTCACTCAGTAGTTTATTTCGTTAATTAGTCAGCAGTTCAGTAGGGGCGAACAGCAGTTCGCCTATACGGAGGTATGGCTGAGCCCTGTTTATGATCAAGCCTTGACAGTTTCCTGAGTTTGTCCTATCATTAGACTATAGTGGGAATCTGTGTTGCCGTATATAGTCAGGTTATTAACAGTATTAAATTGATGTGCAGCTAAACTGTATAATTAAAAAACCTGAAGTCACAGTAGCACAAGCATCTTGCTTGTATTAACTATTCAAGTTAAAGGAACAATAGATTATCCTTTTTTGCGGAAGGAATTTTTAGTTAATATAATTTAACTTTGAATTGTGGAACAGGCATCCTGCCTGTTATCTATTCAAATTAATTAACACTGCTCATTTCACAGTTTTATTTGAGCAGGTTTACAGGCTAGAAGCCTGTGCTACTTAAACTTTTTGTCCTATCATTAGATTATAGTGGGAATCTGTGTCGCCATATATAGTCAAGTTATTAACAAGATCATAGAAAAACAGATAGCAAACATTCCTAAATACAATTCTTTGTTTTTGCGTAGGAGTAATTCATGAATTACCCCTACTTTTCACTTCCCGCAGGGTGTCCTAAGTGACAAATAACCTCCTCAAAATCATCAAA
>JBJTTJ010000010.1:0-4607 GCA_046080125.1 Cuspidothrix sp.
AATATTAAAGCGGCAATTCTTGGACAAAATGCCGTCGGTGACGGATGGTTTGAATTAGATTTGCAAGGAACAGATGCACAAATCCAAAATGGTTTGGCCTATCTCCAAGAATTGAAACTGCAAATCTGGGATGAGAATAGTATTAGTGATTGGTGAAAAAATTGGACGATGATCGTAGTGATTGAAATTCGTGACCAAACTTTGATATACTCTAGTTAATTTACACAAACATTTCTGGTTGAGGGTTAATATAATGGTACTCGAAGCCCCGTCTATCAAAGCCAAAGCAACCATCACCTGGGAACCCCTACCAGCTAACTTTATATTACCAGATGATCCTGTGGAAAATATTCAACAACCCGCCCTTGCTGCGGCTTTAACCGATGCTTTGGGAGCTTCAGCTTATATTCAGCCAGAAATGCTAATTGGCTCGAATTTGGGGCTGGTAGCAACAATTAATAAAAAGATTATTGTCAAAGCTCCCGACTGGTTTTATGTTCCTCAAGTGCATCCCGTACCAGAGGGGGTAATTCGTCTTAGTTATACCCCTAATACAGATGGTGCTGCGATCGCAATTGTAATGGAATTTCTTTCGGAAGCAGAGGGTGGAGAACTATCCATTAGATCAACACCTCCCTATGGGAAACTGCATTTTTACGAGCAGATTCTGCAAGTACCCACATACATCACCTATGACCCCTATGAAGGTAGTCTGGAAGCGCGTTATTTACAAGATAACAAATATACGCTTCATTCCGCAGATTCACAGAAACGGATATGGATTCCACAACTGGAATTATACCTCGGAATCTGGTCTGGGGAAAGGCTAGGACAGACCATGAACTGGCTACGTTGGTGGGATAAATCAGGTAATTTACTACTGTGGAGTTCAGAACAAGCAGAGGAGGAACGACGAAAAGCAGAGGAGGAACGACGAAAAGCAGAGGAGGAACGACGAAAAGCAGAGGAGGAACGACGAAAAGCGGAGGAGGAACGACGAAAAGCAGAGGAGGAACGACGAAAAGCAGAGGAGGAACGACAAAGAGCAGATAAAGAACATCAAAGAGCAGAAAAATTAGCTGCTAAATTGCGAGAATTAGGAATTGATCCAGAAGCGTAAAACCGTAGCGACTGTCTTGAATGTCAAGCGATCAGACATCCTCTCAGGAATTAAATTTAGCTGCTTAATAATTAATTCCGATTTCTTGCATATTAAGCATACCAGGATTTACGCAAAACAGAACGAAAGTAGGGGTAATTTATGAATTACCCCACCCAAGAATCAGCCTTGCAGTTACATTTTGCGTAAGTTCTAGATACTATCCACAAACGGGAAAACCATTCGGCCGCCTCAAAATGGTGACATTCTGGTATACCCAGGCTAATCCCAAGACCGGGGAAGATGACTATTTCCGCGTTCAAGTTCCACTTTTATCTCTAATTCCACTACCACTGCTACAAATTCAGCAAGCAGATTTTGATTTTAACATTCGCCTTTTTTCAGAAGTTGAATACGAAAGTGATCCTGCTGGACAAAAGGGAGCGCTGGAGAATGGTGTTAAATCTGTAGAGGAGAAAGCTGACAATGGGGAAATTGGAGAATTAAAAGGATTTAAGGCTCGCCTGTCTTCTTCAAGTCTCGATTCTAATATGAAAATAACTGTGCATATGAAGCAAGCAGACTTACCCGTGGGATTAGCAGGTTTAATGACAATATTTAATGGTACCACATTTGTCACACAACACAGCCGATTAAAATCAGCCCAGAGCGAAACAATCTCTCCAGGGGATTCTCCATAGCATTAAAGTAACTCTGGTTCATATCAGCTGATCATTTTACTTGCCAAAGGCAAAATCCTGAACTTTATATTTTCTCCAAGGATATTAATCTATGTCTGTAGTACCAAAACAGCCCCGTTCTCCTGGTATACCATGTCCAAAGTGCAATTTTTTCATTGAAATGTCCATATATAGCTTACTATCTCAATCTGAGTTCAAATGTCCAGGTTGCTTGTTGACTTTAAACATGGATAGGGGTGCATCTAGACCTGCTTTAGAACTATTACAAAAAATCAATGTACAAAAAGAAAACATCGAAAAGCATAAGAAATTCGATTTGTAACAAAGCTATATCTTCAAACCTACCCATGAACATCAAAGAGCGGAAAAATTAGCTGCAAAATTGCGAGAATTGGGAATTGATCCAGAAGCGTAGAACCGTAGGTTGGGTTAAGCGATAGCGCAACCCAACCAAATCTACAAAATTCTATAAACTGGAAGTTAAACCCACACGGAAAGTAAAACCAGGGCTATAAATTCGATTCACTCTTTCATATTGTTCACCGAGAAGATTTTCCAAATAAAAAGTTAGACCCAAATTTTTATTTAGAGGAATGCGTCCACTAAAATCTAAATTAAAGAAAGATGGCGCAAAATCTGTACTCCGTTCCCCCGGTATATTCCTACTAAAAACAGAACGACGAGTACCACTATTATAAGTAGCATATAAATTAGCTTGCCAGCCATTCTTTTGATAACCAATACCAGTTTGTAGTAAGGAGTAGGGAATTAAGCCTAACTGTAATCCTTTTTCAGTGCCAGTTTTGATTTGAGCATCTGTATAAGTGTAGTTGAGAAAAGTTGACCATTCCCGCGCAATTTTAAATTGTAATGCTGCTTCTAAACCATTGGTATCTACTAAACCAATGTTTTCCCATCTGCCACTAATTATTCCCAAACGATTATCTAAACTACTACCAAAATAAGTAAATTGTACTAACAAATTTTTAGATAATCTGACATCTATTCCCGCAGTCCAAGTAGAACCTGTTTCTGGTTTTAAATTGGGGTTAGGATTCCAATTATGAACCGTATCAAACACATATAATTGATCTAAACCAGGGTTGCGCTGCGCTCCTGCCCAACTTCCACGCACTGCAATAGCTGGATTAATAGCATAACGTACACCAAAACTAGGATTAAAATAACTCCCAAATTGGCTATCAAAGTTTTGTCTTAATCCTACATCTGCTTGTAAAGCTTCGCTAATTTTCCAAGTATTGACAGCAAATAAAGCCGTATTAAAGACACTTCTGTCTTCTTTTTCGTTTTTAGCAATTCTCGCCGGGTCTGTACTCAAAACATCGCCCATTAAATCGGTATTTTTTAAATCTATACCCCACCGTAATTGATTATTTGGACTCAGTTTCCATTCATGATCTATTCTAGCTTTCAACTGTTGTGTATCTAAAACTCCAGTTCTATAATATTCTCTACCTCTATTATCAACTGTTGGTCCATAAGTGCTGAAATAATCTCGGTTGTAACCCAATGTAGTTGTTAAATTGGAATTATCTCCCTTACCAAGTCGAGTTTTCCAAGATAACCCAAGATTCAAACCATCATGATCTAATCTGTCTTTTTGTAGTTGTAAACCAGAATATCGAGAACCGAAATAAATTAACCCCCGACGACTACTGAGGGTAGTTACATCTAAATTCAAGGAGTTTTTAGGATCTAAATCTATGCCTACACTACCAAAATAAGTGCTGGTAGCTGTATCTGCATTAGATAATTTGCCTTCAATATCTCTATTTGCAGCACCCACAGGTACAGAATAACGGTTATCTACAAAGAATCTTTCAAAGCTGAAGTTGTATTTAACCTTATTGCTTGAACCACCATAACTTAACTGTTGATTGTTTAAGTTTAATGAACCAAATTCTGCACTAGCATTGAATTTTGGTTTGCCATAACCTTCTTTGGTAATGATATTAACAACTCCTCCAAAGGCTGAAGAACCATATAAAGAAGATGCAGTACCACTATATAATTCGACTCTTTCAATGGCTTCTATGGGAATACTATTTAAATCAGTTCCACCATGATATGTATTGATATTCGTATTAATTGGTCTACCATTAATCAGAAATACAGACTGATTAATTGAAGCTCCTCGATAGTATGTACCTGTGTGAATATCTGCACCATATCCAACATCATTAATAGCAAAACCAGGCATTCTTTTCAAAACATCAGCAACGCTGGTTGCACCCTGTTTTTGAATTTCTTCTTTTTCAATTACATAGGTGGGAGTAGATTCGGGAATAATATCTTTTTCACCAATAGCTTCTACAGAAATATCTGCATTATCTGTAGGTGTGACATCTGCTTGTGGTTTAACTTCATTTTCGGCTGATTTTTGAGTTAATAATTTAGCATTTGTCGCGGGGAATTGAATTTCCTTTAAATTAGGAATATCTGAATTTACGGCTTTTTTATTATTCTCATTATCAGCAGCCATAACAGGATGTACCACCAGTATCATCAAGAAAGAAACTGGTAGGAAAAAAAAACTCTTATTCATATTCTATGAACTCACACCAGGTACAAAAAATTATCAATTGGCATTTTCTCTATTAATGGCAACGGTGTCAAAAGACAAGCTGTCATAGTTGAATCAATAAAAATCTAGATACCTTATCAAACTATTCAGGTGCTTTCTAGTGACTAATTACTATTTTCTGAATTACTATTCGACTCAGGAGATGATGTAGTTTCAGATGGGGGTGGTACAGGTGCTTCTGGCGATGGTGACTCGGAGGACT
>JBJTTJ010000011.1:0-6439 GCA_046080125.1 Cuspidothrix sp.
CAATTAGAGATGCTTTAACTTCTTCATTGTTTGTGCTGGCGCACAAAATTACTCAAGGGACGTTTCACAATTAACCCTCCATTCCTCCCATCACCAAACTGAGTACAGTTTTGGTGGGGGTCTCCTGGAGGTTTAGATGAAGTCAGTATTTTAACAGGAATCCGATGTGATTCGTGAAATCATTTGTGTAGGATGGCAAGAGGCACAAGGGTTTTAGGAGATTTAAAAATGCAAATGGGAGTCCTATATGAGATTACTATATGCAATATCAGGAATCCATAATCACAGACTATACCATTTTTATTATTTCTTTGTTATTTTGTATTCAACTGAACAGTTATTTCACATAAACCCAGTTTAAATAGCAATTAGTTCAACTGCTTTACATTTCATCAAGTTCAGGGAAAATTGCTAAAATAATTGGTGATCAAAATCGCCAAGGTGCAAGTTTATTCTTTTCATCCACACAGGATTTACGGCCATGTTAAAAACAAATGCACAACCAATGGTAATTTCTACTTTCATCAATCCAATTACAGAAAACCAACCCATTAAAAACAAGTTTAATTTATTGCAAAAAGTCCGTCAGTGGTTTGACAATATCGAAATTAATAATCCTGAGTTGGCAAGATTGATTGCTAAATTGATCCCTGCTCAATGTCCCTTTGAGCGTGATATTATTGTCTTCGGTAACAAAATTGGCCACATTCCCCCTCTATGCAAATTTAACCCTCTCTATGAACAGTTTGTAGGCTTGCGTTTTCGAGCATTATGTTATCTAGTAGATAAATGTGATGAAGACATCCAATCTTACTACTAAATAGAGTTTAGTGAAATAGCTCATGGGCATTAAAATCGAACATCAACCTAGTTAAGAGTATCTGAATCAGTTGGGTGTGTTCCAGTGGCGAAGAAAAAAGGAAGTATCCACATTTCCTTAGACTGACGATAGTCAAAAAACTTGTTACTTTTTGGAAGGTAACGTCATTGTCACCCCCCCATGCTGATAAACTAGCAGTGCTGGGTAAGGGAGATTTAGTCACTTTTCCGGGTGGTATGTCGTGTACATGAGAAATTATCAGCGACGTAAAAAAACATTATTGCTTTGATTAATATTTCTGTAATCCCGATAACTAAGGTTTGCAAATACAACCTTGATGTTATTTATGGGTTTGCTATGCAAGTATTGATTCTAAAATATTTCCTACAACTAAATCAATTTCGGGGACATTTTCTGAAGTTGCATTTTGTCTGAATCAGGATGTCCAGGATTTGAGGATGTACGGGATGTTTTATCAATATTCATCTACATTTTCTGAAATTGCGCTAATTTTAATATTCCAGAATATTAATATCAAATATAATCCTGTTAATCCTTTCATCCTGGTTATCCTGATATGGCTGGCGCCACGCTACGCTATCAGACAGTTAATTATACATTACTAAGTGCTTTAACCTGGGAAATAGCACGTTCAACATCTGGTAATTTTTGACCATATTTGGCGGCTGTTTCTAACCACAAATTTCTGACAATTATCAATTCTTGTAATGTTTCTTCTAAAGTTTCACCCTGTGCTAAACATCCTTTTAATGCTGGAATTTCTGCTACAAAACCGCCTTCTTCACAGGGATAAACAACTATGGGATAATTCATGATTACTCTCCTTCTATTAATTCTAATACTCGTTTAACATAAACTGATTTTACCCGATTATTATGAACTGGAATTACTACGATTGTTTCATCTTTGATAAATATGTGATGACTACCTGTTATTCTATCTAATACAAAGTTGTCTAATTCTAACAGTTTACGAATATCACTAAACTTTACATTGTTGGGGCTATTTTTTAATTTTTCAATTAGTTTATCTTTTTTGACCATTTTCTGCTGATACAATTTTTAACATTATTTTTCCTACATTCATATCTATTAAATACCTCTTAATAGTATAAATTTACTATATCTTATGTAAAACCATTGTAGAGACCCACCCCAAACGCCTCTACCACTTCTTCTAACATACCTCTAAGATACAAGGTTGGGTTGACGCAAGAAAACCCAACATTATCAACCCTTTTGTTGGGTTGCGCTATCGCTTAACCCAACCTACTTTGTTCCCTGTTCCCTGAGTTACAAATAATCAAAGAAAACTTCGGGAACTAATCTTAATTCACCTGATTGAAATTTAGCTATGTCTATCCATAAGGCGCGATGTTTTCGTTCTGGGGTTTCTGAAAAAGTTAAACTTTCGATTTGATAAAATCGAGGGTCAGCAAAATCACATTGATAGAGTTGAATGATTTCATGTCCTTGTCTACCATCAAAAGTAAATAGGTTTTCAATGCAATTTAGATAGCGAATATTAGTTAATTCGGCTTGAATTTCTTCCTGAAATTCTCTCTGTAAGGCGATGCGGCTAGTTTCGCCAAATTCCACGCCACCACCTAAAGCGCGATAGAATGTAGATTGTTTGGCGCGATCATATCCTTCTGAAACAAAGATTCGATTATCATCTCGAATGAGTGCTAAAACAATGACTCGAATTTGACCTTTTTTATTCATGATGGCAATTAATTATTATAGGTGGAATAGGCGCGAGTTTCACTATCTTCTATTGGCCAATCGGAATTTTCGCCACCAATGTATAGTTCTTCAATGGTGACGTATTCTTCGTTAAGTTGGCTGAGGGCGTTAATGAGAATGTCTAAAGAGATCGCATCGCTTGTACCTAAATCAAACCAACAACGCATCCATTCTCCTTCATATTCAAATTCACCTATATTGTGCATCAATGCCAATAGACTTTTATCATAGCCTTCTTGATCATAGTTCATATAACTAATATCAAATCCTGTGTCTTGAACTTGTAAGTTTTCGGCATTAAATGCGCCCAATTTACCAAGATAAAACCAAGAGTTGAAAACTTCTTCTACATATTTTTTTTCTTGTTGGGAGGGAATGGTGCTAAACTTCAACCACATCCACACATCAAAAGGATTAAATTCACGAAATTGTATTTGCATTTTGGTAATTGGTATAACTAGAATTTCATGACAACGAACAACGAACAACCGCCGCAGAGCGGAAGTCAAAAGTCAAAAGTGGCTTGACAACTGACCACTGACCACTAACAACTGACTACTGACCACTAACAGCTTGATTGCGTTCGTATTCAATTTGTTTGACTAGATTAGCAGGAAGTTGGGATTTTTTGGTTAATGCTTTATCAAAATGAGTTATTGCTTCTTTAATTAAACTCTGACTTTTTTCCTTTTTTCCTTTTTCATGGAGAATTTGGGCTTTGAGATAGTATATCTCTGGGTTGTCGGGGGTTGTTTTTAAAGCGCGGTTGATATAATCTAAAGCTGAAGAGTATTGTTTTAAGTCCCGGTAGGCTATAGCAATACCCCTATCCACCAAATAACTAGGGGCGGCATTTTTTTCTAATCTAGCAATGACATCATCTGGACTGATAAAAGGTAAATTTACGGCTAACATTAAATCCATATAACCGCGAATTAAATTTAATTCTGGATCATTAGCAGAAATTTCTTCGGCTCGGTCAAGATATTGATAGACTTTTCGTAAGCTACTCAAAGCTTGAGGTGCACCATTAACAGTTCCTTCTCGGCTGATAATTACTGCACCTACCAAAAAATGACCGACAGCAGTATATAAGTTACCACGTAATGGATCATTGGGAATGAGATTTTGTCCAGTTTCTAGGGTTTGGCGACCGTACTTTTCTAAATTAGCCCAATCTTGATCTGTGTAGGCCAAAGAAGCTTGAATAGCGTAAATTAGGGGTTCGTTGGCTTCCCTAGACATGGCTTGTTGTAAAGAATCTTTAGCTACTGAGTAATTTCCCTGATAGAAAATAGCTTTAAAAGCGGCTTCCGTGCGATCGCCAATTTTATGAGGTTCTCGACTACGGAAGGGATCGCCCGCAAAGGAGGGATAGGCTAAAATATTTAATAAAATTGCTGTGATAAAAGTCACCTGCCTTGGAGAAGGTTGGCAAAATCTAGCTGAAGGAGTAATTAAAAGCGGTTTGACCATGATGATTTTTGTGAATAATTACGGTGTACACTGTTGCATTTTTTACTAAAAAACCAAAATAGGAAATCATAAATTACTAATCAAAATTTTCCGCGACTTAGTAATGCTAATCTTAACAAATGCTATATCTTAAAAATTTAACCTATCACCCCACAGCTTGCCCAAAAGCCATTCTTCAGGGGATAAATTTAGAATTACCACCGCAGAAACTAGGTTTAATTATTGGGCCTTCTGGTTCAGGTAAAAGCACCTTATTAGAAATTTTATCTGGATTAGCTAATCCTACTGGTGGGGGAGTTTTCTGGCGAGAACAGGGACTTATTGCCGAAGAACTGCAACAATTAGCCGGTTTAGTCTTTCAGTTTCCCGAACGGCATTTTTGCGGGGGGACAATTTTAGAAGAATTACGCTTGGGACATCCCGAACTAAGCTCAGAACAAGTTAGACAGGCATTAGCAGAAGTAGGATTAAATGACTTATCTTTATCTACATCACCTAACGCTTTAAGCGGAGGACAACAACGACGTTTAGCCCTAGCAGTGCAGTTAATTCGCAAACCAAATTTATTGTTATTAGATGAACCTACTGCGGGGTTGGATTGGTCAATGCGTCGGCAACTTGTGAATTTATTAGCCAAACTGAAAAAAGATTGGACATTGTTAGTTGTCACACACGATGCTAGTGATATGTTACCAATAGCAGATTATTTTTGGACATTAGATCATGGGGTTTTAAAATCGGGAGCTTAGTAGGGTTTAACGGTCATTTACCCGTATAGAAGTATGGCTTCACTATCAGAATGAGGAAAAATCCGTCTTGGCAATTCCCTGCTTTTAGCTGCCCGTGCTAATTATAAAGTTTATTGTGCACAACTACTTTAAATAAATAATGGATATAGAATCTTTAACTCACGAGAGTTTGCCAGAAATGGCTCAAATATGGCAACAAACCTTAAATTGGCAACCAACAAATGTTCAAGTTCAGCAATTCCAAAAGCTGTATGAATTAATTATTGAGGGCAATCGCCAACTAAATTTAACTCGCATTACTGCACCAACGGAATTTTGGGAAAAACATCTTTGGGATTCTTTGCGGGGAATTGCACCAAAACAAGAATTTATCCCCAGTATTGAACGGAATAGGCAGATAATTGATATTGGTACGGGAGCGGGGTTTCCAGGTGTGCCAATTGGTTTGATTTTTCCTAGTTCTCAAGTAACATTGTTGGATGCTACGGGAAAAAAAATCGCTTTTTTGGAGACAATGTTATCAGCTTTGGCGATGAAGAATGGTAAAACTTTACTGGGGAGAGCCGAAGAAATTGGTCAACAACGTCAACATAGAGAAAATTATGATGTGGCAGTAATTCGGGCTGTAAGTAATGTGTCTGTGTGCGCTGAATATGCTCTGCCTTTAGTGAAAAAAGGAGGGTTCGCGGTTATTTATCGCGGTAGTTGGAGTGAAGCAGAAAATGAGAGTTTAGAAACGGCAGTGAGTCAGTTAGGTGGGGAAATTGAATTAATTGAACAGTTTACCACGCCGTTGAGTCAGAGTATGCGCCATTGTCTATATTTACGTAAAGTAGGTAATACGCCAATTAGTTTCCCTCGTGGGGTTGGTATACCTACTCAAAAACCAATTTAATCAACGGAGGCCTCGATTTTAGATTAGATTGGTGATTAGATATCTATAGCAGTGTGCAGTTGAATGAGAGACAAACTGAAACTTAAAAGCTTTCCCTTCTGCCTCCTGCTATAGCAGCTTGAAAGCCTCAACGCTGATAGTGATAATAAACCTAACATCCCAAAATCCAAGTGTTAAATTTGTCTCAAAACGGGTGTTCTGTATGGGTTGGTTCTTCAACAGAAGGGCTGCTGACACCAACTGCTGTTGCTCTTGGTAAGTTTGATGGTGTTCATCTTGGTCATCAAAGAGTAATTCAGCCGATATTACAGTCAGTATGGGGTGAAAGTCGAGAAATTTCAACCCCCCCAGCCCGCAAAAATCCGCGACCTTACTCAACCGTTGTTACTTTTGATCCCCATCCCCATGAGTTTTTTACAGGACAACCCCGTGATTTATTAACACCACTGGATGAAAAAGTGCAACAATTGCGATCGCTTGGAGTAGAACAATTGGTATTATTACCTTTTGATAGAGAATTGTCCGCTCTTTCCCCGGAGGAATTTGTGGATAAAATTCTGGTTCAACAACTCCAATGTCAACAAATTAGCGTCGGCCAAGATTTCTGTTTTGGCAAGAAGCGTATGGGTACTGCCCAGGATTTGCAAATACTCGCAGCTAAATACAATATACCCGTGACCATAGTTCCTATAAAAACTGATACAGACAGCTTGTCTACCACGGATGATACTCG
>JBJTTJ010000012.1:0-10220 GCA_046080125.1 Cuspidothrix sp.
GTTTTGGTGAGCGATCGCATTCTCGCCCAATTAGCAAGAGAATATGGTTTAGAATTATATTTATTGGTGGCTGGTAGTGCTACTGCTGATCATATCGGCCAAGAATCACGATTAGCAGATTCTTTTGAAGCAGTTCTCGGATCACTTTATCTTAGCACTAACAATTTAGACCTGATTCGTCCTTGGTTAGACCCCCATTTCCAAGACTTAACAAAAGCAATCCGTCTTGACCCGGCTCGACTTAATTATAAGGCCGCCTTGCAAGAATGGACTCAAGCACAATTTAAAGTTTTACCGGAGTATCGAGTTGTGGAAATTAATCAACCCCAACAAAATCATGAGCGTTTTTTTGCTGAAGTTTGGTTACATGAAAAAATGCTAGGACGGGGGAAAGGACGCTCCATTAAAGCTGCTGAACAGGCCGCTGCTAAGGAGGCCTATTTAGTAGTTACTACCCCAGCAGAAAATGAGTAATTAGGACTTGCTAAATAAATGCTTCCTGGTATTTTTATGGTTTTTGTATTAAATAGGATTTTACTACCCGATATCCATATAACATCTTTTACCGTAGGGGTAATTCATGAATTACCTCTAACATAGCATTTACTCAGGCGGTAAATGTTCAAAATCCGTCTGATTATTAGGATTTTTCTGATCAATAGACCTGTGGTGAAAATTACATAAGCGTTTTCTACAACCCTTATTCGTTCCGTTCTATAGAACGTCTCTACATTAATTTGAGGAAATATCTAATCTTATATACAGGCCAGTAAATAGCCTCCCCTTCCGCTTAACTTGTCAACCTAGTCAAATAATTTGGCAAGTGACAGTTAAATTTGCAGCTTTATTAAGGCCAGTAGCTGGATTTGAACCTGCGACCTTCCGATTACAAGTCGGATGCACTACCACTGTGCTATACTGGCAGTCCTAGTAAGCAGAGTTTGCATTTGCTCACTGATTTCATATTATAGCATAGCCATGGGATTTGTCTAGAGGATAAGCAAAATATTTTTCTGTCGCCCAAATATCACTAGGACTTACGTAATAGACATTTCCGGAAATGTCTATTACCATGGATGCATCAGAGACCGGATTTTACAGAAAAATCCTACTTAAAAGTATTCACCATGCTATGGCTTGATGACAAAATATTTGGTACAGTTCAATTTGTGTATTCCTTATGACACAGCTAAAGGCGCGGAAAAACATTTGTTCTTTAATAGATAATCAAGCATGGCAGCATTGATCGGCAGAGATTTATTAAGTTTAGCAGATCTAAGTTCTGGGGAACTGCAAGAACTTCTGGAATTAGCTACTGAACTAAAGTCGGAAAAACTCAAGTTGCATTGTCATAAAGTTTTGGGTTTGTTATTTTCCAAAGCGTCAACACGCACTAGAGTTAGTTTTACAGTCGCAATGTATCAATTGGGGGGACAGGTAATTGATCTTCACCCCAATGTCACTCAGGTGAGTCGAGGAGAACCTATCCAAGATACTGCTAGGGTGTTAGATCGTTATTTGGATGTTCTGGCAATTCGTACCTTTGCCCAACAGGAGTTGGAAACTTTTGCTAAGTATGCTAAAATTCCCGTGATCAATGCCCTCACGGATTTAGAACACCCTTGTCAGATTTTGGCTGATTTACTCACCATTCAAGAAAAGTTCGGAACTTTAGCCGGTTTAACCCTAACCTATGTCGGTGATGGGAATAATGTCGCTAATTCTCTGATGTTGGGTTGTGCTTTGGTGGGAATGAATGTCAGAATTGCTTTTCCGTCAGGATATTCCCCAGATGCGGAAATTGTGGAAAAATCCAGAGCGATCGCTAATAATAAAACTGAAGTTATCCTTACCCACGATCCCGAAGCCGCCGCTAAAGGTGCATCTGTACTTTATACTGATGTTTGGGCAAGTATGGGACAAGAAAATGAAGCCAATAACCGTTTTCCTGTTTTCCAACCCTATCAAATTTCTAAACAATTATTAAGCCTTGCCGATCCAGAGGCAATTGTTTTACACTGTTTACCAGCCCATCGTGGAGAAGAAATTACAGAACAAGTAATTGAAGGTTCACAATCACGGGTTTGGGATCAGGCAGAAAATCGCCTCCATGCTCAAAAAGCTTTACTGGTAAGTGTTCTTGGGGTACAATAAACATATTAGACTTCTGGTGAAAAAGACGTGGGGACAATTCATGAATTTTCCCTACAAGGGTTTGGTGGTTATGCACATTTCATTACCACCAGACTGTCTATTGGTAACTGCTAACTGTTATTAGTTACCAATTGTCATGAATATTTCATAAAAGCTTGTTAAGGGAAGATTTTTGTAGTACCAATGTTCTAGGGACATTTATTATTTACTTCCCGATAAAATTATGGAACACCTGACAGAACCTCAAAAAGAACTATACGAATGGTTGGTTGAATATATCAAGTTAAATCAACATTCTCCCTCAATTCGCCAAATGATGCAAGGGATGAATTTGAAATCTCCCGCACCCATTCAAAGTCGTTTAGAACATTTACGTAATAAGGGTTACATTGGTTGGAATGAAGGTAAAGCTAGAACAATTCGTATACTTCATCCCGCTAAACAAGGTGTACCAATTTTAGGAACTATTCCTGCTGGTGGGTTAATAGAACCTTTCACGGACGCGGTAGAATATTTAGATTTAGCTAATTTATCATTACCTGCCCAAAGCTATGCTTTACGGGTGACTGGGGATAGTATGATTGAAGATTTGATAGCAGATGGTGATGTAGTATTTTTACGCCCCGTAGCTGAACCAAATCAGTTAAAAAATGGAACTATCGTTGCTGCAAGGGTGGAAGGATATGGAACAACTTTAAAACGATTTTACTGTCACGATGATATTGTCACTCTTAAACCTGCAAATCCCAATTATCTCCCCATAGAAGCACCAGCAACGGAGGTACAGGTACAAGGTTTATTAGTTGGTATTTGGCGTAATTATAACTAAAGGATGTCAGTGGTCAGTGGCAAATAGAAATAAGTAATTACTGATGATTACCAATTAGCAATTAGCAATTAGCAATTACCCATTACCCATTACCAATTAATTATTCCAGTTTATGTACTTAACGCAAAATGCAGTAAGGAAAACGCCCACTTTTCAACTCAAATTACCTTATACGGGGGAGAAAAAGGGCAATTATCAAATTCAGAAATCATTACCAGGATGTCCAAAAATACCTTTATCTCTGCAATTGCGGGGATATCAACGCCAAGCTGTGACTAGCTGGTTTGCTAATCATGGTAGAGGGACATTAAAAATGGCTACTGGTAGTGGTAAGACTATTACTGCATTAGCGATCGCTTGTGAATTATACCAACAAATTGGTTTACAAGTCTTGTTAGTAGTATGTCCCTATCGTCATCTTGTTACTCAATGGGGTAGAGAATGTGAGAAATTTAACTTACAGCCGATTTTAGCCTTTGATAATTTACGCAGTTGGCAAAGTCAACTTTCTACACAAATCTATAATTTATCATCCGGTTCTCAAGATTTCGTCACGGTAATTACTACTAACTCGACTTTAATTAGTGAAGGTTTGCAAACACAACTGAAATATTTTCCCCCTAAAACCTTAATAGTTGGTGATGAGGCGCATAATTTAGGCGCGCCAAAACTAGAGGAAAGTTTACCCCGTAATATCGGTTTACGCCTAGCTTTATCAGCCACACCAGAAAGATATTTTGATGATGATGGAACACAATCTTTATTAGATTATTTTGGCAATATTCTTCAACCTGAATTTAGTTTACAAGATGCCATTTCTCAAGGTTCATTAGTTCATTATATCTATAATCCGGTATTAGTAGAATTGACAGAAAATGAGAGTATAGCTTATTTAAAATTAACTAAAAAAATCGGTCGTTCTATCCTCTATCGAGATCGAGAAATGGGAGAAGTAGCAGATTTGGAAGACAACGAAGACCTTAAATCATTATTAATCCAAAGAGCGCGGTTAATTGGCACAGCAGAAAATAAATTAATTGCCTTACAAGAATTAATGGCAACTCGTCGAGAAACTACTCATACACTCTTTTATTGTAGTGATGGTTCGCAGGAAATTGGACAACGTTATTCTCTACGTCAACTCAAAGCTGTAGCTAAAATTTTGGGAGGAGAATTAGGTTATAAAGTCAGCACCTACACAGCAAACACTTCTTTAGAAGAAAGAGAAATTTTACGTCATCAATTTGAAAGTGGAGAATTGCAGGGTTTAGTGGCAATTCGCTGCTTAGATGAAGGTGTGGATATTCCCGCAATTAAAACCGCAGTCATTTTATCAAGTTCAGGCAATCCCCGGCAATTTATTCAACGTCGGGGACGGGTTTTACGTCCTCACCCTGGTAAGGAAAGGGCAACGATTTTTGATATGATTGTGTTACCGCCAGATTTAGATAGAGAAACTATTGAAGTCGAACGGAATTTACTAAAAAGAGAATTAAAGAGGTTTGTGGAATTTGCTGATTTAGCTGATAATGCTGGGGAAGCGAGGATGAAGTTATTAGCTTTGCAAAAACGATATGGTTTATTGGATATTTAATTGACTTTGTGGACTAAAAAAAGTAAGATTTAATGTAGTATATATTGTTGAGGATAAAAGGTAATGAAAACAATAGAAACAGTTGTGAATGTTACCCCAGAGCGACAAATTACACTCCAATTACCCCCAGATATCCCCGCAGGTGAATATCAAGTAGTTATAGTTCTTAATGAAAGTGTTAAACCAGAAAAATTAGCAGCAAAGAAGTTTAAATGTTCAGCCTATCCTGTAGGTTTAGTTGCTGATAATTTCACATTTCGTAGAGAAAATTTATATGATAGATAAAGCGATTTTTATAGATACAAATATTCTGATTTATAGCAATTTGGCTTTATCACCATTTCACACACAAGCAATACAAAGATTACAAGATTTTGCTGATAAAGATATAGAAATGTGGATTAGTCGGCAAACTTTGCGAGAATATTTATCAGGAATGACAAGACGTAGTGATTTAACTGGAGCAATTCCTATTACTTCTTTAGTAGCTGATGTAGAATATTTTAGTAGTTATTTTCATGTTGCTGAAAATACTGCTTTAGTAACTGAAAAACTATTAAAATTAATGACAGAAATTAATATTGGTGGTAAGCAGGTACATGATGCTAATATAGTTGCTACAATGTTAGTCTATGGTATACCTCGGTTGCTTACACACAATACAGGCGATTTTGCCAGATTTTCTGAATTAATTACTATCTTACCATTAGAGGTTGAGGATCTTCTTGTTGAGATTAGATAAACCCCCAATAATTATATCTATATTATTCAGATAATCATTACGACTACTCCCAAACCTAGCCATAATAAAAATATATATCGAGTTAATTGTAAAGCTTTATCAATAGAATCTGAAGTAATGGGATAAATAGCATCTCCTAAAAGTGGTTTTTCCTTAGCTACTCCCCGATACCAATTTATGCCGCCCATTTGCACACCCAAAATTGCAGCATAAGCACATTCACTCCAACCAGAATTAGGACTGGGATCTTTAATAGCATCACGGAGACAAATTCGCCAAACATTGATAGGTTTTAACGATAATAATGATAAAGTTATGACCATTAAACGACAGGGTAACCAAGTTAAATAATCTTCTAATCTGGCACTAAACCAACCAATATAAGTATAAGGTTTTTCCTTATAACCGACCATGGAATCTAAAGTGCTACTTGCCTTATATGCTAAAGCTAAAGGAGCAGCACCAATTACAGGAATAAATGCCCCAATTATAGAATAAAAAAGTGGAGCGATCGCCCCATCAGTAGCATTTTCTGTCACAGTTTCTAAAACTGCCCTCATAATTTCATCTTTTGACAGATTAGCTGTATCTCTACCGACATAATTACTTAAAACCTGTCGTGCTGATGGTAATTCTCCCTTCATTAAAGGTTCAAGCACTTCCATCGCTGCATTTCGTAAACTTTTGAGAGCAAAACAACTAGCTACAAGAATACTTTCTGCAACTATTCCTAAAAATGGATGCACCCACCTGGCAGTTTGAATTATTATCCAACCAATAAACCCACTACCAATAATAACAATCGTCCCTAAGATAATTCCTGCAAGACGCTCAGAAACAGGATTTTGACAATATTGGAGAGCTAATTTAGTCAACCGAGAAATTACCCACCCCATGACACGCACCGGATGAGGCCAACCCCAAGGATCGCCGATTAAATAATCTAAAAATGCAGCTAAAACCAAAACAGCAGATATCATTTTTCCCTTTGCCTTGCTATATAGTGGTTATCGGTGGAATTGACCTAGTAAATTGTCACTTTTTGCGTTAAATGGTTAGCATTAAGGAAATTTGTTAACTTAGGATGGTGTCTAAATAGGATCAGTTCTAATTTACTGAGGAGTGAACATGAGTGATATTATTGTCCGTAAGAGTTTTTTAGCCTTACCCAGTCTTGCAGCTTTGGTAGTTTTAGGTAGCGGACTTGCAGCAAATGCTCAGACACCCCAACCTGAAACCATTATCACCCCCAACGTAGCCACAGAGGAAATAGCTAAACTCACACCTGTACCGGGAACTGTAGAAACATCATCAGCGATGCTCAATTCTGGTGATAATACAGTCGCTGAAAAAAGCGAACCATCTAACCGCATAGCACAATCCGATATTGAAATCGGTGGAACACCTCGTCGTAGTAGTAGTTATATCGGTGTTGGCGGCAATATTGGTATAACTGGCAATTCTTCAGCCTTGGGTGATGCTAATTTCACCGTTATTAGTAAAATTAGTTTTACCAAATCCCTATCCATCAGACCATCAGTTATCATCGGTGATAAAACCACAATTCTTGCTCCCGTCACCTACAATTTTTCCTTGCCATCAGGAGATCCATTTGCTGAACCTTTAGCGATCGCTCCTTACCTGGGAGTAGGTGCAGCCATTAAAATCGGTGATGACTCTGAAACCGCTTTTTTAGTCACTGGCGGTATAGACGTGCCCCTAAATAATAGATTTACAGCTACTGCTGCCGTCAATGCTGGATTTTTTAATCAAACTGATGTTGGTGTTGTCCTTGGAGTTGGTTATAACTTCAGTGGGTTTTAGGAGATAGGAGTTCAGTTAAATAGGGGTGAACGGCCGTTCGCCCCTACAGTTCGGGAAGAAGAAGATTATTTCCCCCTCGGACTTCCTGCTTTCCTACTTAGGACTAACTTGATCAATCACCTTGATTTTGCCATCATCTTCCACTGTCCAGACATCATAGACACCAATAACATCGCCGTTAGCGTCAACATCTACATCACCGCTTGCGCCCTGGTAATTAATTTGTTTACCTTCTTTAAGAAGCTTTAAGCCTTCACACACATCACTTACGGGTGTACCATTACCAGCAGATACTTCCTGTAATTTACCAGCAATACCCACTCCTGTATTCTCCTTAGCTGCTTGGGCGGCCAATACTAATAATGCGGCAGCGTCCCAAGCTTGAGGGGCGTATTCTCCTGGTGAACCGCCTTTTTTCTCTTTCCAGAGTTTATTAAAGTTTTCTAAACCCTGACCACTAGAACCGGGAACAGTACCAATAGCTCCAGACAAAATATATTTGCCATTACTACCTTTACCAACTTGATCAGGAAAATTAGCGGATTTTACCCCATCTGTGAGTAAAATTTGTACCCCTTTGGTGACACCTTGCTGATAGGCGGCTTTGAGGAATAAACTGCCAGTTTCCGCATATAACACCCCTAAAACCGCATCTGGTTTCCCAGCAAAAGCCGCAGTTGCTTCTGTATCAAATGTTTGTGCCTTGGGATCATACCGAACAGGCTTATTTTTATTAACTACTGTTCCACCTAATTTTTCAAAAGTGTCTACAAATGCCTTTTCAAAACCCACGCCATAGTCATTATTAATGACGACTGTAGATACTCGTTTAAAACCTTTTTTCTTAGCAAGTTGGGCTAAAGCTAATGCTTGATAGGTATCAGGGGGAGCAGTCCGCGCCCAAAAGCCCTTAAAATCACCTTTTTTAGCTTTGTCAGTAAATACAGGACTGGTGCTACCAGGAGAAATCAGCATCACTTTATTAGGAACAGCAACGGAAACCGCCGCAGTGGAAACGCTACTCGCAAAAGAACCAACTACACCAGCTACCTTATCTAAAGTTGCTAATTTAGTCATACCCGCAGCACCAGCTTTGGGGTCTGTTTGGTCGTCTACTTCTATTAAACTCACTTTCTCACCATTCACACCGCCACAAGCGTTAACGGTTTCTACAAGTAAGGGAACTGAACCGACCATTTGTTGACCAATGGAAGCTAAGTCACCAGTTGTAGGTAACAAACTACCAATTTTCAAGCCTTTGGTATTACCGATTGTAGTGCTAGTTGTCGCCTTAGTTGTAGGTGAGATTGTATCACTGCCGGTGGATGGTGGACGGGTAGGATTTTCACAACCAGCTAACAAGAAACCGCTGGCTATAGTTACTATACTCAAGGCTAGGGAAACACTAATTTTCGACATTGTTAAACACACTCCTCAGATATTTACTAAACTTCATACAGACGCATCAAGTCCGTAAAATCTAGATAATAACATTTTCAAACTGTCATTGATTTTAACTTCGCTAAACTATAACTTTTTCGCCGGGGTGAGGAACGATGACTTTGGTTGTTAAATCATTTTTTTCTAGTAATCTCTGAAATTCCGCTATATTTCCCTGGGTTTGAATCAATTTTGCCAATATTCCCGCAAATATAATATCTCCTCCTCCTGCTGTAGGCAGCATAAATTGAGGTTTTACAGATTTTGCTACTTCTAGGGCGCTATTCATTCCCTTAATCACAGTACCGATTATGGGTAGGGCGATATCAATAATTGGTGTAATGATTACGTCAATGTGTGCTATCTCTTTGATTTGAGGAGAATGATAGCCGTGAGGTTCATAATACAATGTAGAGTTATTGGCCAAATCTTTAAGTAGATAGCCGTTTTCTAATAAAGTAGGTCCAATGGGAGAACCAGGAAAAGCTTTAATTTCTACTTGATTATTTAAAGCGAATGTTTCACCATGTTTGAGAGTGATTATTTGTTGATAATCCAATTGTTTTACAACTTTGGCAGCATTGGGGGAAGCAACAACAGGAATATTTTTATCAAGTTGTTTTAATGTGGGTAAATGTGCGTGGTCTTCTAAGCCTTGAGAAAGGATAATTAAATTTATATTATCTGGTATTGACCGATCCTGAGAACGAGAAGCCTTAAATAACCAATCTAAATTATTAAAGGTTAAATCACCAATTAACCAAGGGTCAATTAGTATTTTTTGTTCAGCAATTTCCATCAGCCAACTATTATTATCTAGCCAAGTTAAATTCATAATTATAAAACACTATTTAGGGTTTGCTGATAAAGTCTTTCTGTGAAGACGGGGAACTCTTAACTGGGAACTCTTAACTGGGAACGGTAAATAAATTAGGGTGTACCTTATGAGACTGGGAAAGGCTATAAGCTTTTTCTACAACCCTTGTAGAGACGTTCTATAGTCTCTATATTAATAGGAGTTACGCAAGATGTGACTGAAAACCTTATTCTTGCCTGGGGGTAATTCATGAATTACCCCTACTTTCGTTCCCTTTTGCGTAAGTCCTGTCAACATCTACCTTGATTTTTGAACACATTCTTAATATTTAATTAATAGTTTAGCACATTAGGGACTGAAAAATCTAAAATTTTTCAGTAGACCTATGGAAATAGAGCAGAATGTTGATGTATTAATAATCAATAGGAGGTTGATTGAAAAGTCTCTCATAGTGTATTAAATATTTTTACTCCTCCCTAACCCTGGATTTTCAGAGTTTCCCCTTAATAGGGGTGGACTAAGAGGTAAAAATGTATATTACAAGAGAACACTTTTCAAACCCCCTCTAAGATGTTAAGGTGTAAATGGGAGCATCAAAACCATGCAAATCAAGCTAATTTCCGAAAATAAACTGACACAGGAGCAGGAAGAACAGGTTTTTAACTTGCCAATAGCTATCGGACGAAAAGAGTCCCAACTTCCGGCGGTTATCAATGGTGAAACGGTGTCTCCTGTGGTATTAGACTCTAATAAACAAATTTCTCAGTTTCATGCTCAAATTACCTTAGAAAACAATCAGCTGTATATAGAAGACAAAAGT
>JBJTTJ010000013.1:0-14766 GCA_046080125.1 Cuspidothrix sp.
TAGTCCTCCCAGGATATTTTTGACAATCTTGGGAAATGAGTTTATAATCATGGTTAATCAAAATATTTTAATCCTTCGCCCAAAATTTAACATATTTTGGGCTATTTTTATCAAGATTTTCTTAACATTCAACACTTCTGGGAATCTGGTGTTTATTTTCATGCTGATAAACTACACACATTAAACCATAAAGGTAAGCATTTTTCTGTTAAAGGTCCGTTAAATGTTGCCCGTCCACCCCAAGGTTATCCAGTCATTGTCCAAGCTGGTGCTTCTGAACCAGGTAGAGATTTAGCTGCTCGTACTGCTGAAGTAATTTTTACAGCTAATCAAACCTTAGGGGATGCTCAAGCGTTCTATGGAGATGTCAAAGGAAGGTTAGCAAAATATGGACGTTCTCCTGATGATCTGAAAATTATGCCAGGAGCTTTCCCCATTATAGGACGCACTGAAGAAGAAGCTCAAGAAAAATATGAGTTTTTGCAATCTTTAATTCATCCCGATGTAGCTTGGGGAATCCTCAAAAATTATTATAAAGGCGTAGACTTATCAAAATATTCTTTTGATGATTTAGCGCCGGAATTACCCAGTGATACTAACAATAATAAGAGTCGCTTAAAACTGGTGACAGATTTAGCTACTCGCGGTGGTCTTACCCTACGTCAATTGTATTTATCTTTGGCGACTGCACGGGGTCATCGTACTATTTTGGGTACTCCTGAAACTATTGCTGATCAATTAGAAGAATGGTTTATCAATGGTGCAGCAGATGGTTTCAATATTATGCCTCCCATTTTGCCTACTGGGTTGGATGAGTTTGTAAATTTGGTTGTTCCGGTTCTACAAAAACGCGGACTATTCCGTACTGAATACGAGGGTAGTACCTTACGAGAAAACCTTGGTTTACGTCGTCCAGTTAATCGTTTTGCCGTGCAGAAACAGGAGAAAACATTGGCGTTTGCGTAGATTCGTAAAGGGCTAAAAACAAGGTCAGAATTACGGATTAAACGGATTAAAGGATTTCACGGATTTTAATTCTTTGTTATGCTATGATGCCTTATCTATAACTATAACAGATAACTTAATCCGTGCAATCTGAGTAATCCACTTAATCTGTGTTCAAATTCGTTAATAGATTCTGAAAGGATTTGAGAATTTGTAGCACGGGATAGAGTTCATTACGCGATCGCTTAAAAAGTGAAAAATCATCAGAAAGATCATATTGAGATTGTTGCAGTTTAACAAACATAAAATGATCGCCGTTAGTAACGAGACCATAAGTTGGTTTATCACCATTTGGACTTGCTTTCATGTAGGTAAGAGCTTGTGGTACTGCCACTAAAAATGAAAAACTAGAACGCTTTGCTTCCACTAAAACTATCCATAAGTTGTTATTTAAAACTAAAGCATCAATTCTTCCATGATAAGTAATACTACCATCATAATCGCTAATCTCAACTGACTGCTCACTTCGCAAAGGTGATTCCAGAAAACCTGCCAAAAATAGTAATGGTGAAACTATCAACAAATTTACCGTTCCCTCAGACACAAAACCTTGATTAATATGATGTATATAAGACCCTTTGATCCGATCTAGAGTTGTTTTTTCGGTATCTTCTAATTCTGCAAAATCTCTACACCATTCTATGAAAAAATCTGGATCATGCGATCGCCGTAGTCCTAATTTTGTCTCTACATCATAAAGTGATTGGATATTTTCTGTAACTGCAATAGTCATAGTTATTTACTCCTAAAAATGTCTGAATCACGGATTATACGGATTAAAGGATTTCATGGATTTTAATTGTTTGTTACTATGATTTTCGTAGGGGTAATTCATGAATTACCCCTACTTTCGTGATGTTTTGCGTAAGTCCGTGCAATCTGTGTAATACGTTTAATCCGTGTTCTATATTTTACACAGTCACTAAAACCCAACTGATTAAATCAAAATTACCTGGCTGATATTTACTATCAACTGTAACATTTTGTTTGATTCTCTCAATAGAGGCTTTATTACCTTTTTTTAAACCTTGTAAAATTGTCAATGTTTCATTACCCATCGTCTTTTTCACAGAACCATCTGCCATTTGTTCCTCCTGCACTGCTTGACTGGTTAACCAAGTTTTAAGCGCGTTGAATAACTCTGCAACTGCCGCAGGTTCACCAAAATCAATGGCATGAGGCACAAATCGCTCATTATCCTTATACAAGGTTAGCAAATCTAACACCTCTTTTTGATTTGTTAAAATTAATTTACCTGATTTATCAATGTAAATTAAATCAAATACCTGATATTGATGATCTAATTTTTTAGCTGGTTTAGCAGGATATCCTAATAAAGCAATAATACCATCTTGCAAATTATCTTGCAAATCATTATAAATACCAGATTTATGATCTGGGGTAAATCCTGTATATACAGCTTTTGGCATTTGCCGATATTTATCTTTATCACGATTAAATTCTACTAATAAATCCTGACGATATCGCTCTAAAGATAAACTATCAAAACCTAAATTTTGATTATTAACTTCAATATCATCCCATGTAGTTTGCATTTGTCGCATCATCAGATCATTCATTTTGCGATCAAATTCTTCATCATGAGCTATTTTAGCAAAACTATCAGAAAATTGATGATCTACTTCTGCTCCTGCTAATTTCATGGCGGCCATACGTTGTTCAATTCTTCCTTGTAAATTCAGATAGGAGTTAATATTATCTGATGGCCAGAAGTTAATCCCAAAAATTTCTTGATTAGGACTACCTAACCGATCAATTCTACCCATACGTTGAATAATTCTTACAGGATTCCAATGTATATCATAATTAATTACCATGTCAGCATCTTGTAAGTTTTGTCCTTCACTTAAAGCATCGGTAGCAATCAAAATATCTATGGGTTTATTTAGTTTATCGTAAGTTTCCAGATCATGATCAATAATCCAATTTTTCCATTGTACAAATGCTTCTAAACTTAATTTTTCAACGTTAAAATCAGAAGTCAAATCTCCCGGTTGAAAATCCCATTCTTTTTCACAAAATAGCTTTGTATAGGGTGCAAATCTTTCTAAAATAGCCTCCATAGGTTGTTTGTGTGGACTATCATAGGAGTATGAACCTGTTCCCGATGCGATCGCAATTTTATCAAAACCTCTAGCTTTAAGTTGGTTAAATAAATAGATAGCTGTATCACGATAAACTGTGAAAATAATCACTTTTTGATTATGATTATTTGCTCTTGATTTACGCTTTTTGATAATTTCTATAATCAGTCTTTCTAATTTATCATCACAGGATTTAAAATGATGGGATTTTTGATGAGGTTTTTGAATTTCTTGATTAATTTTAGTCTTAAACTTTTGTAAATTAATGTAAAGTTTATCCAAAGCATCTAAATCTTTTTTGAGATCCTCTTTAAATTTATCTAAATTACCAGCTTGATCAATTTCTGCAATACTAATGGGGCGTTTTTTACCTAATGTATATTGTTCAACTACTTGAGTAAAATCATCATCATTTTCATCATTTTCTAAAGTGAAAACATCATCTTCTAATAATACGGTTTTTACTTTGTTTGCTTGATATACTTTGATTTTATCTAAAGCATTTTGATGATGATCTTTGATAACTCTAACTGTTGAATAAAAGGAAAACCAAGAAGACTCTAATCGCTTAACCATTAAAATATAAATCATTTTCACTAAAAAGCGATCGCGTGATTTTTCATCGCGTAATATATCTTTTTTAGCGTCTTTTTTATGATCTGATTCATCATCTAAATAAAAAGCTGGTTGATATCCTGATAACATTGGTGGAAAATGATCAAATAATTCTTCAAAGGTTTCAAAATTGCCAAGCTGATGTGGTGTTACAAATAAATTTTTAGGTTTGGTTTTAGTAGGAAATACTAAGTTTGTTTGTTGACCTTCTACCATTTTTCTAGTTCTGGCCACTAATAAAGAATCTGTTAACCTAAAAAAATCATTATCTGAGAGTTTTTTAATAAAATTACCAATTTGAGGTTTTGCATCTCTACTCCATTCGTTAAATATAGTCTGTGCTTGTTTAAAGGAATAATCAATATTTTTTACCCCTAATTTGCTATCATAGCCATGTACATCACCTTGAACCATTAACTTAAATTGATTTCTCACATCATTGAGAGAGTTATTAATAGGAGTTGCGGATATTAGTAAAACTTTGATATCTTGATTTTGTTTTAAAATTTGCTCAACTAAAAATTTATAACGCTGAGATTTATCATTTCTCAAATTATGACTTTCATCAATGACAATTAATTTGGGTTTATCATCACCAAAAAACTTATCAGCACGATCATTATAGGATTTTAAGCGATCGCTATTCAAATCAGTATGAAACCGAATAAAAAATTTCAGTTTATCAGATTCAAATTTTGATGCTTGATCTTCTTTATAGCGTCTCCAATTACTCTCTAATTTTTTAGGACAAAGTAATATAATTTCCCGTCCTTGCATTTGAAAAAACTTCATTACAGCTAAAGCACTCCAGGTTTTTCCTAAACCCACCGCATCGGCTAAAATAGCTCCATCATATTTTTGTAACATTCTAATTAAACTGAGAACACCTTTTTTTTGAAATTCATAAAGTGCAGAATAAATAGCAGTATTTTCTAATCTACCAACTTGACGATTAAATTCTGGATCATTCTCTATTTCTAACACCTGATTTCCAAACAATTCAAATAATATTTTATAGTAAATATCTCTAGGAGTATATTTAATAAATATCTTTTCAATTTCTTGAATTAGATATTGTTTAAAATCTACTTTTTTCGTTGTTCCATCTGGCAATAAGAGGGTTTTTTCTGAATGAGCTTGAGGTTTTATCCAAAGTGCATTAAACCATTCTACCAACTCTTTATATTGATGATTATTTCCTGTTTCAGCAATATTTAATTCTAAATTATTTGTAGCTTTTAAACCAATTCCAGCCTCAGTTAAATTAGAACTACCAGAAATAAAATACTTATTGCGATCGTCATTATTTAATGGTGCAAATAAATAACACTTAGCATGACAAAAATTCGGCTCTAAGGTTTTAGCTTTAACCTGATCTTGTCTCAGAAAATTTACAGCTTCCTTTGCTAAATGACTAAGATGCAAAGCTGCTTCAATGGTAATATTTTCATTGAGTAAATCTAATGGACGATTTTCAATTTTATCTAGGTTAACAATATCCCCCAAAACTAATCTAAATTTAGCAATTTTATGATTAATTTCTTGAGAAAGATAAGCTAAAGCTCCAATGGTAAAATAACCTGTGACAATATCTACAGTACCTTCTTCTGTATATTTTGTAATCCACTCATGAACTTTTAAATTTTTATTGTGATTGTCTAATATCATAGCTTTTCCTTGTAAAGAGAATAATTGTATCAAGTGTGTTGTTAGTATCAATTAGTAAATTATACGTCATTTTGTGGGTAATTCTTTCGATAAAACGATGATTTTCAGATCCCCGACTTCTCAAATAAGTAGGGGATCTAGTTTCCCTATTTACAAAATATCTATCTCTGCTATATAATTAGAATACCTTATTTGTAAAATATTGATAAACTGATGACTCAGATTACAATTGAAGAAGCCACTAAAAATCTATATAAACTTCTAGAACAAGTAGCTAAAGGTGAGCAATTTGTTCTGATGAAAGAAGGCAAAGAAATTGCTCGTCTTCTTCCTCCTCAACAGGCAAAAAAAGTATTTCCTAGTTTAAACTCTTTTAGAAAATCCATAGTTTTAAAAGGAAGTCCAATGAGTACCACAATATTAGAAGAAAGAGAGAACGAAAGATATTGATTTATTTAGATACTAGCGCAATTGTTCCTTATTATGTGCCTGAAAAACTAAGTGATGTTGTTGAACAACTATTACAAAAACAAGGTCATAATCACGGATTAAACGGATTAAAGGATTTCGCGGATTTTAATTTTTTGTTATCCTACAAGTCTCTGCTATTTATGTCTTATATCTAACTATAACAGATAACCTAATCCGTGCAATTTGTGTAATCAGCTTAATCCGTGTTTAGAAGTTGTTTTGTATATGAATCATTGGAGTCGCTCATATAGCTTGTTAACAACTGCGATCGCATACTGAACTTCTCGACGGTATGTTGGTACAGCGCGGGAATGACTAAGAGGGTTTAGGACTCTCCGATTTGCTTTTTCAACATGACTGATTGTTTTTGAATCTAAGTAGTCTTCTTTATTTCCAGTTCTCCTATCTGTTTTTTTGTTGGTTGCTATATAGCTTTTCACTGCGTCCCATAATTTATCAGCTTTTAAGTCTTTAGGTTTAGAAACATAGGGGACAGGAACACTATGTTTAGTACAAAAGAACTTTAAAATTGCTTCATAGGCACTACGAGTATATACGGCTGCGGCTTTGTAATCATTCGCTGCATAATATTCTTCAGCGCGTTTAATATATTCATCTCTACCTTTTCCTCTCTCAGAAAAAATTGGTAATTCTAGTTCAGCATCATCAGCACAGTAAAACTCAAAAGCTTTCCACTTTGCTTTATTTGGTTCAACAAAATGTTCACATAAGGTTTCAAACCACTCTAAATCATAAGTCATCAGAAAAATTTGATATTTGTCTATAAAATGCTCATCAATAATGTCAATAATTGGTAAACGATTGGACATATCTAAACCAATCAGAACATCATCTAAAACTAGAATTGCCAAATCTCCTGCTTGTACTGGATTAAGTTTTAATGCTGCAAGATATATGGAAATACCAATAGCAGAAAGTTTAGCTTCATTAAGATAATCAGGATGTTTACCTTCTAAATTTTGATTAGCAAGTTTTATATTTAGGATGATTTTTTGTCCTTGAATAGATTTTGTAGATCGATCATAACTTAGAATTACTGGTTTAAATTCAAGTGTCACGTTCTCATATTTAAAATCTTTAAAAATTAATGCCAGGTTGCTTTGTAGTTGATCTAGAATATCGTTTAATCCCTCATTAAATTTTTGAATATTAGATTCTAGCTCATTGATTTTTGTTCTATGACGATTATCTGTTGGTATTCCTTCTTCTATATTTTTCCAATGCTCTCGAAATGTGATACGAGGACTTGTAGCAGGATTTTCAATATCCGCAAGAAGTGTAAAAACTAAAAGTTCAAATAGGTTTACTTGTGTTTCGTTAGGTTTTAAATAATGGGTTGCTAAAATATCTCGATATTCTAAAAAGCCACTATATTTGTAGCCAGCTAGTATTTCCGGTGATTGAGGAATATTAGTTTCTGTCCATTCATAGGGAGGATTGCCATTGTTGAGAGTTAATTTGATATAAGTATCATCTGTTTCATCAGCAAAGAGATTATAATTAGGTTTATCTCTAATGTTTAGTTGTCTTTTGTCAGCACTCAGAAAATATTTGAGAGCAAGAAATAGAGATGATTTTCCACTACCATTTTCACCATAAATAATGGCATTTTTACCACTTTCATGGAGATTAATCGGATGAACTTTACTGAACCCACGAAAATTCTTAATTTCTATTTGTTTGATTCTCATAATTTACCCTCAATGATCCGAACTACAGGAATGGTATTTAGTAAAAACAAATTATGTCGTATTGGATGTTCTTGATCAAATAGTTTACCAAATATTTGGCGCAGTTTTTCTGTTTTTTCCCCTTTAATTGTTTCTAAGGTTGGTAAATTCTCTGATAAGATATAACGCATAAAATATTTATCATGGGTGTGAAGTTCTTCAGGTAAATATAGCTCCATAACTAGGGCATCAATGATTTCCTCAAAATACCTATTCATCCGCTTATCGGTAACAGATTGATCTAGAATTGTGATATTACTAGGAATGTTTTTGAGGGCAGCAGTGAGGTACAAGACATAACCTACAAGGGTTTCTATTGCTTTTTGTTCTGCTACGGTGGCGGTAGGGATCGGGCTTTGAGATAAATACATTGACTTAAATCTAATTCCTTTCTGTCCCAAATTTGGACAAATTTGATTAACAACGAATTGATTTACTGATGAATTGAGTACACCTAAAAGGTAAAGCGAACCTTCAGGAATCATAAATAAAGTACAGTCTAAAAAGAAGTTTTTGGAATCAAAGCTAAACTCACAACGACTAGCGATATCTGGATAAATAATTTTAGGTTGTTCAAAATCTTGCCAATAAGCGACATTATCTTGGATTTCATACCATTGATAACTACCAGCTTTACGTCCACCATCTACACCAGCAGTTAAACGATTTTTATATTGACCTAGATGTTTTTTGATTGCTGGATATTTTTCAATATCAATACCTCTTCTTGTGAAAATTAAATATAAATCTTGATAATCAAGATACCATCTTTTAACATCACGACCCCGTAAAAAAGGCTTAATTACTTCCGCAGATGATGGATGTTCAGCAATTAATTTATCTCTTGTTTCTCTATCAATTACAAAAGCCTCATTAAAACCTGTCTTAATCCCATAATAAAATTTACCATTTACATATTCACCCAAAGGCTTACCAGCATTTCTTAACTTTGCTAATAAATCTAAAACCTGTGTATTTTCCAACCGCCAACCATCGGATTTTATCTCTGATTGGAGCATCAAGAAATTTTGAGAATGAAAGACTTCTGCAAATTCAGATAAAGGTTTAGATTTGTCCCATGAAAATGCCTTTAACTTTGCATCTTTACTAGCTTTTTCTTTTCTAAATAAAATAATTGCTGTATCCACAGTAGCTGTAAAAACATCCGTATCACCAAAATCAATAAGCTGCTGAATAGTTGTATTTTTGCCCAGAAAATCGCGCAACTTTTCGCCATAACCAGAACGAAAATATTTATTGGAACAGATATAACTCAAAACGCCACCAGTTTTTAATAAATGATAACCACGTTCAAAGAAATAAACAAATAAATCTGCAACACCTGTAAAACATTGAAAATCTTTTTTAAATAGAGGTTTTAACTCTTTAATTTGTTCTTGTCTCACATAAGGCGGATTACCAATTACAATATCAAAACCGTCTTTAATTCCAAACATCCACTCAGGATCAAAAAAGTCTGCCGAAGCATTTTGATCATAAGGTTTCCATGATTGTAAAGATTCCACATTTGGCGACTTATTACGCCGTAAAATCTCACCAATTTCTTGAGATAAACGCTCATCTTCCTGGCGTTTCTTCCGCTTAGTTTCCAAACTCTTAGCAAAAAAATGATCCCGTCTTAACCGTTCCAATCGCTTTTGTTTAGCTTGAATTTCTTGAGTATCAAAAATTGATAATTGTTGTACTTTGGTAACTCCAATTAATGAATTAGCAGCTACAAACTTTGTTTCTAAGTTCGGTAAAGGTAAAATTCCTCGATTTGTTTCATCTTGATCTTCTTGTTGATCAATAATCAAAGAGATAAAAAATCTTAACTTAGCAATTTGGACAGCAATAGCCTGAATATCTACCCCATAAATACAATTTTGAATCAAAAATAACTTGCGTCCATAGTCTAAACCATTACGCGCAAACGCCCGTTCTAAATTCTGTTTTTGTGCTTCCAGATTACTTAATGTATCCGTCCTGGTTTTCTCATCTTCAATATCTTCTACATCCATAATTAATTGATTGAGACGATCAATTTGTCTTTGTTTCCAATTAGAATTACGGGGATCGAGTTTTGCTAAAATATGTACCATTTTCTGCAAAATTCCCATAGGAAAAGCTCCCGAACCACAAGCAGGATCAAGAATTTTGCAATTATCAATAGCCTCAATTAAACGCTTTACTTCCGATTCTGTAAACTGGTGTGGTTCATCGTTATAAGAAAGTAAATGGCGAAGTTTGGCCTCATCCCCCCAGCCCCCTTCTCCCTGGGGAGAAGGGGGGGTAAGATTTTCGGTTTTTTGGGGAGAAGTGGGAATAGAATTTTCCTCTCTCGCAGAGAGAGTCTTGCTCCCCTCTCCTTCCTTACTCCCCTCTCCTTCCTTACTCCCCTCTCCTTTCTTACTCCCCTCTCCTTCCTTACTCCCCTCTCCTTTCTTGCTCCCCTCTCCCCCAGGGAGAGGGGCTGGGGGTGAGGGCAAAATCTCAGCAATTCTCAACAAAACTCGTTCTAAATCGTCAAAAACTTCCTGATTACGAAAACGCAAAACTGTAAATCCGTGCGATCGCATCCAAGCATCTCTTTGTTGATCTTGCTCCACTTGTGAGTTATGAACACTTCCGTCTACTTCAATGACTAACTTGGCACTGTGACAGTAAAAATCGGCAATAAATCGCCCAATGTTGTGCTGACGGCGAAACTTTCCATCACAAAGACGGCGATCGCGTAAACATTCCCAAAGCACTTGTTCAGCAGGGGTTTGGTTTTGCCTTAGCTCTCTTGCTCTGATCAATAGGGCTTTAGGAATCAATCGTAACTTACCAGCAAGGCGATCGCCCTCATCCCCCCAGCCCCCTTCTCCCAGGGGAGAAGGGGGAGTAAGATTTTCGGTTTTTTGGGGAGCAGTGGGAGTAGAATTTTCCTCTCTCGCAGAGAGAGTCTTACTCCCCTCTCCCCCAGGGAGAGGGGCTGGGGGTGAGGGCAAACAATTCTTGAGATAAGCAATTAAACTTTCATCTACCATGTAATTAACAATTTCACGGGGCGTATAAAAAGAACCTGTTTGTTTTCTAGCTGTTGTTTGTGTTTCAGGGTTGTAAACTGCTAAAAGATTCTCAAATACTTGTCCTAATAATTCCGGATCTAGTGCTACATCTTCCTCAAAAGGAGTATTTTCAGCAATAGTAAACTTATAGCTTTTAAATATTTCTAATAAACCCCGCACTCGATATTTTTTGCGACTTGTACCAAAATCAGCATTAAGATCCACATCTTGAAATTCACCAAAAAATAATTCATTGGGTACAGATAACACATTTTTAGAATTATTACTAAATCCATCAATTCTTTTTGCTGTTTCTGGTTTATTCTTTTCTGGTTCACTGTCTAAACATTCAAATAAACCACCATTTAAAAAGGGAATATTGGCAAAATAACGCTCAATTACGCCATCAGGATCTTGAAAATAATCTTCATAGCGAAATACATTATGTACCATAAATTGCGAATTACGTCCGCCAGAACTTTCTTTAATAAATTCTCGTTTACCTTCAGTATTTAATGTGGCAAAAAACAAGTTTTGTAAAATAGCTTTGTAATAAGTGCTTTCCTGGGGTTGTAAACTTTTGAGAATAGTTTGAATATCGGTTTGATTAAATAATTGATTAGGAACTAAACCTTTTTCTTTGAGAAACCAAACAAACATTAATCTGGTAATTAACCTAATTAAACTTTCTTGATTATTTTTAGCATCTTTGGGGAAAACCACTTGTTTACAAGCGTAAAAATACCAGGATGAAACCTCTTGATAAAATTGTTTATTTAACAAACTAACATCAAGTACCTTTTGCCAATATTCATATAATTTAGCAAAGGAATCTACCCGATCCTTACCTTGTTTGGGAATTGCTAAATCTGCTAAAATCCGTTGATGTCCTGAATGTGATTGTTGAATATCAATATCTCTTAATAAAGTGACTTTTCCGGCTTTTTCACCTTCACGATTATCTTTATATTTTAATCTTTCAGTATTAGCAAATGCTAAATAATTGCCATATTTAAAAATAATTACTACAGGAGTATAACAAAATTCTCGATTAAAAGCCCGTGATATTTCTGCTAATTGCGATCGCGTGGGTAATTGCCCATGATCACGATTATTTAAAGTTATACCCACAATGACAATTCCATCATAATCTGATTTAATTTGATCAATATTTGCAATCTCTAAACCTTGCTTTTTACTAAAAGCTGCATCATCAACTAAACCGAGAACATAAACATCATTAATTAACTTAAAAGAATCATTATCTTTATAGGTATTTTCTAATATTTTATTTGCGGAAGTTGGTTTATCATCAAAATAATTAATGGGTACATTTAGGTTAGTAAAAAAAGTCTTTAATGCGGGTAAAAAATCCATTTCATTAAAAATAGTCAGTTTCATAGTTAGCTCCATAATTTATTTTCTAATGATTTAATAAACAGTCTGAATCACGGATTTCACGGATTTTAATTCTTTATTATACTACAAGCCTCCGCTATTTATACTTTATCTATAACTATAACAGATCACTTAATCCGTGCAATCTGTGTAATCCGTTTAATCCGTGTTCAGCATTTTAATTTTTCTACGTGATAGAGTTTACTTAAATGATCGATCTAGTTTCCCAAAGCGGTTTGCAATTCCTGAGTCGTGCTTTGCTATTTTGTTAATTAAAACTGAGGTTTGATATATAAATCCCATGTTTGCTTTAACTGTTCTGCATCTAATTCAGAGATATGACCAATTTTAGTCAACAGTAAAAATTTTTCTAAGCAGTCTAGCCTGGATAAACGGATAGTTGACGGAACACGCAAACCACTAGCGAACCAATCAGCAAGCAGCACATCCGTGTCGGTACGAGGAGGAGTGGAAGTGACTACTGCTACTATGACATCATCACCATCTAGCCAAAGTACAAGGACTGGACGTTTTTTAGAACTTACACCACTTGTGAAAGGAATCTGTGCCACCCAAAACTCACCTGCTTGGATAGTCATCATATAACCCCTCATCTTCTGGTGCATAACCTTTAAGAAAGGCATCATGACTACGAGTAGATACAGCTTTTGCCTCTATTAAAGGTTCAATAGTAATTAACCAACGTCCTGCTCCAATGTTCTGAATTAGAGATTCAGGTAGTATCAATTTCTCACCAGTTTGGAGTTCAATTTCGTAGGTAAGATTCATCAATTTACTCTGCATGGCTTTAGAAGAAGGTATCTTACTTTTTTATATTAACGACTTATGGCGATATCACTGCCATTATTTCTCAAAATAGCGAACTGACAAGTCAGCGCTTGCGCTTTATCCATTGAAACTCCATTTTGTGCCGCCAAGGGTTTAATGCGAGCTATCAACTCATCGGATATATTGCGAATGGTAATTGTTGCCATAATGCCGATACAAGCTATAGCTTTAGCTAACTTACCATTTGCTAACATCCCTGATACATTCATGCTCAATGTGAATTGCACCATCTAAAGTAAAAGAATCATGTCTACCTTTTTTCTTGAACTTAGGAAAACCTTTACTTTTTTTGAAGAAATATTTAAAGGCATCTGACAAATATCTTAATAGTCCACTACCAAATTATTACCTAGATAATAGCACTTTGTTGCTTTTCGATTAGACAACCCAAAACTCTTGCGGTTACTAGATTTGGCTTGGCGATCGCTTCGTTCGCCCTAGGCATCGCCCACTATAGAGCCGTCAAATACTTTGGTTTTCTAACAATTAGTCAATAATAAATTTAGTTAATGATAACTTTTGTTAAAAGGTACTTGTTTTTTCATGAGAGTTGTGAGATTCTATTATTAATCTACGATAAACCAGTCGGTAAACAGTAGTTTAATCTGTAACCTGCCACTAACGCTAATTTCCACATCAGGTCAGCACAGACGTTAAAAGCCTACCGGAGTTTATACAGACTATCGGAAAGTTACGCTTGTCCAAAAGACGAGAAAGTCAAAATCAGCAGCACGTTCTCCCACAGATACCTGATTGCTTGAAAATTCATAACTTTTAGATTCTGCAATTGTTTGAGAAGTTAGGTATCTAAATTTTCTTGTAACTTTTTTTTTGGAAAATATGACTAAATATAGCAAATTGAAAAGCTCTCCCTCGGCCGCAGTTAGAGCCAATCTGGATTATCCTGTGATTGATACCGATGTCCACACTAATGATTTTACTCCTGCCCTTGAGGATTATATTGCTCACTATGGTGGTGTGAAATTGGTGGATGAGTTACGGAAGGCCGAATCTTCTCGTCTAAATACGAAAAGTGAAGGTAAGGACTGGTATGAGCAAACTCCCGATGAACGTCAATATAACCGCACTTTAAGATCGCCTTGGTGGGCTAGAGTTACCCGTAATACTTTAGATTTAGCTACCTACACTCTTCCCGCATTACTTTATGAACGTCAAGGGGAGCAAGGATCTGATTATTCGGTACTATTTCCTAATAATGCCTTAGCTGCGGCTGGTGCAAGTAAGGAGAATCGTCAATTGTTACAACGGGCGATTAACCATTATCATGCTGATATTTACCGCCCTTATAGCGATCGCTTGACTGTGGTAGCTGGTATCCCCATGACTACTCCCCAAGAAGCGATTGAAGAGTTAGAGTTTGCAGTAAAAACACTGGGGTTAAAAGTTGCAAATATTCCCGGTGGTGTAAAACGTCCTATTAAGGCGATCGCTGATAAATACCCCGCCGCTCAATTCCCGGAAATTGGCAAATATGCCTCTTACATTGACTTTTTCGGTCTAGATAGTGAATACGACTATGATCCATTCTGGGCTAAAGCTGTGGAATTAGGTGTACCTCTCACCACCCACTATGGTAGTCAAGGCTGGACTGGACGCTCTTCCATCAGCAACTACATGAATAACCATATTGGACACTTTGCCGATGGTTCACAAGCATTTGCTAAAGCCTTGTTCTTTGGTGGTGTCACTAGACGCTTCCCCCAATTGCGTGTAGGTATGCTAGAAGGTGGTGCAGATTGGGGCGCTCACGTTTACATTCATTTGGTAGATCGTTACTCCAAACGCAGCTTAGAAGGATTGCAAAACTACAACCCAGATTTAGCTAATCCT
>JBJTTJ010000014.1:0-6296 GCA_046080125.1 Cuspidothrix sp.
GATCTAATAACCATTTGACCTTTTCAATACATTCCTCTACTGATTTATAGGTGACAACTTCTTTTTCAGGTTCAAATAATTCAGGTAAGTTATCTTTCCAGTCAGTTAATAAACAAGTTCCCACTCCAGTTGCTTCAAATAAACGCATATTTGCCGCTTCATTTTTAGCATCATCTATATGATTATTTAGAGTGATTTTTGATTGAGAAATAATTTCATACATTTTTTTGCCAAATGCTTGTCCTTGATATCTATAGCGAAGAGGCATATTAATTTCTTGTTCAAGGTATTTTTTTATATTTCCTGTCACCAATGATTTAACACCTGACTTGAGTAAAGAATATATATTACTGTTTAATGATGGTGTCCATATAGAAATATTAACTTTTTGTGCTAATTTTTCTATTAATTCGTATCTCTGTTTATGACTAGGAGAAATATTTCCAACAAAAGATAGATCATGATTTTTGTTATGATTTTGATCTATTCTCTGGAGAATTGATTTTTCAAAACCATGTTTTATTAAAAATGTGTTTACATTTTCATTTTTTAGTTTCTTATATATCCAATCAGTGCAAGTAATTACTATATCACTTGCTTTAAATGCAGCCAAATCACTAAAATCCACACAAATATACATAATTACTAATTTTATGTTAGGATTTTCCGCTTTTATTTCTTGAATAAAATCTTTTGAAAATGTAAATGAATCTTCAATGAACAAAATATCTGGCTCAAATTGTTTTATTTGAGCCTTAACAATATCATATATCCAATTACTTTCTACATAATTGTATCCATATTCAACTGCCCATTGTTTTTGGTTAAATTCAGCATTTCCTACGATTTGTATTGCTTCATAGCCTAAATCAATAAAATTTTTCGCCAAAAAATCTGACCAACCAAATAAATCAGCAAATAAGGCGTTTTGTTGTTCTACAAACTTTTGCTTTTTTAAAGCTGGATTCATCTGATAGAACTGATGTAAATAACTTCCATAGAAAGTTGTTAAATTAGCTATTTTATAACTCATTTTTTCGGATATTTATAATTGGTTTGCTTGTTTTAATGTAGTACAAATTTGTACAATCATGTCTTCTGTTAGTTCGGGATACATAGGAAGGGATAATATCTTTGGTGTATAACCTACAGAAACAGGAAAATCTTGAGGTTGATGTCCTAAATAACTATAAGCAGTTAACATCGGCAAAGCTAAAGGATAATGAATCCCTGTAGCAATTCCTTCTTGATGGAGATTTTCTTGAACTTTATCTCTATTTTCAACCTGGACAACATAAAGATGATAGACGTGCCTTGAGTAATCGGGTGCTATTGGTAATTTTAGATTACTGTTTGATAAATGCTTATTGTAAAGATTAGCATTGTGGCGGCGAGCTTCTGTCCATTGTTCAAGATAATTTAACTTGACAGTCAAAATAGCAGCGTGTAAAGAATCTAAACGACTATTACGACCCTCCATTTCATGATCATATTTACCTAAACGACCATGATTGGCAATTTTTCGGGCTAAAACTGCAATTTCTTCATTGTTTGTCACCATACCTCCAGCATCACCATAAGCTCCTAAGTTTTTACCAGGGAAAAAACTAAAGGCTGCTCCATCCCCAAAAGTTCCTATTTTTTGACCTTTGTACATTGCTCCATGAGCTTGAGCACAATCTTCAATTACTTTGAGATTATATTGTTTAGCAATTCTCATAATCTCGTCCATTTCTACAGGTAAACCATAGAGATGCACGGGAATAATTGCTTTTGTTTTAGGGGTAATTTTGGCTTCAATTTTACTAACATCAATGGTATAAAAATCGGGGTGAGTATCAACAAATATTGGTTTTCCACCAATTGTTGTTACCGCTTCGGCTGTAGAAATCCATGTATGAGCAGGAACTATCACTTCATCTCCTGAACTAATACCAAGAGCTTTTAAGAGAATTTCTATGGCATCTGTACCATTAGCACAACCGACACAATATTTGGTGCCGATATAAGCGGCAAATTGTTCTTCAAATTGCTTGACATATTTACCACCGATAAAAGATGTATTATTAATAACGTCTGATATCGCTGCATCTATTTCTGATTTGATGGTTAAATATTGAGCTTTTAAATCAACTAAGGGAATGGACATTTATTTATCTCCATAAGGTAGGTTAGAAACATAATTAATCACTTTAGCTGGATTACCAACCACAACAGCCTGATCAGGAACATCTTTTGTGACAACAGCACCCGCTCCTATTAAAGCATAAGCTCCTATTTTTACACCTGGTAAGATTGTGGCATTAGCTCCTATTTTTGCTGCTAGTCCTATATGTGAGCCAATTAAATTTTTTTTGACATTGGGAGACCGTGGGTATTTGGCATTTGTTAGGACAACATTAGGACCTATCCAACAATCATCTTCAAGAATTGAAAATTCAGGTACAAAAACATGAGAATGTAGTCTGACTCTGTTTCCTATTTTCACATGATGTTCTACAATGCTTCCTGAACCTACACTTACATCATTGCCAATATGATTGTGTTCTCTTATTAGTACATTATGGCCTGTTTGAAAATTTTGCCCAATTTTATTACCCCAATAAATTACTGTATGTGAACGTAATAAAGCTCCAACTCCGATATGAGTTTCTAGTAACGTTTCAGTATTACTTCCCGAAGGTACCCCCACCATTACAAATGGCTGTACTTGATAATCTCCTTCCCAAATTACCCCTGGATAGATAGACACTAAATTTTCTACAGAATCCATAATTTATTTGGCTCTTCAGTACCTAATATGCTAAATTATTTTGATAAAATCCGAAAAGGCTTACCGTATAAGGGAAATAATGTTGGTTATTGAAGAAAATGCCTGAATATTCCTTCTTAATCTCTGTTCCCTGTTCCCTGTTCCCTCGAACCAGTTGTTAAATTAGCATAACAAGTACGGTAGAGCCATTTATTTATTATTTTTAGTTCATTTTAATGGCATCGCAACACCAGTTTTTAAGGCTTGTTGACCAGCTTCTAAAATAGCAACGACATCTCTAGCGTGTATTTTACCCGTTAGAGATTCTTTGTTTTTAGAAATACATTCTAAAAAATGACTAATCTCAACTTTAAGAGGTTCTTGAAAATCAATTTTAGGCAAAAAAACATCACCTGTACGCTGCAATAATTGATAATTATTTACATTATCATAATCCATTCTTTCTCCTATTTTTGGTAAACGATCAATTCCTTTGTCTAGGATTTTAATCTTATCATCACTGACATCATCATAAATCAGCATTTTTTTGCTACCTACTAGAGTCATTTGCCGAATTTTACCAGGATCAAGCCAACTAACATGAATATGGGCAGTAACTTTATTGTCCCAGATTAAAGTTGCAAATACTACATCTTCGATACCAGGTTGAATATAGTCTATGCCATGGGCAATAACAGAGCTAGGAAGTTCTCCATTCATCAGATATAACAAAATACTAATATCATGGGGAGCTAAATTCCACCAAGCATTAACATCTGTTCTAATCTGTCCTAAATTTAACCTTTTACTATAGATATAGTAAATTTCTCCTAATTCACCTCTTTCTATAAATTCTTTGACATAGCGTACCGCAGAATTATATAAAAATGTATGACCTACCATCAAAACTCGTCCAGTTTCCTCAGCTAAGGATACGAGTTCATCAGCTTCTAGGGTGGACATGGCTAAAGGTTTTTCAACTAAAACGTGCTTACCTGCTTTTAATGCTGCTTTAGTTAATTGATAATGGCTTGAAGCAGGAGTGGCAATGACAACGCCATTTACTTCTGGATCATTGACTACTTTTTCCCAATTCGTTTCTGTCTTAGTTTTGGGGAAATTTGTTTCAACATAAGCGCGTCTTTGGGGACTTTCTTCCGCCACCCATTTAACCTGACATTTGGGATTTGTGGAAAGATTCCGTAAAAGATTAGGTCCCCAGTAGCCACAGCCGATTTGTGCAATTGTAATCACAATTCTACCTTGTTTTTTTGAATAACTCTTGGTTTAGATGATACAAGAACTGAATCATCTGGATATGCTCCCCCACCTACAATAGTTCTTATACCAATAACAGTTCTATTTCCTATTGTAGTACCTTTAACGATAGTTGCCCCTTTTCCAATCCAAACATCGTCACCTATTTTAACTGGTTTTGTCGCTGGTTTTACCACTTCACTAGCACCAATTGGATAGCCCTTTTCAATTCTTTCCCTTCTTTCTTGCCAATCACTTGAGTGAGTATTAGTATCATAAATACAAACATCATAAGATATTAATCCATAGCTACCTATATCGATTTTTTCCTCACATCTTATTTCGGTGCCATGCCCGATACCTGTGTATTTTCCTATTTTCAGATTACCACCAAATCTAACTGTTATATTATCAGCTTTGATGTTAACTTTTTCATCTACAGTGAATGAACCATTATCAACAACTATTGTTTGAAGTCTAATCTGATTATTGAATATTGCTCCTGCACCTATATTAACATTTGCACCGTTTAATAAACAAAAATTTATGTTTTTTAAGACGCTATTTCTTTGAATTACCATGGTACAATTATCTCCTATACTAATTAATGAGTTTTCAATTATTACTTCTTCATTAATTACAACAGACGATTGATTTCCTAAAGAAATATTGCTATTAAAATAATTTACTGTCGGATCAACTCTTATTTTAGATTCAGGATAAGATGATGACAATTTCATTAACTGGTTACGAAAATAAACGTTTCTTAGCCTATTTTTTATTTTTCTTAAAATGTTTTTAATCACTATTTTAGACTCCTTTCAATTCAGCAACAGAGTCGCTTATAAACCAAGACTGTTCAAAAAATACCCCACCATGACTACTAGGATTTATTTTTCCTGTACCATAAAAATCACCATTTTCAACAGTCAAAGAAGTAGCATCCTGAAGCCAGTCTTGAATTATATCATTCTCTCGAATAATAAGATTAAGAGTATAAGTGCCAGCTGAAAGAGGAAGTTTTTTGATCACACATGATATGAATCCATTGCTAGATATTCTGTCAAAAACTTGGGCGGAAATCTGATTACTTAACAGTGTCACAAAACCGCCGTTAACAGAAGTAATACTGATGGCAGCATGAATATTCTTAAGTTTTTCTTCTTGACTTTCATAATATATTCTAAACTCTACAAATTGTCCAGATACTAAAGAGTCTAGCTCATTTCCGTAATTATCAAACAAACCTAAATGACTAATGCGAATTTTTCCCTCGCCTTGTCGATCTTTTCGTTCTGATAAGCGAGTTCTTGAAATTTCATTAACTTGTATTAAATATTTATTGATCGCCTCATTTACATTCCCCATAGGAAAATCTACTAACCCAGACCTTAAAACTAACGCTTGTGAACATAAAGACTGAATCGCTGCCATATTATGACTTACAAATAAAACTGTTCTTCCATCTTTTTCTGCTACATCTTCCATCTTTCCCAAACATTTCTTCTGAAATTGTGCATCCCCCACTGCTAAAACTTCATCTATGATTAAAATTTCTGGTTCTAAATGAGCAGCAACAGCAAAAGCTAATCTAACATACATACCCGAAGAATATCTCTTAACGGGTGTGTCTAAAAATTTTTCGATCTCAGCAAAAGCGACAATTTCATCAAATTTGTTTTTGATTTCAGCCTTACTCATACCCAAAATAGCACCATTGAGAAAGATATTTTCTCTTCCAGTTAATTCGGGATGAAAGCCCGTTCCGACTTCTAATAAACTAGCGACTCGACCTTTAATAGAGATTTTACCATGAGTTGGTTCCGTAATCCGGCTTAAAATTTTTAAGAGAGTAGATTTTCCTGCTCCATTTCTACCAATAATACCAACCCTGTCCCCCTGTTTAATCTCAAAGGATACATCCTTAAGGGCCAAAAATTCCTCAAAACGAGAATTTTCATTTTTAGCTTGAGGATTTAGTAAACTACCAATAGATTTAACCTTATTAGTAATCACATCGCGCAGTGCTGTATAACGTTCCTGCTGCTGAAGTCCAATAATATATTTTTTACCCAGGTTTTCAACGCGAATAACTGTATCTGACATAGTTTATCAATAATGAATTTGATGAAATTATACTTCCTAAAAGAATATTTGAAACCTTTTTGTTGTGAAATTTAACATTTGTATATCCCCTTGAAAACTTTTCAACCAATGATATCAGATTGATTTCTCTCAAGTATTTTCATGATTTTTGCTGTCAAAGTATTGACTAGAGAAATTTAAC
>JBJTTJ010000015.1:0-41658 GCA_046080125.1 Cuspidothrix sp.
TAAGTAAGTAGATGAGAATAAATCAAAGTAGATTAAGTAATGTAAAAAAAATGAGCTGCTTTGGTAGTGAGGACTTGAGTCCTCAAATGAGGAATAAATTCCTCACTACAAACTTTGAATTATTCAGTCCGTTCTACTTAAAACTCTTGTAGCACAGGCATCCTGCCTGTATTAATTATGCAAATTAAAATTTTTTCAGCTTACCAAAGTGCTAAAGTTAACCTACTAAATCAAAATATGCTTAAATGGACTCTCAACAAGCGTTAAATTTTATCAAAGATGTATTTTCCAGAAATCAACAAGAACCTTTAACTGAATTGGAAGAAAATATTTTCTTGGGTAGTTGGGAAAAAAAAGAATATGTAGAAATTGCGGCGAAAACTGGTTACGCTGAAACTACTTTGAGAGAAGTAGGTGCTGCTTTATGGAGAAAAATTAAAACAGAATTAAGTATAGAGACAAGATTTAATAAAAATAACTTTAGAAAAACAATAGAAGATTTTAGAAAAACAATAGAAGATTATACTGATTCTACAAGCAGTAGACTACCTCCGAGAATAGAAAATGAAGAAAGAACAGAACACAATCCCTTTGTTCCCACAACGGGAAGAATAGAGAACCTAAAAAAGTTTTTTGGTAGAGAACAAGAAATAAAAGAAATATTTGAATTTCTAAATAATGCCAGTAGTGTAACGATTATTGGTGAACAAGCAATTGGTAAATCATCTTTATTATATGCAGTTTACCAACAACCAATAAATGTTTTAAAATCTCCACGGCAAAATGTTTTTCTAGATATGAATAATATTCATAATCAAGAAGATTTTTATTTTGCTATATGTGAAAAAATTGATATTCCAGATAGTACAGGTTATAGATTCACTAGAAATTTAGAAAATAAAAGAGTATTATTAATTCTAGATAATGTTGGTAAATTGAATGGAGAAGGATTTACAAGAGATGTGAGGGATCATTTACGGGGTTTAGCTGAAGGTGAAAACGCTTGTTTAAAATTAGTTTTAGCCGCAAATGAATCTCTAAAAACATTATTTAATGATAGTTATGAAACATCTCCATTAGCAGATATTTGTCAACAAGTAGATATTCAACCTTGGAAGGAAAAAACTATCCGTGATTTTATTGCCAAGCGGTTACAACTAACCACGATTGATTTTACAGAAGCAGAGATTCAAGAACTGATACCAGAAAGTAGTGGACACCCACAAAAATTAACCCAACTTTGTTATAACTTATATAAAACAAAAACTTTGTAGAGACGTTCCATGGAACGTCTCTACATTCCAAAATCATGCACAGATTAAGAAATACCAAAAACATATTATGAATATAAAATCTCCCGTACCTCGTTTAGATTTAGCCCCTAAATTACGCCGTCCTCTCTCTTTATGGAATCCTTTAGATTATCTACTTTTGCTGTATTGGGTGTTTTATTTTCCCCAGGCTTTGCGGTGGTATGTTGATACCTTTGGCGGGGGTTATATTCCTTCAAAAGAAATGAATTGGAGTAAAGGAATAGAGATATTACGTACAAATTCTATTCAGCGTCAATTACTATTTCAAGGTGTGATTTTAACAATAATTACACCAATATTAATTTGTTTATTTTTGCAAGAATTAGGGTTGCGTGTTGACTGGTTCGGTGTGGCGTTCGGTGTGGCGTTCGGTGTGGCGGGAGGTGTGGCGGTAGGTGTGGCGTTCGGTGTGGCGGGAGGTGTGGCGTTCGGTGTGGCGTTCGGTGTGGCGTTCGGTGTGGCGGGAGGTGTGGCGGGAGGTGTGGCGGTTTTACGTCCAGAAAACTGGTTATTTAGTTTATTCAACCTGAATCATCTCAGGAATGGTAGTTTTTTACTACCCAGAATTACTATTCTTTCCTTACCTAATTTAGATTCTCGTTTAAAAAAATGGTTATTAAATGATTTGGACAATGGCATACATAATATTAACCAACTACTAGCATATACCATGCAATTTATTCCTGTAGTTGAAACAGTGAATAAGGTACTGAACACAAAACCACCAGAAGAAATAATTTGGTCAATTTCTCAGTTATCTGAAACTATTTATGATTGGGAATTAATACATTTTACATCTGCTGCTTTAAGTGAAAAACTTAAATTACAAGCACTAGATGATTTTTTCTTACCTTTTCCTGGAAAAAAAAGATTAAAAGCAAGTTTGAATACAGATACCCGTCTTGATACTCCTTCTCGTGCGGTTGCTGCTGGCTTTTGGTATCTGCATGAAAAACGACCATTTCAAGCACAGGAAGCTTTTAAAATAGTACGTTCTCTTCTGTATGGGGAAGAAATGTATATTCTTTCTCTAACTCTAGCAGTCTTTTCTTACCCTAAAGATTTAAAATCTATTGCTAATCTACAAATACCTACATTTCCCACATCAGGTTTATTACGTCCTATTACTTGGCAAACATTAGATAGATTTGTCAAAGTAATTGAAGATATAAAAATCATCAACGGTAGCGTCTCCCGTGTGTCTCGTTCTTCCGCTTTAAATCGTGCATTAGGTGAACTCACAACTATTTTAAATACAGCCGATACTCTACCCAAAGCAGAACAGGGATTAATTATAGATATTGCCCAAAATTGGCAACAGCAACTATTACAAATTGCTGGAGAAGTTGGGGAAGTTTCTATTACTAAACCTGTAAATAATCCCTATGTGATAGGCGACCCTGTAATGGGTAATTTATTTATTGGTAGAGAAGATATTATTAGACAATTAGAAGAACTTTGGTTGAGAGGTATTCAACTCCAGTCTGTAGTCATTTATGGACATAGACGCATGGGGAAAACTTCGATTTTACTCAATGCTGCTAACTCTTTAGATAATCAAGTAAAAGTCGTTTATGTGAATTTACTAAAATTAGGAGATGTCACCCAAGGAGTAGGGGAAGTATTAATGGCTATTAGTGATGAAATTTCCCAAGTTGTGAATATTGAACCTCCTGATGATGATGATTTATTAAAACTTCCCGAACGGACTTTTAACCGCTATTTTGAGAAAGTAATTAAAAATTTATCTGGTGGGTTAATTATTGCTATAGATGAATTTGAGAAAATAGAAGATTTAATTAAAGCCGGAAAAATTAGCCCAGATTTTATGGGTTTCTTGCGTAGTTTAGTCCAAGCACATTCTCAAGTCGCTTTTGCTTTTGCTGGTTTGCATACCTTAGATGAAATGACAGCAGATTATTTTCAACCTTTTTTTGCGAGTGTTCTGCCTATTCGTGTCGGTTTTTTAAGTCGTGGTGGAACAGGTGAAATTCTTGCTAACCCAGCTATTGAAGAATTTTTATTAGACTACACACCAGAAGCACTAGATAAAATTTATGATTTAACCCACGGACAACCTTATTTAGTGCAGTTAGTAGGTTTTCATTTAGTGCGACTATATAATGATTTTGTTTTTGAACAAGGAAGAAACCGCGACCCTATTTTTACAGTGGAAGATGTAGACGCAATTGTCAAAAACCCGGAGTTTTTCCAAAAAGGTAGTAATTACTTTAACGGTGTTTGGGGTCAAGCTGGAGAAAATAATGACAATACTCAACAAATAATTTTAACTCATCTGGCAAAACACACCGCAGGACTAACGGTAAATGAATTAACTGAGTTGACGATAATAGATAAAACTGGTTTACAGAAAGCTGTAGAAACTTTAAAACGTCATGATGTGATTGTAGAAAATCAAGGACAATGGCGAATAATAGTAGAACTATTTCGGCGTTGGGTGGAAAAATCACATCCTGTAAATTTATATTCCTAGAATCACAATCAATACTTGTCGGTTAAGCAAAAAATAAAATTATGTAGGTTGGGTTGACGTTAGGAAACCCAACATCCAAAGACCTTTGTTGGGTTGCGCTGTCGCTTAACCCAACCTACAAAAATCTTTAACCCAACAGTATGAGAATCACACTTAAATACTATCAGGATCTACACCCAAAGCCTTTAATTTTTCTGCGAGTAATTGAGCGCGTTCTTCTGCTATTTTCGCACGTTCATCACCAGTTAATAAAACATTACCATCTTGATCACACCAACGCAACCAAGAATCATTTCTACCTTCAAATTCTCCAGTCCACAAAGTTACACCTAAACCAATATCTTCTAACCAATTATCTGTAGTTTCTATATAACGTCTACCCTGGATAGAATAAATTCTGAGAATCTCTTCTCCTAAATTTTGATGTGGGTCATAGACAATATAGTAAGAAACTCGCATTTTTTCATAAATTTGCAACTTTTTATCTAATTCTGCACCTTCCTGATTTGATACAATTTCAATCACAACTTCTGGTGATTTACCAAACTTCCAAACTAGATAACAACGATTTTGTTTTTCCCACCAGTTTTCAGGAGTTTGCACATCAAAACTAACAAATACATCAGGAACTATCGCAGGTTCACCATAAGTATGATAAACACCAACATTAGCTTCAGCTAAAAAAATTTGATTTTGTAAAGAACTATAAAGAGAAGCGACTAAAAGGCGTTGTTGTTTGGCAGATGCGAGATTATCCACAGGTGTATCATCTTCAGTGACTAGCAGGTTGGCATCTGGTACATCACAATTATCAATTTCAGTTTTGATGAGAAGTTGCTCAATCATGATTGTATCCACTAGTTGAAATATGGAAATTATAACACTTTACTTGAGATTTTAATAACAATCTAAACTCAAACTAAATCCTGTTAATATCTCTTCACCTAATAATTCTGTTGGTAAATTTCTCAATTCCACATCTTTTCCTAACCGATAAATTTCAACTTGTTGCTGTTGAGGATTTATCAACCATCCCATTTTTACTCCTGCATTTGTATATTCTTGCATTTTCTGACGCAGAGTTTTTAAATCATCTGTTTCTGACCTTAATTCAATCACAAAATCTGGTGCAATAGGAGGAAATTTGCGTTTTTGTTCAGGTGTTAGTGCTTCCCAAGGTTCTTTTTTAATCCAAGCTGCATCAGGAGAGCGATCGCCCCCATTTGGTAATTTAAAGATAGTGGAAATCTAAGTTTAGTGTCATTACCATAATTATCTATTCTCCTTCAACTTATATCCCCGACTTACCCAAGAAGTCAGGGATACTAATTAATTAACCGAAATGTTTGATAATTGCGTCCGCAAATTCAGAACACTTTAAAGGTTTTACAGGTGGTTCAATCATTCGCGCTAAGTCATAGGTAACTTCACCATTAGCTATGGCTGCACTTAATCCTTTTTTAATCAAGTCTGCCGCTTCTTGCCAACCCATATATTCTAGCATCATCACACCGGAAAGAATCACAGAACCGGGGTTAATTTTATCTAACCCTGCGTGTTTTGGTGCTGTACCATGGGTAGCTTCAAAAACCGCGCAGGAATCGCCAATATTTGCCCCTGGACCCATGCCTAAACCGCCCACAATCGCCGCCGCAGCATCGGATAAATAATCACCGTTCAGGTTCATTGTAGCCAGAATAGAATATTCATCTGGACGAGTTTGAATTTGTTGGAAAATGCTGTCAGCAATACGGTCATTGACCATGATTTTCTGTTTCCATTTCCCATCACCATGACTTGCCCAAATTGAGTTAAGAACTGTTTCTACTTCCTTGACAATTTGGGCTTTTTTCTCTGGTGTTAAAGCATCAAAACCAGGGTCAATCATTCTGGCGTTTTCTTCTAGGGAAATATGAGGATTTTTCTCCTTATTTCCTAAGACCCAAGATTCTCTTTCTGTTACACACTCTTGGCGAAATTCGCTAGTTGCTAATTCATAACCCCAATCTCTAAAAGCGCCTTCGGTGTATTTCATAATATTGCCCTTATGCACCAAGGTCACTTGTTGCTTCTCCCTGGGCAAAGTTAAAGCGTGTTTGATAGCACGTCTAACTAAACGCTTTGAACCACTAACACTAATAGGTTTAATACCTATACCAGCATCCAGGGGAATTTGCTTTTTACCATGTTCTGGAGTGGCGGGTATTAATTCTTCATTGAGAATCTTGATCAGACGATTCCCGATTTCACTACCTTGCTTCCATTCAATCCCCAAATAAATATCTTCCGTATTTTCCCGGTAAACAATTACATCCAATTTTTCGGGGTTTTTGTGTGGAGATGGTGTACCAGCATAATAACGACAAGGACGGACACAGGCATAAAGGTCAAAAATTTGACGTAATGCCACATTTAAAGACCGAATCCCACCACCTACGGGAGTGGTCAAAGGTCCTTTAATAGCAATACCGTATTCCTTAATAGCCGTTAATGTATCCTGGGGTAAATACTGATATGTTCCGTATAAATCACAGGCTTCATCACCAGCATAAACCTTAAACCAGCTAATTTTTCTTTTGCCGTTATATGCCTTTACTACTGCTGCATCAAGCACCTTTTCCGTAGCTGGCCAAATATCTATACCCGTTCCATCACCACGAATGAAGGGAATAATCGGATTGTCAGGAACAACAGGTTCACCATTTTTGAAGGTAATTTTCGCACCGGTTGTGGGAGGAGTAATCTTTTCGTACATAATTCACAAATTCCACATACAAGAATTTCACTGAGTTACAAATGCACAGATTCACAAAATCAGGAGTCTTAATTGGACAACTTTGCTCATTTTGTGTCTTGTTGGATTCTGTCTTTGTAACTTCTTACCTGATAAAGTATTGATGGCTAGGACTGGCAAAATTTACCCAGGCAAGATTTCTAAAAACTACTTTTTGCTATTTGTACTTCATTTTGTAGAATAACCGATAGCAATAGATAGTTTATTCACGCTCACGCTAACATGAGTAATGGCATGACAGACCCAATGATTGTATCAGGCACTACAAATGATCTTGACTCCCTTCGCCAAAAGTTAATCGCTGGGTCCGAAAAAGTCCAACAACAAGTCATCCCGCAGTTAGCTGACTTGGGTAATGACGGCTTAGACGTGTTGAAGGATTTTTTGCTGAAACGTCGTGACACCCCAGCAACTTGGATTGACGGCAAAATCTACCAAGTCATCCACAATACTGATGCACCTGCAAATCAAGAATTTCTGCAACTTAACTTTCCTGAAGGAATTGTACCGCTAAAATCACACTGTGGGATCAGTTACGATTCTTTGCAAAAGCTACTTGTAAACCAGGATTTTCAAGCTGCCGATCTCTTGACAATTCAGAAAATGTGTGAAGTGGCAGGTTCTCAAGCAGTAAAGCGCAAGTGGTTATATTTCACAGAAGTAGAAAGTTTCCCTATCCAAGACCTCCGCACCATTAATCAACTCTGGGTAGTTTACTCAGAAGGCAAGTTTGGCTTTTCTGTGCAGAGAGAAATTTGGTTAGGTTTAAATAAAAATTGGAACAACCTTTGGCCAAAAATTGGCTGGAAGAGTGGTAATAACTGGACAAGATACCCCCACGGGTTTACCTGGAATTTAAGTGCCCCTAGAGGGCATCTACCCCTCTCTAATCAACTCCGGGGTGTACGGGTCATGTCATCCTTATTATCTCATCCTGCTTGGATTCAGTAATCAGATGGCAGGAGGAAAGTTTTCTGTTGTTAATCGAATGATTTCGTTTTTCTAAGTCAGTTTGCTTAGATCGCTAAGATTAAAGTAAAGTAAAGAAGTGTAAAGAATTTTCACTTTTACACTAATCTTAGAAAGCTTGTTACATTTTCCACCTAATAACTTAGTATAAAAACGTTCATGCACCTGTGTTTTTGGCGACGAGTCTTAGTATCAATTAGCGTATTTTGTTTTGCCGGCTCAATTTGGGCAATTAATTCACCATCAGCCCTGGCTTATGAGAATCCCGATTTACTACCTGGTTTTGTCACACCAGTAGTAGATTTAGCGAAAACCCTCCCTGATCCTCAAGAAGAAAAACTAGTTAAAGAATTAGAACAATTTGAAACTGATACTGGTTGGAAATTGCGCGTTTTAACTCAGTATGATCGCACTCCAGGCAGGGCAGTAATTAAATATTGGGGTTTAGACGATAAAAGCATCCTCCTAGTAGCAGATGCCCGTGGTGGTAATATCCTCAGTTCTAGCGTGGGTGATGCAGTTTATGAATTTTTACCCCGCACCTTCTGGATTGAACTACAAACCCGCTTTGGTAACTTATACTTTGTCCGAGAACAAGGAGAAGATCAAGCCATTCTCCAAGCCTTAGATTCCGTCAAAGGCTGTTTAAGCAAAGGAGGTTGTAACGTAGTTCCCGGACTACCCAGGGAACAATGGATACTCACCCTGGTTACTTCTGCTGTCGGTGGCATTATTTGCGGTTTTGCCGCCCAACCCCGCAAAGATACACAAATAGTAGCTTGGCAGTGGGCCCTAATTTTCTCGCCTTTATGGGGAATGTTGTTTATTGCCTTTGGTATTGCCCCAGTTATTACCCGCACAAGCGATTGGTTGCCCTTGGTTCGCAATATTTCCGCATTTGCTATTGGTGCTTTAGTTGCCTATTTATCCCCGGTGTTTAGTCAGTCATCTTCTAGTGCTGAATCCTGAAAAGTTATAGTAGAAGGCAGGGAGTAAGGGGTGAGGGGTAAGGGAAGTAATAGGAATAAATTCCTGGCAATGAACCATTACCAATGACCAAAATTAATGGGATACAAGCCCCGTCCTTGTGGGACAGATTTGGTAGATTGGTGTTACAATAATGTCAATATTCACAATAGACTTGTCCGAAAATTAAATGTGCGTTTTCTAAAACCCTTGTAGAGACGTTCTATATAACGTCTCTACATTAATTCCCGGAAATGTCTAATAAACTGATAAGCTGAAAAAACTAAATATATAAAGCAGCTAAAAATTAATGAGATGGCACGTAACTGATGCCCAAAGTCTGGCAATTATTGATACTGAAATTGGAGATCATCTTTTCTCACCCGCGGAGTATGAAGTAGTCCGTCGAGTGGTTTATGCTACATCAGATTTTGAATATAAATCTTTAATCCGATTTTCAGAACATTCTCTAGAATCTGGTGCTTCTGCCTTGGCTGCACGAAGTACCATTGTTGTAGATGAACCAGTGGTGCAAGCGGGTATAGCTTATGATATCCAAAATAAATTTGCTAATCCTCTTTATTGTGGCATGGAAGGTATAACACGCCCTCAAAAAGAAAAACCCTCTGCTGTTTCGGGTATTGAAACCCTAGCTAGGCGTTATCCAGAGGGGATATTTGTGGTTGGTCAGTCACAAATGGCTTTAACTGCACTTGTACAATTAATTGAGGCTGAGGAGATTAGACCGGCTTTAATAGTTGCTACTCCTCCAGAGTTTGTCAATTTAGGAATAGCAAAACAACGATTGCGAGAATCTCTAGTCCCTCATATCACCATTGAAGGACGTAAAGGTAACGCCCTTGTGTCCTCTGCTATTATTGATGCCTTGGTTGATTTGGCCTGGCAAGCTTATGGTCAAGATGGAAGTGGAGGAGGCTGAAGGGATGCAGGGGGGGGAGGTTGATTAACAGTGACCAAAAAGCTAACAATTAGCCTAAAATCCTTTGTTTATAGTCTTTTTGCATTTATTCAACAAGTCCTAGTCTAAACACCAATCACCTCCTTTGTCTTCCTGAACGGCGGCGGGTCCTGCGTTCTTCCTCTGGACGTAATCTTATACTCACTTCTTTAAATAAGTCTTGACGCACATAAGGATAATCGCTTACCCAAAGGTCACGACTAGGAATGTATATATTGCTAAATTCTTCAATTGTGCTCAGATCAGGACGATTGGACATTACTAGCATTTCAGCGATTTGACCACGAGCGATCGCTTTGTGGCTAGGAGTTAGGGGTGCATCAAACTCTACACTAAATTCTGTATCATCGCCTATTTCTAAGTTAATCCGCTTTTCCCTGTTTTCAATGATGACTAACTCGCCTTTGCTGTTGACAGTTTCCTGTTTACCTATTAACCTATCTGTAATCCACCAGTCCAGGATTCTACCCTGGAAAAAGCCACCGTACCTATAACGACGGCACTTTCTGTTACGGATACTTGCCTGAAATATGGGATACCAAAGCCAAAAAAAACCGCCGAATACTCCAAAAAAGAAGATTAGGCCAAATTCTAATCTAAACAGAAATTGTATCAGTAATAGTATGGCTACCGTAACTACAGAAATCAATAGCCTCTGCAAAACATTACTGAATTTCCCCCAATAGTATTTATATTGGGGGCCAGAGGCAATTAGGGGAACGATTTGTTCAAATTTTTGGCGAGTTAGGGGAACAAGCATATTCTTGGCTTTTGGCTTTTAAATGAGAAAGTCGAAATTCTAAAGTATTTTTTCTAATCCATATACTAATGACTTTAGCTGATTAACTTTGCGAATGGCTAATATTACTCCTGGCATATAACAGGCGCGATCGCTGGTATCATGACGTAAGGTATAAATTTGTCCAGATGCCCCGAAAATTACCTCTTGATGAGCTATTAGTCCTGGTAAGCGCACACTATGAATTCTAATCCCTTCCTCTGCTAAACTACCCCTAGCTCCGGCTATTTTCTCAGTTTCTTCGACAATAGGTGTGTTAAAGCTTTTACCCATTTCAGCTAATAACTGAGCAGTTTGAATGGCTGTGCCACTAGGCGCGTCAGCTTTTTGATTATGATGGAGTTCAATAATTTCTACATGATCAAAATATTGAGAAGCTCTGAGGGCAGCTTCTTGTAGTAATACCATACCAATGGAAAAGTTAGGAATCACCAAACAACCTGTACTTGCTTTTTCGGCAAAATCGCCTAATTCTTGGAGTTGTGCAGGACTTAAACCTGTAGTTCCCACCACTGGACGAATTCCATAGGCGATCGCACTGCGAATATTATCATATACTGCGTCAGGATGGGTAAAGTCAACCATGACCCCTGGTTGTATCTGTCTTTCCCCCGCCACATACCCCAACATTGGTTCTAATTGATTGGTAATTGGTACTTCTAAGGGTTCACTTAAACCCGCCAGTTCCCCAGCATCTTTTCCTTGATGTTCGGGGGTGGTGTCAATTGCCCCCATTAACACTAAATCAGATGTTTGGGCTACTGCTTTAATTACCTCACGTCCCATTTTACCAGCAGCACCGTTAACGATAACTGGAATAGAAGCCTGATTGTTCATACATTTAACAATTATTCTTAATTCAACAAAGAAATTGTCTCACAAATGTCGGTCTTATCCGATTCTTGTGCTGAACGTAATTGCAATTTACCCCCAACTTTAGAAACAGCCTGATCACCAGAGGAGTTAATTTATATTAAATATTAAGTAAGTGAGATCACCAAAATCTCTGAAAACTTCTCCACTCTTGCCTTGCGCCGGTCTTCTTACCTTGCCATAATGTCCTCATCAGCAACCACTAATTAAGTATATTCAACAATTGCCGCAACTTTATAAATCGGATATGATCCAAGGCTTATTTACATAGGAGATAAAAATACAAGCCACGAAAATACGCGTTAGACTGAATAAATGATCTAAATTTGGCTCTTAATTATCCGCAACAATGCTAAACATAGCTTCAATGGGCTTGTCTGTAACTTCATTACGAGTGAATTTAAGGTAAGCTAGGGTTGCTAACAAAGCAAAATCACTACTTCATGGTACTCATGAACAGACAAAAATCGTAAAAAACAGTTTACAATACCAGTTAATGGGAAAATCTAAAGAAAATATAAAAAAGTTCAAATGACTGTGGTGTCTGGAGGAAAACGTGTTTTTAAGACTAGCAAATGAACATAGACAATTCGTTCAGGATTTGGTTATGAACCTACAGGCCTTGGCCGTCGTGTTAGAACGCCATGGTTATCCTGCTTCCTGCTATACTTGTGGCAATCAGATGAATAGCGCGTCTTTTATGGTTAGCTTGGGAGATAATCATTTAATTCGCTTTCTAGTATCCGACTATGGGATTACCTGGACAGAAATGCGTGATGATCGGGAGTTAATGAAGTTAGAAGGTGCAGAAGCAATTAATCAGCTTGAAGAATTAGCTACTCTGGTTAAACAGTCCATGCAGACACTTAGAGATAGCGAATATTCGCCACCAAAAGCTGGATTCACTACACAGAATGCTATTGGTAGCTTCAAAACCCGTTAATAGTAATCTGGAACTATGATGAGTTTTCAGTCTACTACTACCTGCTACCTGTTGGGAATAAGTCTACTGAATATCCTGGTAAAGTTGGTAGTATTGATAACGCAGATGGACAAATTAATTTGTCCGTCTGTTATGTAGGAGTTTCACGTAAGCCATGATATAGTTAGGGGAGGGAATAGATAAGGAATACACACATTTTTGTTTTTAATCAATATGTGTAATTAGTTTTTCGTAAGCACTTATGCAATCTGCTGTATTAACCGCTAAAAAATCATAATCTTGGAGAATTTGATAGAGATTGACATTTTCTTCTAACAAACAAGCATGGCCGCTATAAGGTAAAATACAGGTTTGAGTATGGGGTAAAATATTTACTAATCTGGCGATTTCTGTAAGGGAAGGTAATAAGCGATCGCCACCACTACCAATGAGTAAAATAGGATGTGTGAGGCGCTGTAATTCTTGAGTATCTATTTGGAAATCTCGCAATAATGACAAGCGCCAGTTAACAGTTACCGATGGTAGAGAACGCATGGCCGTGAGTAACATCAAGCGATCGCCCGGAGAAATCCGTTCTAAGGAGGCCAGAAATGGCAACAATCCCAATGCACCTATATTAAACAGTAGTGAAGGGATAAAGTGAGTAACTTGTGTAATCCAACTAAACCAAGGAAAATGTTGTAAAGCTGAAGCCGGATTAATTAGGATAATGCGTTTAAATAACTGCGGTGATTTAACTGCTAATTTCATGGCCAAACAACCACCAAAAGACTCACCACACAAATATACAGGTTTTTGAGAGCTTTGTTCCAATTCAGCATGAATTAAGTCTAAAACATTTTCTGCTAAAACATCCCATGTCGTTAGGTTGTCTCTGGGTATGGACAAGCAACGAATATCTAAACCTTCTGCTAATTGAGGGATTTGGGTTTGCAATAACTCACCCGTCCCATCCATTCCTGGTAAATAGATAAATAATGGATAATCGAATTTTACGCCTGTAGGAGTCAAAAAACAAGGTTTAGGTACAACTGCTGCCATTATGCTAATGTTTGTGAGTTTATTTGATCTTTAACTGTACCTGTTGCCTGACGTAGATGGAAATTAAAAAACAGACAGCAGAGAAGAATTTTTAAAATCAACCTTTCCAGATAAAAAACCACCCACTCTGAAACCATAATTACAGAATTTACAGCGATTAGTATTCATCATATATAAGTATATGAAAGCGTTAAATCCTTCCTGCTGACTAGAATGCCACATTGGTATTGTAGATAATATTATAGCTATCCGTGAGGATTGATCAACCCAAGTCGGACTGCTATATATAGGTTTAAGCACTTAGTTATCCCTTAACAGCTATCAGCAAAGGTGTAAATTTATGGTCATTCTTACCGAAAAACAGGAATTGCTATTGGTGTAATTTCACCTTGAACCCTGACTGCTGATAGGTAAATACTGACATATAAATTAGTGATAGCCATATCACCAACAATTATTTATTGACAATTCTACAAAAATCGCAGTTTATCTTGATGTATAGTTTACATTTCTTCATTATAAACTTACAAATATTTTTATAAGAATGTCAATCAATAGTTAATCATCTTCAATATTAAAACCCCATCTCTCATCATCACTTGCAGAATTTGCCATGTTGAATTATATCCACATAATCGGCCATCTTGATAGAGTTCGGATTAGTGTATTCTGTGTGACTATCAACCAAACAAACAGGTTTTACCATATTATTACTAACTACTTCCTCCGATTTGCTAATTGGATTTATAGAAGTAATTAAAGAATCCCTCAGCCCCTAAATTTGTTAGGATTAAGAGGTAGTTTGAAAAAAACAGTAGCAATATTATATAATTGCGTAGTTTTGTCTAGATAATCTAGATTATTAAGATAGAAACCTGATTAATAATTTGCTTTTATTGTCCATGAATCTAGTGAATAAAACAGAAAAAACTTTTGCATTGACCACACCGCTATACTATGTCAACGATGTTCCCCATATTGGCAGTGCTTATACAACTATAGCGGCGGATGTCATAGCCAGATTCCAACGCTTACTAGGAAATCAAGTGCTACTAATTACAGGGACAGATGAACACGGACAAAAAATTCAGCGTTCAGCGGCCAGTTTAGGAAAACCACCACAAGATTTTTGTGATGGAATTGTCCCCAGTTTTCTCAGCTTGTGGGATTTACTCAACATCCAATATGATCGGTTTAGTCGGACTACAGCACCCCGTCACCAAGGGATAGTTAAGGAGTTTTTTCAGCGAGTTTGGGAAAATGGTGACATCTACCAAGGAGAACAAAAAGGTTGGTATTGCGTTTCCTGTGAAGAATTTAAGGAAGAAAGGGACTTGCTCGAAGACAAACGCTGTCCCATCCATACTACCAAACAAGTAGAATGGCGAGATGAGCAGAACTATTTCTTCCGGTTATCCAAGTATCAAATTCAGTTAGAGGAATTTTACCAATCTCATCCAGATTTTATCCAACCTGTGAGTAGACGGAATGAGGTATTTAATTTTGTCGCTCAAGGTTTGCAGGATTTTTCGATTTCGCGGGTAAATTTAGATTGGGGTTTTCCTGTACCTGTGGATTCTCAACATACATTATATGTATGGTTTGATGCTTTATTAGGCTATGTAACAGCATTATTAGAGCCAGATGCAGAACCAACCTTAGCCAATGCTTTGCAGAAATGGTGGCCGATGAACCTGCATTTAATTGGTAAAGATATTTTACGCTTTCATGCCGTTTACTGGCCTGCAATGCTGATGTCCGCAGGTTTACCTTTACCAGAAAGGGTGTTTGGCCATGGTTTTCTCACTAAAGATGGGCAAAAAATGGGGAAAACTTTGGGTAATACCTTAGATCCTATCGCCTTAGTGGAAAATTATGGTAGTGATGCCGTTCGTTATTACTTCCTTAAGGAAATCGAATTTGGTAAAGATGGAGATTTTAATGAAATTAGGTTCATTAATGTTTTAAATGCAGATTTAGCCAATGATTTAGGGAATTTGTTAAATCGGACTTTAAACATGGTGAAGAAATACTGCGCTAGTCAAGTTCCATCTATTAACCCATCAGCAATTGGGGACGAAAATCCTTTAAAAGCGATAGGGTTAGAGTTAGGGGATAGGGTGCAGCAAGCATATACAGGGTTAGCTTTTAATGAAGCCTGTCACTATGTTTTATCTCTGGTGCAAGCCAGCAATAAATTTATTGATGATCAAGCCCCTTGGTCATTATATAAACAAGGTAAACAGGAAGAAGTAGAAGTGGTACTATATGCAGTTTTAGAATCTGTCAGACTAGCAGCTTATCTTCTATCTCCAATTATTCCTAATATCAGTAGTGATATTTATCAGCAATTAGGCTGGGGAATCAATTTTAATGAACAAAAAGAAAGTGCAAATTTAGCTCCTTTTTGTATTCATTCAAACTGGGGAATACTATCCGATAAACAACATTTAGGGATACCAAAACCAGTGTTTAAACGGATAGAAACATCAAAATAATCAAACATTTTTGGAAACTGCGACTTCCTTGAAAAACCAAAGAATTCGGGGGACTGGGAGGAAAAGTTCAGATTTTAGACTTGAGATTGAAGATAACAAAAATCATCCAAAATCCAAAATCCAAAATTAATAACTCTTGCCTTCTAAAATCCTGAATTCTTATCATAAGCCATTCTAACAAGTATGTTAGTTAGAAACATCTATCAGAACAGGGATAACAACACAAGGTATGACAACAATGCTGAATAATTTGGAAAACGACTCAATTTTTACGCCAGAACAAGTTTTGGAGAATCGGGGTAGGGTAGCTATCTTTATTGATGGCTCAAACTTATTTTATGCGGCACTACAATTAGGAATCGAAATTGATTACACTAAATTATTGTGCCGTTTGACTGGGGGATCAAGACTGTTACGGGCTTTTTTTTATACGGGAGTAGATCGAACCAATGAAAAGCAACAGGGCTTTTTATTGTGGATGCGTCGTAATGGTTATCGTGTAATTGCTAAAGATTTGGTACAACTACCAGACGGTTCTAAAAAAGCTAACTTAGATGTAGAAATAGCCGTTGATATGATGGCTTTAGTAGATTCCTATGATACCGCAGTTTTAGTGAGTGGTGATGGCGATTTAGCCTATGCTGTTAATTCCGTCAGCTATCGTGGTGTTAGAGTAGAGGTAGTCAGCTTGCGTTCTATGACTAGTGATAGTTTAATTAACGTGAGCGATCGCTATATTGATTTAGAAGCTATCAAAGAAGACATTCAAAAAACTCCCCGTCAAGGTTATCCATATCGGCCATTGTCGAGTATGGGGTTTTTAGATGACCCTAGAGATAGTGATAGACACTTAGAAGTTCCAGAATAAATGAAAGATTTACAAGGTAGGGAGAATGGAAGACAAGGTTTAAAGCATCAGAGGGGAAGCAAAGATCATTCTCCCCGCTTCTATTCATTTTCTGGTTTCAGATTTACCACCAAGTTTTATCTGCCTTTAATCTTTTGCCTAGGGATTTGTTTATCTGCTTGCAGTAATCCATCATCTACCACCCCCAAAAATGGTGCTTCAACAGCTTCAGAAGACAACACTAAGTTAACTTTTTTTGGTGTAGTTTTAGAACAATTTGATGAGGCAGGTAAGCCAGTTTGGCAAGTTAAAGCCCAGTCGGCAAAATACACAACAGAAAAACAAATCGGTCAGGCTCAAAATCCTGAAGGAGAACTTTACCAAGATGGAAAAGTTGTCTACCAAATTAAAGCAGAAACAGCTGACATTAAGCAAGATGGTAAGCAACTATTTCTTCAAGGTAAAATTGTAGCAACTGATCCTCGTAATGGGATTGTGTTACAAGGTAATGAGTTAGAATGGCGACCTGAAGAAGATTTATTAATTGTCCGTAATCAGTTAAATGGTAGCCATAAGAAATTACAAGCTGTAGCCCAAGAAGCCAAAGTAAAAACCCGTGAACAAAGAGTAGAATTTTCCCAGGGAGTAGTAGCACAATCTACAGATCCACAATTGCAAATGCAAACTGAGCATTTAATGTGGTATGTTAAAGAAGAGAAATTATTTAGCGATCGCCCCATCCAAATCATCAAATACGAAAACAACAAAGTTACTGGCCGTGGTGACAGTAACACAGCCGAAATCAATTTAAAAACCAAAATTGCAACTCTTCAACCCCAGGCTAAATTAGAGTTAATAGATCCACCCATGCAAATTACCAGTAACTCAATTACCTGGAATATTAACCAGGAAAATATCATCACCAATGCCCCTGTGCGAGTCTTCCACGCTGCTGAAAATGTAACTGTGACGGGTAATAAAGGAGAAATGCAAATACCCAAAAATATTGTTCATCTCACAGGTAATGTCAATGCAGTTGGGCAGAAGAGTCAATCTTTAAAATCAAATCAACTGAAGTGGTATTTAGATAAAAAATTGTTAGAAGCCCAAGGCAATGTAGTTTATCGTCAAGTTGAACCACAATTAACTTTTCAAGGAGAAACCGCCGTTGGTAATTTAGCCACAGAAAATATTGTTGTTAAAGGTAGCAATTCTGGCCGCAGAGTGGAAACGGAAATTATTCCCTAGACAGAAAGTCGTAGGGGCGAAGCATTCGCAAGATGGCTAATCTAAAGCAATAACTAATCGCTAGAATGCTTCGCCCTCACTCCTATTAGATTTCCGCTACTGCGCGTTCAATTAAGCGCCGGGCTAAAGTTTGTGTACCTGTGTGTTCGTAGTAATTGGTAGACACATCTAAAAAAGCGGCTACATAATCTAACTTATCATCAGCAAAATCGAGAAAACCTTTGCAATGTCCTAAAACACTTTGGGCTGTTAAAGCATTAGCTCTCACAATACCATTCATCCAGCCTTTAACAGAATCTAAACTATTACCCAAAAAGTCAATTTTTCCACCAATACCATTACCAGGAATGGCATCTTGCATAGTTCTAAAAGTGGAGTTTTGTTGCAACTCTTGGGGATTCATTTGACTAAGCATGGATAATGATTTATTGATGAAATCAGGTCCAAGGGGTAGTAAACCATCCACACAAATTAAGGCCACCATGCGGATCAAAGACTCTCCTGCATACTCACCTAAAGAGGAGACAAAATCACCGATGCTATCGCCAGGAATGCCATTTATTTGACAAAAAGCAACTAATTCAGCCACTATTTTTAAAGTAAGATCAATAGTTTGGGCTTTGTCAGCTTTGGGAGTGATAGAGTTTAAAAAACCGAAAAGGGGAATAGCTTCACCAATTTTGTTAGCTAAAGCTGCTGCACCCAAAGCTTTATCTGTACCGTCTACGGTTTGATATAGCCACAGAGCGGTTTGATATCCTTGGGATTTGTCATTAAATAAATAAATGGCTCGTTCGCCAATTTGTTGAATTAAGCTTTCGTCATCTTCACCAGTAACGGTTTTAATGGTATTAACAAAACCAACAGTATTGTTCCATTCACCAGGAGCAACAAAATCTAAAGCATTTAATAAAGAAATTGTCAAGCCACTGGTAGGTAGTTCATCAACTAACTCGAAAATTGGTTTACTCACAAAAGTCTCCTGATCTATGTTTTGTATTAACGTCAATTATTAGTGAAGAAATTGGTTAAACTATTTCAGACTTTCTAACCCACTGAGATTAAATTTCTCTATCCATGCGGTGCGATCTGCGGCTGTAAAAGTTGGACTTTTAGAAATAACTTTGACTTGATACTTATTCACCAATACCGAAGTTTGGGTTTTACCCATTTCCACTGCGGGATAACCGCTGACTTTCAAAGTGCTATTGGCATATTTAGATGCTGTTCCTGGTGTGCTGCTAGTATCAGAAATAGCTAACTCAGCTACCACTTTGCCGTCTTTTTTCAAGTTAGCACCAGAAAAGCCTTTTTTCTCCTGGGTAAATACCCGATCATAACCATCTCCACCGGAGGGGAAGAAATTATTTAATTTACTACCTTGGGTAGCATTTTTGACTACAGCCTGACCACTTTTTTGCTTAGTGCTTTCCTGTTGCACCTGATCAAAACGATTGGGTGCCTTTGCCGAGGAGCAAGCCGTAGTTAGTAGTATAATTGATAGAAATAGAGCCGTTAAAACTCTTTGTCCACGATTGATTACCATTTTTAGTTTCTCCTAGATACCTGAGGGTGTGAGGCAATTATCACTCTGTTTTTAATGACAACCTAGAAAATTTACTTTTAAATAACTATTTGATGTTGATAGGTGGTGGGGGCGAACGGCCGTTCGCCCGTACAACATTTAGTAGTTAGCCGTTATGGTAAACGATGGGCGATGACTGCATATAAGGGATCGCCGCCTGGTACTCCCAACCATTGTAGTAAATTTGGTGTCATTGACTTTTGAATGATCACTTCTGGGGTGGTAAATCCCGGTACGGAGACAAAATAGTTTTTGACCAGTTCTACTCTCAAAGCTTCTGAACCATCTCGCCAGGCTTGAATGGCCTTTTGAAAAAACATCCGGTTAGAAAAACTGATAATTGCTATGCCATCAGGTTTAAGGATACGATGTATTTCCGAAAAGATGGCCTCTGGGTATTGGATATACTGCACAGAAACACAGTTAATAACAGCATCAAAATCTTGATCTGGGAAAGGTAATTGGAGATAGGTGTTAATATTCTGGACAAAATAATGATTTAGTTGGGGATTTCGGGCTAGTTCTTCCCCATTAAGTCCATGTCCTTCCAGGTGGGCAAAATCCATATCTGTAGGTAAATGGGACACCCAACTACTCATCAGATCAAGAATCCGTGTATTCGATTTAAGTCGCTGACGATATAAATCCGTGAGTTGTTGAATAAATCCTGCATCTACATGAGTAACAAAACGAGGATAACTATAGAACAATTGATCGTCTGAGTCGTCTAACTTAAGGCGTTGATGGGGCTGAAGTAGCATAGTCGGCTGATTTCCCAAAAGGTACAAGATCCGGGTAAGATAGGTTAGATGTCTATTCTGCATTGCAGAAAGTACATCTTTACCCTACTATTGTTCAACCCCTGGGAGTTAGTTCTATGGTGACTTTAAAAATCGCTGTTTATATAGTCGTAGCCTTGTTTATCGGTATTTTTGTATTCGGATTTTTGTCCAATGACCCTGCCCGTAACCCTGGTCGTCGGGATCTAGAATAACAAGCAGATTACAAATCCACCTGCAACGGCTCAGAAGGTAGAAGCAGGATAATATATAATTCCACCTTCTGGCTATTTTTGTTTATTTGGTTAGCATGATTGCTTGAAAATATGTTTTACCCAGTATTGCCCCCTCAGCTACCTGCTAATCCTGAATATTCTCATCATGTCTATTATCTGGCTGATAAGAATCTGATCAAGATTCAAAAGCAAACTGAATCTAATTATGTGAAAGATGAAAAGCCGATTTTACCAGAAGTATCAAACTCTTCAGTAGTAGCGGGTGGTGTGAATTTACAGGAATCTGGCGGCAAACTTTATTTATCTGTGGGGAAAAAGGGATCTCCTATTCCAGCGATTCAAAATATTATTGAGTTTAAACTGCGTAATCCTCAAGACAAACCGCCAACTAAGATAGAATTTACTCCTGTATCACCTACCCCAACAATAGAAAAGACTCTGGGTGCACTAGGGCGAGTTGTAGAGGTAACTGCCGATCGCCAAGAGTACGATGAACAAAGTCGTATCGTCACTGCTGAGGGTAAGGTAGTGGTCAGATTTGATGGGGCGGTTATTGATGCCGATAGTCTGCAAATCAGTTTGGATAATTTGGTAGCGGTGGGGGAAGGGAATGTTATTTTAACTAGAGGTAATCAAATCCTCTCAGGACAACGTTTTACTTATAATTTTATTCAAGATAGTGGGGATTTAGAAAATGGTAAAGGAGAGTTATATCTCCCCACTACCGACGCAGATTTTGCTTTTTCCCCCACTCTACCTACTGATGTCACCGCAGGAGGTGTACCTAGCAGTCCTTTGAGTGGTCGGGTACGGGCTAATCAGCGGATTACTGATGTTAATAGTCCTGGAGGAATACAATTAGGTGTCAGTGGTCAATCTGGGGCGCAAAATGTGGGTTCACCAAAATTTGGTGGTGAGGTAAAGCGGTTACGATTTGAATCCCCACGCATTGAATTTTATCCGCGAGGTTTTCAAGCCCAAGATGCTAGAATTACTAATGATCCTTTTTCACCTCCAGAATTAGAAATTAGGGCTGATAAGGTGACGGTAAAGCGAGAAGCACCGTTAATAGATAGAATTGTTACTCAGGGTCAAAGGTTGGTTTTTGATCAGCATTTTCAGATCCCTATTCCGATCAATAATCGGAAAATAGATAGACGACCAAAAAGAATAAATCCAACCATAGTTTCTCCTGGTTTTGATAATGGTCAACGGGGTGGTGTGTTTGTAGAACGAAGTTTTGATGCTATTAGTAATAATCAAACACGCTGGATTATCACACCTCAATTTTATGTGCAAAGGGCGATAGAAAAGGGAGACAATTTTGCTAGTTTATTTGGTGTAAATACTAAACTTAATGCTAGTTTGGGCGCAAAAACTCTGGTGGAGGGAACGGGGGAGTTAACAAGTTTTGATTTTAATGGGTTGGAAAATAATTTGCGGGGGAGTTTGCGTTTACGTCAGGCTTTGGGTAATGTTAATCCTTACACTGTGAGTTTAGAATCTAGTTACCGCGATCGCTTATATAATGGAAGTTTGGGGTATCAAACAGTACAAAGCAGTGTTGGCAGCCTCATCACTTCTCCAATTATTTCGTTAGGAACAAGCGGTATTAATCTTAGTTATCAAGCGGGTGCTCAATATATAAATGCAAATACAGACCGCCAAGACTTACTTTCCCTAGTACGAAAAAATGATCGTATTTCTCTAGGCCGTTTACAAGGTAGTGTGGCTTTGAGTAGTAGTATCAATTTATGGCAAGGAAAACCATTAGCTAGTACAGCTAATGAGGGATTAAAATATACACCTAATCTGGTTGTACCCTATTTACAAGGGGTGGTTGGTCTCACGGGAACTACTAGTTATTATAGTAGTGGTGATAACCAAACCACTCTGACTGCTACTATCGGTTTAGTCGGACAGATCGGCCATTTTTCCCGCCCTTACCTGGATTATACCGCCTTCAACGTCAGTTACTCCCAAGGATTTAATAGCGGTTTATCACCCTTTCTCTTTGATCGGTCAGTGGATAATAAAGTGTTGAGTGCGGGTGTTTCTCAACAAATTTATGGACCATTTCGATTAGGTTGGCAAACATCCATTAATCTAGATACCGGCAAAGAAACCAGCACAGATTATATATTGGAATATAGTCGTCGCACCTACGGGATCATGTTCCGCTATAATCCTGTTTTACAATTGGGCGCTTTTAGTATTCGTATTAGTGATTTTAACTGGCTGGGTGGCACAGATCCATTTTCTGATGGCGGAGTTAAACCCGTTATTGGTGGTGTGGTTCGTCAAGATAATTGACCAGTTATCAGGAAACAGGGAACTGGGAACTGGGAACTGGGAACAAGTAAGGTTTATAGAGATTTTTTCTTCAATAACTATGTGCAATTAATTTTGTCTGGGTACTTAATTGAAAAAGGGTTCTGAAGTTCTATCTAGGTTTTCCTAGTGTCGTAATATAAATAACTGCTTCATCAGCAGGAATACCCAGAACTTCATTTACTTGATCATCAAAAAAACCAGCGATACCACTAACACCTAAATTGAGATGAATAGCAGCTAAATTGAGTCTTTGTCCTAAAATACCCGCATCCAGATGTAAATAACGGTAAACTCTGTCACCATATTGAGCGATCGCTGTTTTCAAATCGGCGGTATGAAATAATACTACACCAGCATCCCTCCCCAACTCCTGTCCTAAACACAGAAAATGCAATTCTCGACGAAAATTTTTAAAGCGAATTTGTCGCAATTCTTGAGCCTTAGGTGCATAATAATAACAACCTGCATCTAGTCCTTGAACTCCAGAAACAGCAATAAATGTTTCTATTAAATTCAAATCAAAACTATCAGGATGGGGATCTAAATTTTGATCAATGTAATTTTGTGATTGATAAGTAAAATCCAGTAAAGCTTTGAGTTCATCAAGACTTAAATTTTCCCCACTATAAGCACGAGTAGAACGGCGTCTATAGATAGTATCTGACAATGCGGATAAATTTTCTCCCCAGTAAATTGGTGTACTACAAGTGGAAATTTTTGTACAAAAAGGGAAGTTATATTTATCTTCTAAAGACTTTTGAGGTTGTAGAGTTGGTTTTAATGTGACACTGGTATTCGCGGAAATTTGGGTATGTAAATGAAAATATTTGAGGAGTTCTCCATTAGGAATAGATGGATAATTGGTTTCTGTTGTTGACGGTAAAGCTGTTCGTCCTAAAGGTAAATTTTGACGAACATCTAATAAATCTGCCAAAGCTAAAACAGCAGTTGTTCCTTCCTGTTCTGAATCAATATAAAGTAGATCATTAACTGCCTCATCTACAAAACCACCAATTAAATGAGGACGATAATCTCCAATACTACAAGCTAACTCAATATTACTTAAAAGATGGCCAGTATCGAGTAAAATTCGCCTATAAGCCCTATCTTCATAACGCCAAGCGGAACGATAAAAAACCGCAGTCGTAATAATAGCTAATTGGGTACTTTCTAGGGAAGGATGCCAAAAACAAGCGTTTTGTAAAGATTGCCAAACATCATTTTCCCAAAAGTGCATTAAGGAATGAGTGCGACATTGATAGTTATAAAGTCCGGGGGCTAATAATGGTGTACCGCGAGAAACTAAATATACTTCAGCCGGATAAAGTCCTCCCGCACTGGGTGCGGAACGTAGGTATACAGCACTACCCATAGAAGGTATGATAGCAGTGAGTCCATAACTGTAAAATAATATTTCAGAAAGTCTGTACCACCATTGCCAGTCTGAGTTATTGGTGACAGTCGTTGATGTTTCTTGCAGATAGGGTTTAAGATCAATCTCAGAGCCTATTTTGTATTCTTTGAAAGGTACTGGCTGTTTAGCCCAGTCTAAATTATGACTTTTAGCCGCCAGATTTAGGGGGTCGTATTTAGTCCGGTCGTGGTAGTGTTGGGCGATGGATTGGTATATTTCTGGCATAGTATTTTGTAATATCCTAGTCTAGTCCTACTGTTGATCTTGGCATTTATTGTCTCTATTATTTCGTATACATGAGAACATTTATCAAATTATGCCTGTACGTCAAACTCTATTAACCCGGGATATTCAGCTTTCTTATTTAGAATGGCAACAGGGTCATGAACCATTACTGCTATTACATGGTATGGCTGATAATGCCTTAGTTTGGAGCAGTTTAGGGGAAGTTCTAGCTCCAGATTACCATATAGTTGCACCAGATATGCGCGGTCATGGGGAAAGTAGTAAGCCAACCCAAGATTATAGTTTTGCAAGTGCGATCGCTGATTTGGAAGCATTAATGGATAAACTAGAATGGCCTGCGGCACATATCGTCAGTCACTCCTGGACAGGAAAACTCGCCGCCATTTGGTCTAGAACAAACCCAAAGCGATTAAAAAGTATCACACTGGTAGACCCCATTTTTATCTGGAAAATGCCCGGGTTTTTAAAAATCACATTTCCCCTATTATACAGTGTTCTCCCTTTCCTCAAAACCATCGGACCGTTTGCTAGTTACGAAGAAGCGGAACAAAAAATTAAACAACTGAGCCAATATGCAAATTGGAATTCCTTACAACAGCAAGTTTTTCAGGCCGGAATAGAACAAAAAGCCGATGGGACATGGGGTAGCAAATTTACGATTGCCGCCCGTGATAGCATTTTTAATCAAGTGCTGGATGTTCCAGGTTTTATCCATCCAGTTGATACACCCGCCCTCCTGATACAACCAGAAAAAGGTGTAAACCGCCAAAATTGGCAAATTCAACCCTATAAAACCAACCTCAATAATTTGCTAATTCGTCAAGTCCCCGGAAATCATTGGCCATTTTTAACTAACCCCACCGAATTTAACCAAACAGTCGCCACATTCTTAGCCACCCAAACATGAGAATGGTTGAAAACTCGCTCATTTTAATCATCTCCACTTAAACCAGTTCAAAATTATTACCTAAAATGCGCCCATATCACCAAATCCCTATTATTGAATGTGATGAACCTTTAGTGGAAATTCCCCTAGAATTATTTGCCGTGGAATCTCCTCATCCTTATCAAAAGTTAGGTGCAGATTATGGAGTACATTCACCCTATTATCTCCGTCAAAATGTAGTAGAAAATTTGATTCAAGCCCAAAATAATTTACAATTGCAACATCCTGGTTGGTATATTCAAATATTTGATGCTTATCGTCCTGTGACTGTGCAACAATTTATGGTAGATTACAGTTTTGGGGAAGCTTTGCGAGAAAAAGGTTTAACCGCAACAGAATTATCACCCCAACAGAGGGCAGAAATATGGCAAGTAGTTTATGAAATTTGGGCTGTACCAAGCTTGGATATGCAAACTCCTCCTCCCCATAGTACCGGTGCTGCGGTAGATATTACTTTAGTTAATGATGATGGGGAAATCGTGGATATGGGTTCACCAATTGATGAAATGTCCGATCGCTCCTATCCCGAATATTATATTCATAGTCATCAAGAGTATCATTGTCACCGTCAACTATTGAATGATGTCATGTTAACAGCCGGATTTAAACGCAATCCTAGAGAATGGTGGCATTTTTCCTTTGGTGATCAAATGTGGGCTTGGTTATATAATCAATCTCATCCTCAAACTAGGATGACAGCACGTTATGGCAGATTAACGAATTTCCAGTCATAATTATTGCCTAGGGTTTGCTGATAAAGTCTTTCTGTGAAGACGGGGAACAGGGAACTCTTAACTGGGAACAGAGGACAGGTGACAGTTACCGGACGGTTTTTTAATTTTTCAGCCCCCCAAAATGCACTGTTTTTGCGATATGGTCTTCAAAACATGAGACACCAATTCCTGTGTTTATTAGCCTGTAACCTTTGATGTATCTTGCTTTTGTCTTTATTCAGCCAGCCCCACCTAGAATCATCAGCGTGACTTAGATCGGTGAGTATGTTATAATTAAAAGTGGCATTTGTGAGGCTAAAACTTCGCCTTTGTTTTGGAGAGGTGTCCGAGTGGTTGATGGTGACGCACTCGAAATGCGTTTTGGGGCAACTCAACGGGGGTTCGAATCCCCCCCTCTCCGTTCTATTCAACACACAGCAGATGACAATAATGACTTGTGCGGTGGCTAATTTTGCACCTCAATACACCGATTTTTCAGTCTTAAAATATGCCCAATCTCAATAGACCTCTGGTGAAAAAATGTAGGGACAATTCATGAATTGTCTCTACCAAGGGTTCATTGGTAATGAAATATCCATAACCACCAGATATCTAATAGACCTGTTGTGAAAATTACATAAGCGTTTTCTACAACCCTTGTGGAGACGTTCTATAGAACGTCTCCACATTAATTTCCACCAAATGTCTAATAGCAATATTTCCCATCATCAGGAGTAGGATTTTCCTTAGCAGTTCTTATTGCACCTATAACAGTGGAAACAAACACACAACGCTTGGCTTTTCCTCCAGATTTATGGGCAAGAGTGATTCTACCTAATGGCAATTTTACACTACCAAGACGATCAAATTGAACTCGCCTGACACCATTTGATAATTGTAATGTTGATTCTTCATCTAGTTGTATACTAGGGTCTAAATTATTCCAGTTAGCCTTAGCTGGTTCAATTGTGGCCGGATGTACAGCCACCTGTACAACACTACCCGATTCTCTGAAACTAGTGTGCCAAGTTAACTTTTCTTTTTTGGCTTGGTTTTGGGCTTGACGCATGGCTTGATAAACTTGATCTTGGGCAACACTTAAGGTACGAAGATAGATAGCATTCTGCCAACTGGGTGCGACTATCGCTGACAATATCCCAATCATCGAAACAACTACTAACATTTCCAGTAAGGTGAAACCATCACTGGGGAACTTTAACCTAAATAGATATAATAAATTATTTTTCTCGGTCATTTCCACAGCCCCAATTCTTCATAACATCAAGTTATCATTAAGTATTTAATCTGAGGCTATTTAACCTATTGAACTTCCATAAGATACCTATCAGCTTTTCCATTAGCTCCTTTGCCTCAAGCTACAAATTTATCATTATTGTCAGTACAGGTATTTTGTTCTCTTATATCAATTAACCTATTGACAATTAGTATCTTTTGCTGTTTGCATTGCGCCAATCAGAGTTTGAATAATAACGCAGTACCTGATATCACTAGCTTCGCTGCTTGTTGTTTGAGGTATGGACAGCATAACTTTCAAAGGGGTATCAGCAACAGTGCCAGTTTTATTCGCTAAAACACCTAAGTCATTAAAAGTGATTGTACCACTGCCTGTAGTGGTGGTAACTATATCATTACTATCTCTTGTATTGTAAGCTGTTGGAGATATTAAAGATGTAAGATTAGTATACAAAAAAACCTGTCTGGATTTTAGACCTAGATCATTCCCTAAAGTCGTCCAACCTGAACTAGGGTTGGTGGTAGTAGGATAACCTTGATAAACAATATACTCAGGAATATCACTACTGTTAACTCGGAAACTAACACTGTAGTTATTCTTTGTATTTTGAGCTTGTGTCTGAGCTCGTCTAATTGCTGATAATACCTCATCACCGACTTTATTTAAGCGTTGTCTGTCAACAAATGCCAACCAACTAGGAAATATAATCCCTGATAATATACCAATAATTGCCATCACTGCAATTACTTCTAACAAACTAAAACCAGAATTTGGATGAATATGTTGTTTCCCATGACATTGTAATAGCTTGACAGTTAAATGTCTAATTTTATAACCAGTAGGCATTGCTTCCTCCTATGAGATGATGTTACTTGTACAAATATCCGTTAATTATCCCCTACTTATTACTGAGTGTACAAAAAACCACGTGCTTGTACGATAGCACTTATCGTAGGGAAATAAGTTTGTAGTTCTTTATCAATGTAATTTATGTTACTTTTTTGGATTCGAGCTAAGGCATTTCCTCGGATAAAAATTTGTGCGGTAGAAACCACTTGTCCTTTATTTAGATAATTACTGACACAGGCATAAAAACCAGTCATTCTTGTTGAGGTAGTATTCGGGAGTGGTGTGATAGTAACACTTGATTGATTAGCATCACTGACGCATGAAGATGTTATATTTGGACTATTTGCAGTGGGAGTTGTGGGTGGAATAGTCTGGTCAATATAGTCAATGAGAACGTCAGGAGGGTCGTTATATTTTGTTTTATCCGCTTGCCACTGATTCATTTTCTGATTGATAGCACCGAACCCCGCGCTAGGACAGCTAACAAATTTAATAGTTGTATCATAAGAACCAGTACAAGTGACACCAGTAGAGTTATTAATACTACGAACTCCATCCTTAATTTGCCATCTAGCAACGCGTGCAGCATTAGACCATTTTGTGTTAGTATCTTTGATTAGATAGTAGGCTACTAGGGAATAAACAAAAGCATCGTCCTTTGTACCCGCGTCATTAGGAATAACACTTGGTTCTAATTCCCGCTTCCAAAATACCAGTACAGGTGATCCATTAGTAACTGTGGGTAAGGAATCCTGAATGCCACTGATTAGGGGATTAGAATTGTAATTAGTGGTGACACCTTGATAGTCATAGATATAAACCGCTTGTTGTAAATCACGACTGATAAAATCTATGGCTGTTTGCAATTCCTGTTCAGAGGTGGCCTTAGCTTGCTCTTTTTGGTCTGTATTCATGAGGTCAACCATTAATCCTAACAATGGTGTTATGATTAGGACTGCGATCGCTGAAGTTATCAGTAGTTCAACTAAAGTAAAACCATGATCTTGATTTCTTATCCTAGAGGATTTGATCCACCCTTTCAGTAGAAATTTAATTGATTGGAGCATATTTTTACCTTTGTTTATAAACAAATATCGCATTTTACACAAGGGTTGCTGAGTAAATATAAGTAGGTGGGCTTTAAAAATTGTCGTTATGGCCAGGTAGGAGTGAAGAAGTTTTTAGAGATTTTACTTTTCTTCACACACTTTGGTTATCTCACGTCCACTTACTTAAAATCCTCCTCCCATCTCCTACCTCCTACTTCCAAGCCTTCACAGATAACTTTTGGTTCAACCCCTACATAGCTGTAGCAATAGACCTGTTGTGAAAATTACATAAGCGTTTTCTACAACCCTTGTAGAGACCTTCCGTAGAACGTCTCTACATTAATTTCCACCAAATGTCTAATAGTTTATTAACAAGTTTTACCAGTAGAACCAGCGATAAAACCCAATCGGTTACATAAGGCAGTAAAACTCGTATTGCTATTACTGATATCGGCAGTCATTTCTAATATAGGTGCTTGTCTATTACCTAAACCACTAGTAACAACTGATTGTGTATTATCTATAGTGGTTGTGTTGGCTAAAACAGTTTTTGTGAAATCAACATCTTGGCGATATACTCTCACTGCCAACCGATAGCCATCATTGGGGCCGGGATTTTCAACAATGATTCGACCAGCTTGAATGTAGAACAAATTCTTTTGATTAGGGTTACTAGAACAATCGGGGGTCAGAATGATCCCATCGCTTTGAACACAATATAGGAGTGCTGGTGATGTGGGAGTAGTCAGATTCGTACTGCTGATTAAATAGTCATTAGTGTCACTTTTAATGCTTCTAGAAGGGGTTTTAGATATACTGCCCACCGTGGTTATATATGGCGTTGGAATAGAGTCACTAGATTGTGTTGCTACCCTTCCAGACCTGACTGCATCAATAAAAGACTTGGCAGCTTGAGCACTTAGTTCTACTCTTTTGGATTGAACACGGGTGGCTGTAGATAATACTAATACTGGTGCTATGGCTAATATTAAGGTCGAGGCTACAAAGATAGCAACTAAGGACTCAACGATAGTAAAACCAGCATCTTTACTCATATTATGTTTCTGTTGCTGTGTAAACTGCATCATAGCTGATCACCAAATCCTTATTTATACATTCCAAGTTTCTGGGTTACATAATCGAGTATCAATTATAAAATAAGCGATCCATTCTTTGATGTTCACCTTTTGTTAAGATTGGCAAATATCAGGGCGTTGATCCTTGTCAACTACATAGGATGTATTACCAGCATCCTTAGCACATAACAAATTCTGTACCCAAGGATCATCTTTACTTACCTCGCGGAAGTATTCATTGGGCAAATCACTGATCGGTGTAACTAATCTTTGGGCCAACAAGTCTGGTGACTGGGAGAGTAAACCGACATCATAACCCCAGAGTCTTGTTGGCGGTGTATAGAAGGGAAGTTTAAAATCGCCATTAGTGGTAGCGTAGTTAAAATCCGAGCTTACACCGCTTAGACTGGTAACAAATGGGGCTGTAGCATAGGAACTCTTTTTAAGTTGCATGAAAATACCACTAATATTTGCTGTTGTCCCCAACCATCTCTCTGCAAAACGGACATAGTTATGTAAACCCCCATTATCTTCTGTACTCCGAGCGGGGGTATCACTGGCAGCAATAATTACATTGTACGTGGTATTTGTAGCTTGTTGCAACCAATCACTATTGTTTTCAACTGCTGAAGTTACAGGAGAGTTCCATAACACAGGTTCCCATTGACCAGTAGCATCAAGTTTTAACAAAGGGATTAGGGTTGTACAATGAGTACCGCTACAACTAAAACTAGCGTTCCTGATAGAACTTGTACTTGTAACTGGAAAAGCCTGTAAATTGCCTCCACTATCTACTCCATAAACAGCGAGAGGACTAACTAAATCACCAGTGCTAATATTTCTTTTAAAAGCAACTCTCTTTTGAAACGCATCCCAACCATTGGAGGGCGGTTTACCCACAGAACCAGTTTCAAAGGAACTAACTGGTTGTCCTTCAATCGCATCACTATTTCCCCAACTAGTTGGACTATTTCTCCAACTAGTTGGACTTTCGGTATAAGCCGCATAAGGAGCGTTAGTCATGACCCAGTGTATGGGATTACTACTACAATCTGTATACTTGCTAGTGTCACAAACTTCATATGCATAATCTCTGACATCGTTTCCTTTTATTTGTACTTGTCGGACAACAGGTGTCACATAATTAAACAAATAGGAACTACCCTGATCATCGGGGACAGTTAAATCAAGGTCTGCTACAGGCCAACCGTAATAATCACCACGAGGATTAGCCGAGTTCAAGCGACTATCCAATCCTGTTAACGTGGGAGTTTTCGGAGCGTAAGTGTTGAATAGGAAATTGGTGTTAGTACCACTACCAGTAGCAAAAGAACGGCTAGGAATTGAAGCAGGATCACTGAAGTTATTATTCCAGTCATAATCTCCCTCATTACGGAAACCCAACCTGTAGTTATTAGACAGTAAAGTCATGGCATCTGATATCACAGCCGCAGAGCGCCACTCATCACCAGTGGTGCAGGTGGGTAATCTTGGGTCATTGGGACGACAAGCAAAATTGGGATTGAGATCACTCCTGGTATAAAAATTGTCCCAGTTACTATCTAGGGCAGTGGTAAACTCTTGTTGAGTATGGAGATTAAAGTCACCTTTAATGTATGTAGGTAAATTAGTAGCTACTATCAAACCTTTTTCTGCATCTCGATAGTTTAACTCACGCCAGAGTTTCGAGCCATTTACTAGGATAATGGCATTAGGACGACGAGTAGGATCAAGTTTGTAGTCCACTGCACTTCCCAGTTTGTTGGCTGTTGCATCTGTGCTAGTAGAAGTTTTATCCACTAGGGCATCGTCGCGGGTAGCGTAAATAATACCACTATTGGGAATCAAGTATTCTTGTGCTGGTGCTGTTCCGCCAATTTTTTGACCACGAAGTAAATTTAGGTCTAATACAGTGGCACGAATTTCTAAAGGTTGCCTATCTCTTATGGGAAGATCGTAGTTTGTTTCAGGGTCTGCACCACTATCCACATTCACAAATCTTTCGTCAACAGATGTAGCTGAATTATTTGAATGTACCGCTTTGATTTGTCTACCATCTAAAAAGCTGGCTTCAAAAATTGCGCCATGGGGAATTACAGTATTAGTGGGTGAGCCAATACTACCATCTAAAATTTGCAAGGCGCAAATAGCTGCATCAATAGCAGACTGTTGTGAAAGAGTGCGGTTGCTTGCTGTTGTTGCTAAAGCTCCAGCCAAAAGTCCATCATCTATAATGCGTCCGTTTGCGTATTTTAGTCCTTTTTGGTAATCTAATACCTGCTGGTAATCACTAATACTTTTTGTTGGTGGTCCATAGACTATACCATTATTAGATTCTCCACCTGTACCACCTCCACCAAAACCAGCAGGAGCAGTTAGAGGAGCAACAGCATTAGCCCAAGCAGGTAAGCCACTTTTATTTTTAGCTGTTTGGCTATTAGTAGGATCGTAAAAACTGCTGACGCAAGCTATAGGTGTGGGATTTTTCTGATTATAACCAGTCTGTTTGTAGTGGTAAACCGCAGTAGCTCGCATTTTCAGGTATGGAGTATTGGTATCAGGTTTAGGCACTGTAAACTCGAGACCGGAATCATACATAGAATAGGGCGTCTGACTTGTTCTAGAACCTGTCACACTATTAGGTACAGGCATCATATCTGACCAAATAGTTGTAGATGCGCTAGTAAAATCAGTAGTTGCTGAGGTATCATCTTTACGCAAATAAATCCCTGCACCTGTAATTACTCGCAACCCACCTACAGGATCTTGAGGATTATCTGGTATTTTTGCAGAGGGTAGTTCCCAATCTCTATCTCTATCTGTAGAACCGACATCAGCTAGGGTCTGAATACGAGAGAGGCGATAACGACCTTTGGTGCTAGGCTGACTGCTATCCCAATTATTCCAATCAATATTAGTGAGGCTTTGGGTATCCGCAGGATTGGGTCCAACAAACTGAGGTGTATAATTGGGGTTGGTTGGGTCGGAAGTCTTCCACCATATTTGAGGTAAATTATTACCAACCTGGATTCTGTCACCTAAGTATTGTTCCTGACCTTTTTTCAAAAGTAATGTTGGTTCAGTGGCGCTGGGTGCAAGGTTAGCGCTGCCAGTGTTTAATGTTAGACCTGTATATCCTGTACCGGTTTTACCATCAGTAGGATCTGTGGGGTAACTCCAAGCATCTATGGGGCGAAGAGATTCACCACTACCTTGTAATGGCTTGTTGCTAGTTGTGTTGTAACTACCTACAGCATTTGCACCAAATGCAACTTCTTTGAATGGTACACGCCGAGTTCGTTTTTGAAAGTAAAGCTGTAACTGTTCTGAACGATATTGTGCTATTTGAGCGGCTGTGTAAGTAGATAAACCAGTGGCATCTTTTTGCTGTTGAATACCTTGTTTAACTTCTGATGGATCATTTGTTTGAATCGTGCCATTAGTTGGATCTGGATAAGCTGCTTTTTGAGCATCAACCAAGAGATTTACACGCTGTGTATAAGCTAGATTATTATATGCTATGTCAGTAGTTGCATCTGTAACAGATTGGTTATTATCCAGAGATACTGATGGAGAAGGAGCAGCACCTTTACCGGGGAATAAATCAAAAGTAGTATATCCGTTAGCTCCCTCTGTGAATCCCCCAGTTGCTATGTTACCTCCCACAGTGATTTTGGCATTGTCAGGATCGTAAAAACAGGAAGATGGACTGCTAACTTGATATATTTTGATGTTACTGTTGCTTTTGGCAGGACCTGTTAGGAAGTTGGCATTGGTAAAAATACGACCGTTCATTTTGAAGTCAACTCCCGGAGTGAGAGCTAAATCATCTTGATAAACTACGGCATTGTTAAGTAGAGATTGTTGAACTTTGTCTTGTTCATACTCTAGGGCAGAAAAACCTTTATTCTTACTGTAGACTTCGTATTTATCTTTGCTAGAGTCAGTGGGGATAGTGGTAGTAGAAGTAATCGGAACTGTCGCAGTGTAGACGAAAAATCCTTTAACCAATCTTAATGACTTATTGCCTTTAAACCAACCATTAATACCAATCAAACTGGCACTAGTAACTGTGCTAGTAGGACAACTGCCACCTATACTGGTAAAAACCATAGGTGTGGATCTAGCTTGGAGAGGATTTCTTTTGACTTGATATTGAGTGTTAGCACTATTCAAAGATGGATTTTTATAATAAATCCCATACAAAGTGTAACTATCAAATTTACTATTATTGTCTGTATCTACGGGGAATTTCCAGGCTGTTTTTAATGGTGCTTGACCCAGACAAACTCCATCGTTCAGACCACCTATCCCTAAGGAAGTATCAATACAGTTAATTACTAGATTCTGTTCATCTCCAAATGTGTATTCCTCTTTATAATCTTCTAATATTTTATCTAATGCTGCATCTGTGGGTGTAGACCGTGGCAGTCTTCCATCACTGAATAATTTATTTAATTTCGCCCTAGCTCTGTCAATAGCTGGAGCAGCAGCATTCATGACTATTTGATTAACTCGGACATTGCTGGCGTTTTTAGATCGTTCAAAGGATCTAAACATGATCGCCATAGTTAACAATACAACTACTAATGTCACCATAGCCACGGTGGGCAATAGGAAACCTGCATGGGCTAATTGGTGTTTTTTTTGACTGCGAAAAACAGCTTTTAGCAGCCAAATAATTTGTCTTTTCGCATTTGCTAGAAAGTGCCGGGTAAATTTTGTGAGGATCTTTGTAATTATTTGTAATGATGAATCACGTTTTCGAGACATAACTTCAAAATTTCCGCTTTTTCAATTTTCTGATGGACTAAAATCCTTTACCTATAATCTTTTCGCGCTTACTCAGTAAGCCATAATTATTAATGCTTTCTCGACTGAATTTATCAGTGTATATACTGATAAAAAGATGGTAATGTAATTGTGTCGTCAAGTTTTGATCAAGATTGGCATTTATATACTACCCATATTATTCAATAAAAATATCATGGGTATGGTGGCAAAAACAAAAGATAACGGAAATACGGGTAATTCATGAATTATTGCTACTAAATAATCGGGGTTTCAGTTACATCTTGCCTAGGTCCTAAAAAGTTAAAAATTAACCATAGCAAAGTGTCTATATGAATTTTAGAGCATCTTCATGTGTAATATAACGGTATGCAGTTGAATGAGATACACAAATTAGCCTAAAAATCCATACAAGTCTATTACCTGCTGTAACAAATTAAATAGTGAAATAATGATTAAAACTATACAAAAATATGAGAATGGCAAAATGTCATTTTTTTGCTTTAATTTGTTATATAATTGAGTAAATTAACAATAATATATCTTTAATTATAAATTAAAGTTGCCGGAATTATTAACCATATATTTATCATGCAGATGCACCCTAGATATCATGATCTGCTGTCTCAATCCTGACTGTTCAAATCCGCAAAATCCAGATGGTTATACGATTTGTCAAACTTGTGATACTCCTTTAGTGACACTGTTGAGAAATCGCTTTCGTGTGATGAGCATACTTTCCGATGAGGGAGGATTTGGGAGAACTTATTTAGCGGAGGATACTGATAAATTAAATGAATTATGTGTAGTTAAACAATTAGCACCAAAATTTCAAGGTACTTGGTCACAAAAAAAGGCTATTCAGTTATTTTCTCAAGAGGCGAAACGATTACAAGAGTTGGGAGAACATCCACAAATTCCGACGTTAATAGCTTATTTTGAACAGGATAATTGTCTGTATTTGGTGCAACAATTTATTGATGGTCAAAATTTATTTAATGAGTTAAAATCTCGAAAAATTTATCGAGATTGGGATATTAGATCTATTTTATTGGATTTATTACCAATTATCAAGTTTATCCATGAACATGATGTAATTCATCGTGATATTAAACCAGAGAATATTATTCGGCGTAAATGTGATGGCAGATTAACCTTGATTGATTTTGGTTCTGCAAAACAATTAAGCAAAAGAATGAAACCTAAACATGGTACTTCTATTGGTTCTCATGGTTATTCACCTATTGAACAAATTCGAGACGGAAAAGCTTATCCTGCTAGTGATTTATTTGGTCTTGGTGCTACTTGTTTTCATTTATTAACGGGAATTTCTCCCTTTCAGTTATGGATGGAATATGGCTATGGTTGGGTGAGTAATTGGCAACATTATTTACGTCATCCTTTGAATAAGGAATTAATAGTAATTCTGGATAAGTTGCTGCAAAAAGAAAGTCAATATCGTTATCAATCTGCGGATGAAGTGATTGGGGATTTAATGAAGCAGCATAATCATCTTTCGTCAAGTGTAAAGGGGACAAGATTAAAATCTGTACAGAAAGATGATCTAGAATATTTACAAAAATACATTTTAGTTCGTAATCTGATTTTACTGTCTGGGATAATTGTCTGTTTTGCCTTAGCTGAATCTGGTTATCGAGAATTTAACAAGTTAAAAAATAATTTTTCTTTTAGTTTAAGTCAACCTGGTAAAATCAGAGGAATTTCCGCTAGTGATCATCATCATGTATCTTTAGTTAATACTCTAGTTGGACATAAAAATAAGGTTTTATCTGTGGTGATGAGTCCAGATGGTAAAATTATTGTTAGTGGCGGTGATTGTGATGATCATAACTGTCATGGTAATTTGATATTGTGGGATGTGATGACGGGGGCAAAAATTACCGGGTTGGATGGACATTCTCAAAATGTGAATATAGTAACTATTTCTGGTGATGGTAAAATTTTAGTTAGTGGTAGTGATGATGAAACGATTAAGGTTTGGAATTTACAAACAAATCGCCTAATTTATACTTTAACTGGTCATACTGATGCGGTACATAGTTTAGCTATCAGTGCTGATAATAAAACTTTAGTTAGTGCTAGTGATGATAATAGTATTAAAGTTTGGGATTTAAGGACGGGTAAGCTGATTCGGACTTTGAAGGGTCATAAATATTGGGTGCGTGCTGTGGATATTAGTCGTGATAGTGTGACTGTAGGGAGTGGCAGTTTTGATAAAAGTATTAAGTTGTGGAATATTAATCAGGAAATACCAATACGGACTTTAGCGACGGGTTCACAAACGGTCATAGCTGTGGTTTTTAGTCCTGATGGTAAGATATTAGCTAGTTCAAGCCGCGATCGCCTGAGTGATGATCGCAAGTATCGTAGTATTAAATTATGGAATCTCCAAACTTTCAAAGAAATTCGCACTTTCATGGTAGAAGATAATAGTGTGAATACTATTGCTTTTAGTCCCGACGGTAAAATTCTAGCCAGTGCTGGCAGAAATCTTTCTGGTGAAAAAAGCTATCACACCATTCAACTGTGGAATGTCGCCACAGGTGAGAAAATGACAACATTAACAGGACATAGCAATAGTGTCACCTCTCTAACTTTTAGTGGTGATGGCAAATTCCTGGTGAGTGGTGGTGAAGATAATTTAATTAAAATTTGGCAGGTTTCTCCATGAATTTAGTCTGGGAAAGATTGACTTTATCTTCTTTACCAATTAGGGAATATTTATCTAGCAGTTATCTCCATCGTTGGTTGGTGGGATGGTTGCGTCCTTGGCGACAAAGTAGTATTTTAATGCAATGGGCAGATATGATCGCCCTAGGTTTACTTAGCCTCATTTATGGTCTTGCACCGTTTGTTTCTAGCACTTTAACGGGTCTGTTGTTGGTAGCTGCTGTTGGTTTTTGGTTATTGTTAACCTTATCCGATGATATCAGACCAGGGAACGCCACTTTAATGACTCCTATTCATCTACTGGTGCTGCTGTATTGGGGGGTTGCGGTGATATCAACGGCCTTATCCCCGGTAAAAAAGGCCGCTTTAGGTGATTTACAAACTTTAACTCTGTATCTATTGTTGTTTGCCCTCTGTGGGAGGGTACTGAGAGTCGCCCGGTTCCGGTCTTGGTTAATTACTCTTTATTTGCATATATCCTTAATTGTCAGCGTTTATGGAATGCGACAATGGTTTTTTGGGGCTAAAGCTTTGGCAACTTGGGTTGACCCAGAATCTCCTTTAGCTAAGACTACCAGAGTTTACAGTTATTTAGGCAACCCGAACTTACTGGCCGGATATCTTTTACCGGCTGTGGTGTTAAGCGTGGTGGCTATGGTGGCTTGGCCAGGTACAATCAAGAAAATCCTAGCATTAACGATGTTTATTGTCAATACTGCTACCTTAATTCTTACCTTTAGTCGGGGTGGTTGGATTGCTTTGTTGGTGGGTTTGTTTAGTGTGGCAGTATTGTTGATTTATTGGTGGAGTGTCAATATGCAGCCATTTTGGCGTACTTGGTCTTTACCAATGCTGCTGGGGGGTGTAGTTGGGGTATTGGTGATAGGAATGTTATTTGTTGAACCGTTTCGGTTGCGGATTGTAAGTATATTTGCTGATCGCCAGGATAGTAGTAATAATTTTCGCAAAAATGTCTGGGAAGCTGTGTTTCAAATGATCCGCGATCGCCCTATTATTGGTATTGGTCCTGGTCATGGTTCTTTTAATAAGGTTTATCCCCTTTACCAACGGCCTCGTTTTACGGCTTTGAGTGCCTATTCTATCTTTCTAGAAACAATTGTGGAAACCGGCTTTTTAGGTTTTGCCTGTTTTATCTGGTTAATAGTTGTCACTTTTAATACAGGATTTCTGGAATTACAAAAATTACGCGAAGCTAGGAATATAGAGGGCTTGTGGTTAATTGGGGCGATCGCTACCATGTTTGGTATGCTATCCCATGGTCTGGTTGATACGGTCTTCTATCGTCCTGAAGTTAATACTCTTTGGTGGTTAATGATGGCCTTAGTCGCCAGTTATTGGCAACCTTTCACTCCCAAGAATCAGATGACCCTTCACAGTTGACGGTTGTACGGGCGAACGGACTTTCGCCCCTACTGCCTCCTAATACCTCTTCATTGCCCTTTGCATATCTCGTTGGTCATCACGACGTTTCATACTTTCCCGTTTGTCGTGAAGTTTTTTACCTCTACCTAGGGCAATCACTATTTTTACCCAGCCCCGTTTTAGATACATTTTTAAAGGGACTAGGGTTAGACCCTCCTGTTGTACCCTACCTATCAGCTTACGCAATTCTTGTTTATGGAGTAATAATTTACGGGTTCGTCTTGGTTCATGATTAAAATATGCGCCACTAGAAGCATAGGGAGAAATATGGACATTGATCAACCATGCTTCACCGTTACGAAGCAAAGCATAGCCGTCCTGGAGATTGGCTTTTCCCCCACGAATTGATTTAACTTCTGTTCCCGTTAACTGAATTCCTGCTTCATAGGTTTCTAGTATTTCATACAAAAACCGTGCTTGCCGATTATCACAAATAACTTTGTAACCTTCACTGTGTTTATCGCTCATTGAAAATCTTCTTAATTTTAATCAATACGCCTAAAAATGTTTTGGGACTAATACCAATTTTATGTGAAGTTCCATATATTTATTCTCTTACAAGGGGGTATTTTTTTGTACATCTTCATAAAGAATCGGTATAACTTTTTGATCAATTGTAATCTAAAGGGATTGGTAATGGGTAGTTGGGAACATTCTTTAATTTTTTTCTATTTTCTACCTGTATTAATGTACGTAAAGTTTTGTTACTTATTCCTAAATATTTAAGATTTTCTTTATAATCACTGATGATCCTGTGATTAGCAGGTAATCCTGTCATAGTATGAAACATAGAATTAGTGCTTTTGCCTGTGTCTCTTGATATTACTCATAACAGCTTAATCGCTGAAAAAAATTATCGGGGTGTATTATCCATGCCCTTGACCATTCTGGTTGCAGATGATGACTTAGGCACTCGTCTATCTATTAGTGATTATCTAGACTTATCTGGTTATCATGTAATCACAGTAGATAATGGCGTAGATGCGTTAATGACGGTAGAAAAGTGTAACCCTGATTTGATCGTGACAGATATTATGATGCCACGGATGAATGGCTATGAATTGGTGCGTCGTGTTCGTCAACTATGGGCGTTTAGGTTATTACCTGTGATTTTGTTAACAGAGAGAACGAAAACCCAAGAACGAATTTTAGGATATCAGTCTGGCTGTGATTTGTATTTACCTAAGCCCTTTGAATTAGAAGAAATAGCTGCTGCTATACGTAATTTATTAGAGCGATCGCAAGTCATCAAATCAGAATGTTGTTTTCTTGATCAGGAACAAATCGGTTTTGCCACTTATAAAAAAGCAAAAAACGGTCATATTTCCATAGCTAATCAGGTACGACAATCTCAGGTATTGACACCATTAACTGTCAGAGAACAGGAAGTTCTAGAGTTATTAACTCATGGGTTGTCAAATGCGGAAATTGGTAATCATTTGCATCTTAGTCCTCGAACCGTAGAAAAATATGTAAGTAGTTTGTTGAGAAAAACAGAAACCAGTAACCGTGCTGAATTAGTTGGATTCGCAATTAAGCGCAATTTAGTAGATTAGCGGATTGATTAGCTAATTTTTGGTCTTCGTAATTGCTGAGAATTAATAGGGCCAAGAATACGATTTAAAGCCTGTAATTGTTCAGCCGTACCCATACAAATTAGAGTATCTCCTGACACTAGAATAGTGTCTCCAGTTGGTCCACCAATGAGAGTACCATCAAGGCGGCGAATGGCTAGAACTAATGCACCAGATTGCGATCGCAATTTGGCCTTTTGTAAAGTTTGCCCCACAAAGGGACACTTAGCCGGATCTAGTAAAAATTCTTCCATATATAATTGGCGGTCTGCACCAGAGAGAATCCCATCCACAAAGTCTAGAATTTGTGGTCTGAGGGCTGCTGCTGCCATACGTTTGCCGCCCGTAATATATGGTGAAATTACTGCATCTGCGCCACCACGCTGTAATTTTTGTAACGCCTCTTCCGTACTAGCGCGAGCGATCGCCCTAATTTGTGGATTCAGTGTTTTTGCTGACAGTACAGTATACAAATTTTCTGCATCTGAAGGCAAAGCCGCCACAATACAAATAGCTCGTTCAATACCCACCTTGAACAAGGTATCATCTAATGTTGCGTCACCTTGAAAAACAGTGTAACCAATTTCCTGGGCCTGTTGTACAGATTCAATTTCCGAATCAATCACCACAAAAGAAACACCTTCGGACCGAAACTCCTTAGCAATTTGTCGCCCAGTACGGCTGAATCCACAGATGATATAATGACCTGATAATGATTCCATTAAACGCCTTTGTTGTCCCAGTCTAATTCCCTCTAAAAATAGCCTTCAATTACTGCGGCTGTAAACCTATTGACAATATAACCAAGATTGACCACACCCATCAAAATCAAAGCTATGGTAAACAAACGACCGCGACTACCCAAGGGGTGAGTTTCCCCATAACCGACGGTAGCTAAGGTAATTACAGTCAT
>JBJTTJ010000016.1:0-49630 GCA_046080125.1 Cuspidothrix sp.
AAATCAAGAAGGTGAAGAATGACTTATCATTACAGTATGGTGATTCAATGGTCTCAAGAGGATCAACTTTTTTTAGTTCACTTACCTGAATTTCCCTGGCAGGAGTTTCATACTCATGGTAGAACTTATGAAGAAGCTGCAAGAAATGGTCAGGAAGTGATTGAAACTTTTGTGGAGATGCTGACTGAAGAGAATAAAGTATTACCAGAACCTAGAATGCTTCCTACACAACCGTTGCAGGTTGCCTAGTTTAATTTAATGATACTTTAAAGGATTTTATGTAACATAGACTTATCTTAATTTAACTTAGATTGCTTATGAGTTCCCGTCGTATTCTCAAACCCGGTGAATCCTATACTTTTAGCCGATATTTTGAATTATCATTCACCATTGATGATATCTTGGCAGAATTAAACTGCACAATTGAAAGGCAAGATTTAACATTACCTGAATCTTCAGAAACTTTAAACTTACAGTTTTTACAGCACCAAATTCAGCGAAATTTATCTCACATAGATTTAGTGAATGAAACTGCTAGACGGGAGGCTTTAATCGGTCCAATTTTGTTTGAGGTATGCGATTTAACTAATCAGCGACTTAATATAGAATACTCCATTGCAGTTAATGATTATTTAAAGGGAACACTAGATTATTATATTCCAGCACCTCAAAATCTCTTAGTAATTGAAGCCAAACAATCAGATTTAGTTAGAGGATTTACTCAACTTGCTATTGAATTAATTGCGCTTGATGAATGGACAAAATCTACTTCTAACCTGATTTATGGTGCAGTTACTACTGGTGAAGATTGGCGTTTTGGCATTTATAATCGCACTAATCGGCAAATAACACAAGACCAAAAACGATATCGAGTTCCAGAAGATTTATCAAAACTTATTAGCATTATGATAAATATTATTTCTGGATAACAAATAAAGCTATTACTGATTTAGAAAAAAATCATATATTGTAAAAAGATTGATTCAACTTGCTATAGTTGCCATTTAAGTGTAAAATATCCTGACGCTAATAAAATTTAAGATATAAACAATGAGCAAAAAACGCATTTTAGTTACGGGTGCAAGTGGCTGTATCGGTCACTATATCAGTGAAAGTTTAATTCAAAATACTAATCACGAATTGTATCTACTGGTAAGAAACCCCAATAAACTACAAGTTGATACTACAGTCCGTCCAGGTATCACTATTCTCCAGGGTGATATGCAAGAAATTGGTAAATTTGAGAATTTACTCAAAACAATTGATGTTGCAGTATTAACAGCCACTTCCTGGGGTGATGAGGGGATTTTTGATATTAATGTCTTCAAAACTCTCGAATTAATGAATTTGCTAAATCCTGAAAAATGTGAACAGGTAATTTATTTTTCTACTGCGAGTGTGTTAAATCAAGATAATCAACCACTCAAAGAAGCTGGAGAAATTGGTACAGATTATATCCGTTCTAAATATGATTGTTTACATCAAATTGAAAAATTAGCTATTTTTCCCAAAATTACTACGGTTTTTCCGACTTTAGTTTTAGGTGGTGATAACACAAAACCATATTCTCATCTCACATCTGGTATTCCTGAAGTTACTAACTATATTAATATCATTCGGTTTTTACAAGCTGACGGCAGTTTTCACTTTATTCATGGCAAGGATATTGCAACAGTTGTGCAATATTTTATTGATTATCCACCACAATCAGGAGATTTGCGCCGATTTGTATTAGGACAATCTTGCTTAACTGCTAATCAAGCTATAGAGGAAGTTTGCGCTTATTTACATAAAAAGATTTATTTCCGCATTCCTCTATCTTTAGGTTTAGCTAATGTGATTATTGCCTTATTCCGTATTCAAATGGCAGCTTGGGATAGATTCTGCATGAATTATCGTCATTTTCGCTATGCTAATGCCATTAATCCTAGTAGTTTTAATTTACCAAATTACTGTGCAACAATAACTGATGTTTTAAAAATTAGTGGTGTAAAACGGAGAACTTAGATTTAGTACACTCATCTTAATTGTGAAAATCAAAGTAGAGAATTTTGATTATTTTGTAAGGTGGGTATTCCCCACCAAAACCCTTATAATAACGGTAATTCCTACATGAATTAATATTTTGGGGTTAAAATACTGACATAATTTAACCAGGTTACATTCTCAAATCAAAATACATCTTTTTATGGATACTTATCATAGAAAGTGTCAACTAGGTGCTTCTCGTCGTCGTCTAGAAGATGCTGAAACATTACATAAACAAAAACGTTGGATGGGTGCTATTTATCTAGGTGGTTATGCAGTTGAATGTGCGTTAAAATCTCTAATATGTTATGAACAAAACAAGGATAACTTCAAAGATACAACAGTGTTCAATAAAGTACAAGGTGCGAGTTTGCATAATTTAACAAACCTACTCAATGAGTTAACAAATATTCAACGCAGTATACAATTAGATAGAAGTGGTATTTATAAACCTGCCTGGAATTTAGTATCATCAGTTTGGCGTAATGATGAATTAAGGTATTCAAATAGAGACGGTGATGAAAAAAGCAGCCAGGAATTTATAAAAGCAGTAAAAATTTTACACACCTTTTTTCTAGCAAAGCAAAACGAGGCATCATGATAGAAAATATAAACTTAACACCTGACATTATTTATCAACACCTATATGAAAATCTTAGCCGTGAAGATGAACAAGTAGAAGTGAGTGTTAAAAGGATTTCATTAGGTTGGATAAAAATTAGGATAGTTACTAAAAAATTTGAGAGTAAATTATTAATTGAAAGAGAACAAAAAATAGATGAATTATTAGCAAATATTGAACCTAATTTCAATCTTGGTCAATATCCCATATCCGGCTATGAATTACTAACACCGGAAGAAGCAATAAAACAACCTCCTCAGTATATTAAAGTACCACTTTGGTCAGATATTTTAATGGCTCCCGAACCGGATCAAGCGGTAGAAGTGGATGAAGATATTCCCACTAAAAAACCTTTAATTGCCACCTTTTATTCATTTAAAGGTGGTGTAGGTAGATCCACAGCATTAGGTTTAGTAGGAGGCATACTAGCAAAAAGAAATCGCCGTGTAGTCATGGTAGACTTTGACTTAGAAGCTCCGGGAATTTCAGTTATGTTTCAACAGGAAATTGAAAAAAACACTGGAGAAAATTTAGGAGTCTTAGATTATCTACACCAAAGGTCTTTAACTCCCGAAGAAAATATTCCTAATATTCTTGATTGTATTCAACAAATAAATTTACAAACTCGTGGGGAACTTTATTTAGTACCTGTAGGAGAATATGATGAAAATTATATTCATCGGTTAGCTGATTTAGATATGCGTTCTTTTTATCAGACTGCCAAAAATCCAGTTAAGCAACTGATAGAAGATATTAAACAGCAACTAGAACCAGATGTAATTTTAATTGATGCTCGTCCTGGATTTAATGATGTAGCTGCAATTACACTTTTCGATTTAGCCGATACAGCAATAATTTGTTTTTCACCAACTGATCAAAGTTTTCAAGGATTATGTTGGGTGATCAAGGCAATTCTGAAACAAAAACAATATCAGGGTAAACCTGATGTCAGATTTCTATTAACTCCCATTCCATCAGTTACACCTAATCAGTATAAAGATTTAGTCATAAAAGTTGAAAATTGGATTGATCAATATTGCTATGAAGATGATTTATCCATATCTCCAGGTGCAAAAATTGATGAACTATATCATACAATTTTCTATAATCCTATCATCACAACTCTATCTAGTTTGGTTAATGATGTACCCAAAAGTTTATTAGATGAATATTTACCGATTGCCGATACTATTGATGCTAGTTTACCCGATATCAAACCCAGTATTGTTAGCAAAACTATTGATGATCGGAAAAAGATCCTTAATGAATTAAAATTTCAAGCTGCTACAGCACAAGAACTAGAACCAGAAAACATTTCCGAAATATTTCAGCGTACAGAAGATTTTCCTAGATTTTTAAGTAATAAAACTTGGTTAATTCGTGGTGCTAAAGGAACAGGTAAAAGCCTCTTATTTCGACTGTTTGTAGAACAACCAACAGCAGCAAAAGAACTAGCTCAATCGGATATCAATTTAGATTATGTTCACTTTGTTTCTGGTCATGGTCAACTTAGAGTATCAAGTACAATTTTAAATAGGTTTGATCTTGAAAGCTACGAAGAACAAGCCGGTATAAATGACTGGCAATTTTTCTGGCTCAATTATGCTCTTTTACAACTTTGTCATCATTTATCCGAATTACGTTCACTACCTGGCTTAGATGAAAAATTAGTTGCATTAAGTAATCAAGAAAACCCTACTCATGCTGATATTGTTACATGGCTGGTAGAAAGATCAAACTCACCAAACAAAAAACCACAAGCCGCCGATGAACTGAGTTTAATTGACAGAAAATTACAAGAAAAAAATCAAGTAGTATGGTTATTATATGATGAATTAGATGCTGGTTTTGGTTCTAGCCCAGAAGATTATAATAGACGTAGAAGATCCCTAGAAGCTTTGCTTGCATGGTGGTTAGAAAATGGTACAAATCTCAAACAAATTGTCCCGAAAATATTTTTACGTGAAGATATTTGGAAGCAATTTAACTTTACTAATACAGGACATTATAGCGGACGTTCACTAGAATTACGTTGGGAAGAAGCTGATCTTTGGCGACTTGTACTGCGTCAAGCTCTTAAAAGTTCTCTATCTCTAAGCAAATCTTTGGGAGAAAAGTTAGGAGTTACTGTTAAAAGATTAGATTTTATTGGACTAGAACAACTGCGGCAAAGTCTTTATCCTCTTTGGGGTGAGCGCATGGGGGCTGGTAATAAAGCCTATACTTATAATTGGGTAAGAACTCGTATTGCAGATGGTCAAAAGAACTGTTTTCCTCGTAGCTTAATATTACTTTTAGAGGAAGCTGTCAAAAATGAAAAAGTATTTCCTACAGAATATTCCTTAGAAATAACATTGCGACCAAAAGCTTTAATTAATGCTTTTCCTAGTGTTTCTCAGCAGCGTGTCGCTGAGGTTCGTAATGAATATCCTGAACTAGAAAAATTGCTAGAAAGACTTCAAGGAGAACGCTCTCCTATTAATGAAGATAGGTTATCTGAGATATGGAATTTGCAGGGTGGTGAATTATCACTGCGTATTCAGGATATGGTTGACGCTGGTATTTTGACAGAACGCTCTCGTCCCAAAGATCCCCCTCCTCGCGTCTATGCAGTTACTGAATTGTACCTGTATGGACTGGGGATGGTTCGTAAGGGACAACGATAGAGAAACTATAGCAGTAGTCAGGAGTCAGAAGTTAGGAGTTAGAAGTTAGGAGTTAGAAGTAAAACCCTCTTGTAGTAAGAGTTTCATGATTAACTGATGTCCTAACTACTCTGTCTACAGCTATAAGTTAAAACAACAAAATCAACCCACCAATTAAACCGCAACCTCCTGGGCTTCTAACACATTAATTTGATCTAAAATCCGCCAAATTTCCTGTAACATTCCATCCAAACCAGCGCGAGTTACAGCCGAAATTATGAAAACTGGTGCTAAAGCTAGATGATTTAATTGAGTAGCTAAAACTTCTAAATCTACAGTTTCCCTATCAACAGCATCTATTTTATTTAATGCTAAAATTTGCGGACGTTTAGCTAAACCTCTTCCATAGGCTTTCAGTTCTTCCTGAATAGTATGGAAGTCAGCAATTACATTTTCACTTGTAGCATCAATTAAATGTAATAAAACTCTGGTGCGTTCAATATGACGTAGGAAATCATGACCTAAACCTGCACCTTGAGAAGCACCTTCAATTAAACCGGGAATATCGGCAAAAACTGTACCATCACCCGTGGGTTTTTTAACTACACCCAAATTAGGAACTAAAGTAGTAAAAGGATAATCAGCTATTTTAGGACGTGCAGCCGATAAAGAAGAAATTAAAGTTGATTTACCCGCATTTGGTAAACCAATAATTCCCACTTCTGCTAACAATTTTAACTCTAAACGTAATACCTTTTTTTCACCTTCTAATCCTGGCAGTGCGTATTCTGGGGCGCGGTTGCGGTTGCTTAAAAAATGTTGATTTCCCAGGCCACCTTTTCCACCTTCAGCCACTCGAAAACTTTGTCCCGGTTCAATTAAATCGCAGATTAAAGCACTGGTGACTGCATCATAAACAGCAGTACCACAGGGAACTTCAATAATTAAATCCTTTCCACCTGCGCCGGTACAATTGTTGGGACCACCACGTTCGCCATTTTCAGCTTTAAATAGATGTTTGTAGCGAAAATCTAATAAGGTTTGGAGGTTGGTATCAGCCACGAAAATGACTGAACCACCTTTGCCACCATTACCCCCAGAAGGTCCGCCGGCGGGGACATATTTTTCTCTGCGGAAAGCGACAATACCATCGCCTCCGTTACCTGCTTCTACTTCAATTACTGATTGGTCTATAAATTGCATAATTTAGTTATTAGTCAGTGGTCAATTGTTAGTGGTGAGTTGTCATTTGTCAATTATGCTAACAATTGACTACTAACAGCTAATTAAATATAAGGTGTCACATCCTCACCACATTTGTCTGCAAGGTAAGATAGGGCGCGGAAACGTAAACCCACTAATTGTTCATAGAGAGGGTTAATTTTGCACATTGGCGGGATATGAACTATTTTTTTACCAAAAAGAGTTACATCCCTTTCAAAAGGACATTGGGAAGGAATCATTTTACACAAAAAGCGGGCAACTCTGGGGTCTTGAATATCTAAGCCGTCTAACCAATGACGTAAGGGAGTTAAAGCGTCTGGGTGGGGGGGTTGCAGTCCACTAGAGAGGGAATGGTTATCTTTAGTTGGGACTTTATCTTCTAGTGTATGACGTAAAGCTGTGAGTAAATTTTCTTCCAGTCCTAATTTTTGGCAAAATTGGTGTAAAACTTGATCTTCACTGCTAGAGTATATACCATCAGCGATCGCTACCATTACCGCAGTCCGCAAGAAATTTTCCCCCACCGGTGTACCTTTCCCTAAAATGGTTGCTAAATCATCTGGTGTAATTATCTCTAGAGTCTGCCAGTCTATACCAGGAGCTAATTCATCTTTAGTAAGATTAGTAATTAATTCCTGTTCTCGAGCATCAAAGTTACCATCAGCCCAAGCAATTGTCAAAAGGCCTCGCAACCAAGCGGCAATTTGTTCGCTCGTGTAGGAGGTGTTAGCAGCACTTGTCATAAAAACTTCCGCCTCAAATTTTTATTACTCAATATTTAAGTTACCTGCAAACAGCCTAAAATTCTGTACATTCAATTTGTAGAAATATAAGCAGTCATTAAGATGTACCATAATTTTCCCATAATTTTCCCATACTTATCAATATATCAGTTGCTTAACTACTAGACACTACAGATATAATTATATGTAATAATTTAGTGGTCAGGATTCAGATTCTTTGATTAAACCCTAGATTATATTTTTCACTAATTAGGAATAAACCATGTTTTGCTTTGGAATTGAACATGAAGTAGCTTTTCTGAATCATCAAGGAAAATTTGCCGATTTCCATAATACAAAATTTGCAGATTTTCAGCAAATTGTGGACAAATTACCTATCTATCCCCATGATTACCGAGAATTAAGAGTCGGTGATGCCGGTATTAAAAAAAAGCGTTGGTATATTGAAGGATTTGAAAGGTTTAACAACTCTGAGGAATTAGTTGACTGTGTAGCAAAAGGGATTGAAATTAGAACCACTATCCACTCAACTATACAGGGTGCAATTGATGAACTAACAGCTAGTTTTAATTTATTAACTGAGGTTGCTGCCAATTTCGGTTTTTTACCTGTTTTAGCTAGTTTTAACCCCTACACTTCTGTGTTTGTACCCCAACCACCATTAAATGATTTTGAAATTAGACAATTACAAGCTTATCCCGATGAACAAACTGCCCATATTTATATGGTTTCCTACGGACCAGACTTAAATATTTCTTTGAGAAATTTGCCAACCGAAAGATTAATTGATGTTGGTCAAAAGTTAACTTATTATAGTCCTTACATCATTCCTTTTACCTATAGTTCTCCTTTTTATCATGGGGGTTTATGGGAAGGTTTATCGGTGAGGACATTTATCAGAACTGGAAAAAGATCAGCAACTTTAGTTTTTGTAGAAACAGCAGCAGAATTAATTAAAAGTGTGCCTTCATTAACCAAGGTTGCTCGCATCCCTTCGGAAATTGGTAGAATAGAATTTAAAGCTTGTGATAGTTGTGATAATTTTGCTATTTATGCGGGATTATTAGCCTTATTAAAAGGTTTAATTTTGGATGAAACTTTACCCGGTAGAGCGATTATACCCGAGGCCAAATTACACCAACTTTCAGCTAAATACGGCTTTGGAAACGAAGATATTTTAGTCAATACCACGAAAATTTTAGAGGTAGCTGAAATTGCCCTCAAAGATGATCCTGATATTGAATTTTTAACGCCTCTTAAATTGATTTTATCAGAGAAAAAAACAAAATCTCATGAGTTAATTAGCTACTTTCAAAAAGTAGGTTCAATTGAAACCACTCTTCAGCAAACTTATAAATAGGGATAGAAAACGACATCAACTATCAACGGTTTCTATCTTGATCTTTTGCCTCAACGTCACTAGGAGGAATTTGTTCAATAGGAATTAATCCTTCAATTACAGTCTTGACAATTGGTGCTGCAACAGTAGAACCATAGGCGTTTTCTCCTTTTGGTTCATCCACAACTGCCAACACCACATAACGAGGAGATTCAACGGGAAAAATAGCGACAAAACTGGTAATTCTTGCCCCCTTAATATATCCACCATTAGGACTAGCTTTCTGGGCTGTTCCTGTTTTGCCGCCAATACGATATCCTGAAATTCTTGATGCTTTTCCAGTCCCTTGACTTACGACTGTTTCCATCATTTGAACTACTTTTCGGGTAGTTGATGTAGAGAAAATTTGCTGAGGTTCTGGGGGGGTAACTGAATAGTGTATACCTCCTTGACCATCAATCAATCCTCGAACCACATGAGGTGTGACTAATTTGCCACCATTAGCTAATGCTCCATGGAGTTGTGCCAGTTGTAAAGGAGTTAGAGAAAAACCTTGACCAAAAGATGTGGTAGCTGGTTCAATGGCTGAAGAAATAAATTGCTTTTGACTTTTTAATTGACTTGTCACAGCAAAAGGTAAATCCGTTTCCACTTTTTGTCCTATTCCCAGACGTTCTAGCCAGTTGTAATATAAGGATGGTTTTAATCTTTGAATAATTCGCACCATGCCAATGTTACTGGAAGTTTGTAAAATTTCCGAAATAGTTAGTCGTCTATAACCAGTTCTTTCGGCATTTTTGATAGTATGTGTACCGATTTTAATAGATCCGGGGTCTTCAAATCTATCTTCTGGTTGAATTACACCATTTTCTAAAGCGATCGCCACATTGATCGGTTTAAAAGTAGATCCGGGCTCATACAAATCAGCTACAGCCCAATTTTTAAACAAAGAAATATCAGATTTAGCATATTCATTGGGATTATAGGTAGGTTGGGACACCAAGGACAATAAAGAACCATCAAGCGCATCCATAACAATCACAGCACCACGTTTAGCACTAAATTTCGTTATCTGCTCTTTTAAAGCCGCACGAGCTATTCTTTGTATACGGTTATCAATGGTCAATTGTAATTTGAGATCATCAGAATTAAGAAATCCTTGGGGTGCATAATCTGGCATCAAAGACCCATTTCCTGAACGACTCATGCGTACAGTTGTTCCAGAACGTTCTAATAACTTCTCTTGACTATATTCCACACCAGCTTGGCCACGACGGTCAAGATTGACATATCCCACCACATCTGCCACCAAATCGCCTTGGGGATAAAACCGAGAGTATTTTTGGAGAAATTCCAAGCCATTTAACCGCAGTGAGATCAGCTTATCAGCTATTTCTTCTGATATACCAGCAGCCAACAAAATACCACTACGTCTACCTCGGAACGTTTTCACCAAATCATCCTCTTCTCTGCCCAGAATAGGACCTATTTTCTCAGCTATCTCCTCTGGAGACACATCAAATAATTTAGGATGTGTATATAAATTATACACAGGACGATCAGTGGCCAAAGTATTACCTGTCCTATCTACCATCGGACGACGTGGGATATAAGGACGTAAATTGACCATTTGCTGATTTCGTGCTCTTTGAGTGAGCTTTTTCCCGTCCAGAATTTGTAGCTGATATAGTTTTAATCCCAATCCCATTATAGCCAGCATTAACACACCCCAAACTATTAACAGACGTAATTTAATATTGGGTGTTTCTTCTGTAATTTTCGGATCAAGATTTTCCGGTTGTGGTTGCTTAGAAAACTTACGTTCCCGTCTAAATTCTAAGTTACGTAAACTGCTTAATCTTGTTTTAATTGATAACTTCGCCATGAGGGAATTGCTTATGGACTGTTTGTTGTTCCGTTAATTATCCCCCGCCGCCCCACTTTCTCTCTCTTACATTTTGATCTATCTTAATATCCTAATGGTGCTGGAGATTCCTGTGAAGCTTGGGGTTGAGACTCAGAAAATGAGGAAATAGTATTGTTACCAGATGATGCGGGGGGCAGGAAAATTGTCCCTTCAGCCTTTGGAGATACCAATCCTGTCTCCGGTGTTTCTGCTTCCTGTGCCATTTTGCTAGTCAGTGTAGCATTAGCAGTATTTAGCTGTCGCTCATGACGTTGTAAACTTTGTAATCTACGGTAAGACTCACTCCAAAGCTCTTGGGAATATACAGTCCAGCCATAAACCACTAATGTTGCTACGACTAATAAAAATGCAAAAACTGACGAATATCGGTTAATTTTCTCCAGATTCAGCAACCATATAGGTAAATTACCCGTATTAGCCATCGTCGGTATACTTTGACTTGATTCTCCATAGGAATAATTCCTGGTAGTGTTCCTAGTGCTTGAGGTTACAGTGCGGCTAATCCTGTTATTTCTCCTACCACCTAAGAAATTTAGCCAACTATTATGTTTTACTTCCCCATCCAGTTGAGGGGAACTTTGGGTTTTTCTGTGCCAACTCCGAGAACGCCGCCGATTGAATAATAAAGGAGAGTTGGGTCTAAACCAACTTTTTTTACTGGAAACTGCCGATTTACGTTCAAAACCCATAATTTAACTGATGGTAAATATCCTATCCCCCATGATCATAAGATATTTTCCCAATGTTTACCGTTTGACAAACCTATTAAAATCTAGTAACGTACCAATACATAATAGTTCTTGTCTTGATAAAGGTAAAACCTTTACTGGTGCATTTAAAGGTTCTATCTAGTTATACAACCCATCAAGAAGCCAAAAATTCAAGCCATTGTCACCTTTTTCAAGGTGAAATCATCCCATCTTTATGCTACATATAAAATACATAGATGTTACAAAAAGAAATGAGTTGAAATATATAATCAGAAACTTCTTAAAAAAAATGAATAAATAAGGTATCTTATTCAACAGGCAAAAGATTTTATGGCCACAATTGGTGAAAGAGGAGTTATGAAGACAAAAGTTTTTGGTTTAGCTTTAATTTTGAGTTTGGCGACTATGTTAGGTGCTTGTGAAGGTGGTAGCGAACCCGGAGCAACCACATCTCCCGCAGCAACAACAACTGGTGAACCAGCAGATACTGCAACCACATCTCCCGCAGCAACAACAACCCCTGCGGCAACAGAAACGCCTGCGGCAACAACATCTCCTGCGGCAACAACAACCCCTGCGGCAACAGCATCTCCCACATCAACCCCCTAGATGGGTGAATAAACATCTCTCTTCATCGGTGGTAAGCATCTTGAGGACTTACACAACTGCCATTTTTAGTGGGTTAGTCAAAAATCAAAAAGCTGTTTAGTGACAGAACTTGTAGACTATGACTGATATTACAGAAGATATTTAAGGTGACATTTGTGTAAGTCCGTGAAAAACTATCCAATACAAAAATCTACCAAAAGTAGAGAAACTTTGTAGATAGGACATGAAGATACAACCACCTCGTGATGTTAGATGAGGTTAAAAACAGGAAAATTCATCAAGTTCTACCACTGGGCTAGATCCAATTCTTGCCCAGTCCGTGGTCTTTTTGTAGTTTTCGTCAATAACCTGAGTTATGGTAATGTATGTTGTTACTGCAATTTAGTACATCCCATTATTGTCGAAAAGCCAGATTGGCATTGGGTTATAAAGATATTAGTTATCAGGCAGAAAACCTCACTCCAGGGCTGCATATTCTCAGAGTTAAGCCTTTAACAGGGTTAAGTACATTACCTGTTCTGTTACCACAAATTGCGGGGCAACCCCAAGCCATAGGTGACTCAAGCCAAATTTTTCAATTTCTAGAAGGTTATCAACCTGAACCTGCTTTATTTTTACCCAATCTAGAGCAGCAAAATCAGGCGATGATGCTGGAAGATTGGTTGGATGAAAGTATTGGAACAGCTACGAGATTTGTCTATTATCAATTTCGGGCTGGTGAAGGTAAAGCAATTGATCCCTCACCATTTAGCCAAATGGTAATTCAGGTGGTAAGGAAACAATATGGCATTAATGATATTACCATGAAATTAGCCCGAACAAGGCTTGGGAATGCTTTGTCATTATTGTCTCATTATTGGCAAAAAAGCGATTATTTAGTTGGCGATCGCTTGAGTATCGCTGATATAACTGCGGCCGCTCTATTAAGTCCTTTAGCACTGATTCCCGAATATCGTCAGGAATATCCCCAGATTTTTGAACGAATTATTAATATTCATCATCTATGTGCTGAACCATTGCCACCAGGACTCTAGAAATTAAAAATTAGCAATTAAAAATTAAAAAAATAGGAGTTTTGACTTCCAGCAGAACTAATGAAACCCATATTGCTGATTATTTTAAGCGTTACCACTAGCATTGTAATCATGTTAGGTGGTGTTATTGGGAAAGAAGTGATAGTATTACCACCAGTAGATGATATCCCGGAGGAGATATTACGAAACGAGATTATTTTAGAAGCGCGATCGCCTATAGATGGCAAAAAGCTAACCGCTGCCGAATATGCCCAATTACAAGCACAGATGCAAACAAATCCCCCACCACGTCTGAACCCTAAAATCCGAGATCAAATATTCTTACTCCAACTACGGAAAGTATTATTACAACTCTTCCCCTTCTTAAATATTTAACAACATTTCTACCAATTGACCACTAACAACTGACCACTAACAACTGACTACTAACAACTGACCACTAACAACTGACCACTAACAACTGACCACTAACAACTGACCACTAACAACTGACCACTAACAACTGACCACTGACCACTGAGAAAAATCCGTACACATTCTGATGTAAAATAACGGTGGCGACAAAAATGCAAATAAATGTAAAGAATATAAATAGATATTACAAAAGTAGATTTAGTTAATCACCATATATCACATAGGTAGCTTCATGTCCATAACCACGGTCGCCCCTGAACAGGTTAATCGCATCGTTTGGAATCAACATCACGATCCGTTTGAAATCCTGGGTTCTCATCTCATAGAGCAAAATGGTAAAACTGTCTGGGCTGTGCGAGCCTACCTACCAAATGCTAGTGCGGCTTATGTACTAGTTCCAGAGGAACGAAAAGAATATCCTATGGATACAGTACATGATCCCCACTTTTTTGAATGTACAATTGAAACCACCGAAAGCAAAAATTATCAATTACGCATCAAAGAAGGGGAACACGAAAGAGTAATTTATGATCCTTATGCCTTCCGTTCTGCCCGCTTAACCGAATTTGATCTACATTTATTTAGTGAAGGCAACCATCACCGCATTTACGAGAAATTAGGATCACACCCCACAGAAGTAGATGGTGTAAAAGGGGTTTATTTTGCTGTTTGGGCACCCAATGCTCGAAACGTTTCCTTATTGGGAGATTTTAACCTCTGGGATGGGCGCAAACACCAAATGAGGAAAGGACACACAGGGATTTGGGAATTATTTATTCCTGAAATCGGTGTAGGTGAACATTACAAATACGAAATCAAAAATTTTGAAGGACATATTTACGAAAAATCAGATCCCTACGGTTTCCAGCAAGAACCACGGCCAAAAACCGCCTCTATTGTCACTGACTTAAATTCCCACACCTGGAATGACGAAGAATGGATGGATAAACGGCGGCACACTGACCCCCTCACCCAACCCATCTCGGTTTACGAAGTCCATTTAGGATCGTGGTTACACGCTGCTAGTGCTGAACCTGCTAAATTACCCAATGGAGAAAGTGAAACTGTCGTTGTCGTTTCCGAACTCAAAACCGGTGCACGCTTTCTAACTTACCGGGAACTAGCAGATAAACTCATTCCCTACGTTAAAAAATTAGGATATACCCATTTAGAACTGTTACCCATTGCCGAACATCCCTTTGACGGTTCTTGGGGTTATCAAGTAACAGGTTATTATGCCCCTACATCTCGCTTTGGTACACCCGAAGACTTCATGTACTTTGTGGACGAATGCCATAAAAATGGTATTGGTGTGATTGTAGATTGGGTTCCTGGTCACTTCCCCAAAGATGGACATGGTTTAGCCTTTTTTGATGGTAGTCACTTGTATGAACACGCTGACCCCCGGAAAGGTGAGCATAAGGAATGGGGGACTTTAGTATTTAACTACAATCGCCATGAAGTCCGTAATTTCTTGGTAGCTAATGCCCTGTTCTGGTTTGATAAATACCACATTGACGGCATCCGTGTTGATGCGGTCGCTTCCATGATTTACCTTGACTATTGCCGTAAACAAGGAGAATGGGTAGCTAACAAATACGGTGGTCGAGAAAATTTAGAAGCAGCGGATTTTTTACGTCAAGTTAACAGCTTATTATTTAGCTATTTTCCTGGCGTGCTTTCCATTGCGGAAGAGTCTACATCTTGGCCTATGGTATCTTGGCCTACCTATACGGGCGGATTGGGCTTTAACTTAAAGTGGAATATGGGCTGGATGCACGATATGCTGGACTACTTCAGCATGGATCCCTGGTTTCGCCAATTCCATCAAAATAATATTACTTTCAGTATGTGGTATAACCACAGCGAAAACTTCATGTTAGCTCTCTCCCATGATGAAATTGTCCATGGTAAGAGTAATATGATCGGCAAAATGCCCGGTGATGAATGGCAAAAATTAGCTAATGTGCGCTGTTTGTTTACCTATATGTTCGCTCACCCCGGCAAGAAAACCATGTTTATGAGCATGGAATTTGGTCAATGGAGTGAATGGAACGTTTGGGCTGATTTGGAATGGCATCTATTACAGTATGAACCACATCAACGGTTAAAAGACTTTTTCCAATCTCTTAATCATATTTATCGTTCTGAACCTGCTTTATACACTCAGGATTTTGATCAAGCGGGTTTTGAATGGATTGACTGTACTGATAACCGCCATAGTGTAGTTTCCTTTGTCCGTCGTGATCAGGATTCTGATCAGTTTATTGTCGTGGTTTGTAACTTTACTCCCCAACCCCATTCTCACTATCGTATCGGTGTGCCAGAAAAGGGTTTTTATACTGAGTTGTTCAACAGTGATGCTCGTCAGTATGGTGGTAGTAACATGGGCAATTTAGGTGGTAAGTGGACTGATGATTGGTCTTTGCATAATCGTCCTTATTCTTTAGATTTGTGTTTGCCTCCTTTGGGTGTGTTGATGCTCAAGTTGGATAGACAGAAATCTGCACAGGTGATGGAATAATACTTTACGGGTGGGCAATGCCCACTCTATGTGCTTGGTTTGATTCAATTTGTCGCTTTGCTCCCGCGAACCCCTCATACTATTTGTCCCAGTTGTGTCACTTATTGCAGTATAAAAATACTATAATCTAGCGATCGCCAGTGCCAGTTGCGTAAGTCCTGTTAAAATTCAGCTAAAATAATTAGACAGCATAAAGGGGGTGTAATGATCATGCAGGCTATTTTTTGGACTACAAGACACACAAGCAGAAGAGTTTCAGCCTTTTCACCTTTTTTTATGAATGTAGAATCCCCGCATCTTGGGACCGGGGATTGTCAAACCTTAATTTTACAGAGTCAAAGAGTGAGGATTGCCCTCAATCAACTCCGCCAAATCCTGCAAGAATGCTGCCGCCTGAGCACCGTAAATAATACGATGATCACAAGTGATAGTCACTTGCATTTGTTGATGGACACCAAATAAACCCTCCGGTGTAGCTACCAGTTGAGGACGAGATGCACCAATAGCTAAAATAGAACCTTGTCCGGGAGGTAAAATCGCATCAAAGGTATCTACACCAAACATTCCTAAGTTAGAAAGGGTGAAGGTGCCACTGTTGTATTCGGCTGGTTGTAGCTGTTTGGTTCTAGCACGGTCTACTAAAGATCTCCAATTGCGAGATAAAGAGTAAATATCAAATGCGTCTGCATTTTGTAAAACTGGCGTAATTAATCCACCATCATCCATAGCTACAGCTACAGAAATATTAATATTCTGGTGATTTACCACGCCTTGATCTGAGTAGCTGGCATTCAGGATAGGATGTTTTTTCAGAGTGACGGCTACAGCTTTGGCTAACAGTGCTGTCATTGTCACACCTTTGGACTTAATTTGTTTGTAGAGTTTATCTAGTCCATCTGTGGTGATGGTGTAACTAACACGGAAAACAGGTACACCTAGACTAGCAACCATACCCCGCACTACAGCATTTTGTAATGTAGTAAATGGTACTACTTGCCCAGAACTAGCATTACTAACTACCGGTGTAGGTGTAGGTGTAGGTGTAGGTGTAGGTGTGGTTACTGGTGGGGCTATGGGTGCAGTATGAATCACAGGTTTAATTTTGCCACCTGCAATTTCCACATCCTCAGCAACAATCCGACCGTAGGGACCACTACCTTTGAGAGTATTCAAATCAACCTTGAGTTCCTTGGCTAATTTGCGAGCGCGGGGTGAAATAACTACTCTACCTGGTTGATGATTAGAACCATTTTGAGACGCGGTGACAGGGGCAGCAACTGGGACAACAACAGGTATGGAGGCGGGTGTGGGAGAGGCCGAGCTACCTGTATTGGCTAAGGATTTGGCCGTGGCTATTTCTGCTTCTGTTTCGGCAATGTAAGCGATCGCAGCACCAACTGGGGCAGTTTCACCAGCTTGAACAATAATATGGGCAAGATATCCTTCATAAAAGGTTTCTACATCCATATCCGCCTTATCTGACTCGACAACCACCACTGTTTCGCCTTTTTCCACTTTATCTCCGGGCGACTTGATCCAAGATACTATTTTACCTTCGGTCATGGTGGAACTCAGCGCCGGCATAAATACTTCGTTAATGCTCATAATGGTGGTTTCAGAATCAAAATTTTCTAACTTGGACTTTAACTGTTATTAGCTAAAATTGTATCTTGCTCAGAGGATTTTAGATAAAAATTTATATGTTTGGGTAATAGACAACAGGCAAGAGGCAGGAGAGATTGTTATTCATGATGAACTCCTGATAGTGAAGCATGGTGTTAGCATACTCCTGAACTCCTATCATCTATCTAAGTAAGTAGACGTGAGATAACCAAAATGTGTGAAGAAAAGTAAAATCTCTAAAAACTTCTTCACTCTTGCCTTTTGCCGGTCCTCTTGCCTTCTTGCCATAACGACAATTTTTAAAGCCCGCCTACTTAGATATCACCACGGATTTCTTCAACGATGCCATCACGTAGTACAACTTCAACCTGCATTTTACTGATCAAGTTATCACCTGGTTCAATGCGGAAAAAGCTTTCCATTTGAAATTGGTTAACTTCTTGATCCAATTCCAGGAATTGAACTTGCTGGAGGTTTTGCAGCATTTGATTTTTCTGCTCTAGCAGTTCACTTTTCTTTTGATTAACTTGCAACTGAATATTATCTATTTGTTGCAGTGTTTGGGGTGCTGGCGGTTGAATACTCTGTTTTTGAATGACGGTAATTGCTCGTTGCCCTTCAATATCTAATTGTTGTAGTTGTTGGTCAATTTGATTAATCTGCGCTTGTAATTGTTGCTGTACTTCCTCTTTCCAAAGGGGAGTAACTATCGCCTTAACATTTATTGGGCGTTTCAAAAGCAGTTGAGGGTTGGGGATGTCCATAAAAATTGTACGTTCACTCTTAATAGTTTGTAATTTGGAGATGAGAGAGGGATCAGGAGTCGGGAGTTCAGTAGTATAGCTTCCCTATCAGGAGTCAGAATGAAATTTCTCCCCTACTCCTTTGCTCCTCTGCTGCCGAATAAAATCTGCTTGGGAAATTATTTGGTAAACATTCCATCAATAATATCGCAATATCGTTCCATGACAATGTGACGACGGATTTTGAGCGTTTGTGTCATCATGCCATTTTCAATTGAGAATTGCTCTTGAATTAGTTTAAATGATCCAATGCGATCATCGGCTCGATAACCGGGACGGTTTTGGACTTCCCGGTTTAATTCTTGACGGAATAAATCCTGAACTATTTTACTCTCCAAGTCAATTTTTTCACTACTATTTTGACTTTCGTGCCATTTTTCTAAGGCTTCTAGGTTGGGAACAATTAAAGCCCCAATGCTGCGTTGATCTTGCCCTAGAACCATGATTTGATCAATGTAGGGCGATCGCAAGCAAGCATCTTCTATGGGCTGAGGTTCAATGTTTTCGCCATTACTCAGAACAATGGTATCTTTTGCCCTACCGGTTAATACTAGATCATTTTCCGGTGTCACCCAACCTAAATCACCGCTATCAAACCAGCCTTCTGGGTCTATAGCTTTCTTCGTGGCTGTGGGATTTTGATAATAGCCTTGCATAATTTGGGGTCCTTTAAGCAAGACTAAACCCCGTTCTCCTGTGGGTAGGGGTTCACGGGTTTCTGGATGGACGATTTTTACTTCTGTACCCGGAATTGGTTGCCCTGAAGAACCTCGGAAGTTACGCCAAGGACGACGGGCGTTAGTTACGGGGGAGGTTTCCGTTAAACCATAACCTTGTAAAATCTCTACACCGACTATTTCAAAAAAGGTATCTATATATCCAGGTAATGCACCACCACCACTAATAATATGCTTGATTTTGCCCCCTGTGGCTTCGCGGACTTTACTATAAACTAATTTTTCCCCTAGTTTATGGAAGGGTAATAAAGCTAATTCTGTGATTTTGGCTTGCGATCGCTCTAAAACTGAAGCCTGAATATGATTTAAACTCAATCCTTGGCTAATTCGCCTCGCTTCTACATATTGCTGACTTCTTGCCAATAAAAACTGAATTAACTGCTGTTTTTTTGCTGGTTGTTCCCGAAATTGCTTTTGCACTCCTTCATAAATTGATTCCCATAGTCTTGGCACAGCAATCATATAATGAGGTCTAAATTTCTTTAAATCCCCTTTAACAGAACGTAAATTAGTGTATATTTGGGTACAGCCTTGAGAAAGCAAGAAATACTCACCACTCCGTTCATAACTATGCCATGTGGGTAAAATACTCAGGGCAATATCCCCTCTTCTTGGCTGCACTACTGTTCCCAAGGTTTTAACTTGGTGGAGCAAATTTTTGTGGGACAGCATTACACCTTTGGGTTTACCCGTAGTCCCAGAAGTATAAATTAATGTTGCTAATGCTCCCGTATTAATCTCAATGGTTACTAAGGTATTGTTACTACCAATCTCTATCAACTGGGAAAAATTCACCACCTGAAAATTCATTTCTGTGGGTGGTGTTTCATCAGAAAGGAGAATTACGACTTTAATTGGTAGTTCATTAAGTCTATCTCCTAGCTTATTCAGAGTTTTAATATCTTCAACTACCAGGGAGGTACTGCCACTATGAGCAATGATATAAAGCAATTCTTCTCGTTCTGCTTGGGCACTACGGACCGCATTTACCGCCCCTGCGGTCATGATACCTTGATCAGCAATAAACCAACGCGGGCTATTATCAGCAATCAACGCCACTCTTTCACCATAGGGCACAGATTCCCCATTATTCATATTAATACCTAAACTCTGTAAACCTGCGGCAAATCGTTGAATTTGGGATGCAAGCTGACTATAGGTAATTTTTAACTCTGGGTTGACGTGGGGGCTATGCAGGGCTACTATATTATCAAATTGTCTTGCTGCTAAAGGCCAAATCTCTGGTAATGATTCTACCTGACTATAATCAACCAAACTTTGTAACGCCAGACGTTCTGGCTCGGAAATGTTAGCTAAGAAAAAATTTGCAGATTGGGTTTTTGCCATAAATGCTACTGTCAAGTCAAATTGGTGATTTTTTCAACTTAGATAATTCTATTCCTTACTTAGTTTACATATTAATCAATAATAATTACTGAATTTATAGCCCTTCTATCTACAAAAATCTATGTTAAACTAATTTCATATAAACTAAATACTATGGTTTGGCTCGATTTATGGCCATATTAGCCATATATTTTAGTATCTATGGCACTGTTGTACTTTCGTCCGGGGGTGATTCCCTATAAATTTGATGGATGTATTATTACTGACTCTTATCAACGCTGGGGCTTGTTTAACTTTGCCTAAGCTTTTATCTATGGTTTTGGTTCGTAAATGCCAACCATCTCCATCATTGACCATTGTTTCTCACAGACCTAAGCAAATGGAAATCACGAGTTTTCCCTATTGTACAACCCATACATTAACTGGTAATCAATTTTGTAAATTTGGTCCTCATTTTTGTTCTCAGTGTTCTCCTAGCTAAAGAGGGTGATATAGCATTTCCCAGTAAGCATGAAGTACAAAATCATCTGCGTTTATCTGCGTCCATCTGCGTTTTATTATCAGTGTTATCTACCTCACTTGAGTGGTAATTGCTATATACCTCTATATCCCTCTCTTGCAAAGGGGGATTTTATCTGTGAAAAACTAAAAATCAATGTCATTTTGGAGAGATTTTTGTTTTTCCCGTCGCCATTTTGCCCTAACCAAGCGAATTTCATCAAAACTGTAGTTTTCGCCCAAGTTTTCCCGAATAGGAGTGAGTGAAATATCACCCACCACTTCTAAAACGCTCCAAATTTTCTTTTGGCGTTCTAAAGGTACTAATTTACTTAAATCCAAAGATTGTTTTTTCTCAATTAAATTTGAGAGATGATTCATAATTGTTCCGGGTTTAACATTACGTTTTTGAGCGATTTCTTCAATACTTAAACCTTGATTATATAAGTCTAGTGTAGTTAATTCTGTATCGGAAGGGGAATCAGAATAAGAGGAGGAATTAACTTGAGTAATAGATTTTTCTTGTAAGCCTTGTTGTTGACGATAGGCTTTAATTTCTGCTAAAAATCTTTCACCATATTGGGATAATTTATGGCTACCAACCCCGGAAAGATTGCCAAATTCATCTAAGGTTTTGGGTTGACTTTGTGCCATTAATTTGAGGGTAGAATCATGGAAGATGACGTAGGGTGCTACTGCTTGTTCATCTGCAACTTGTTTACGGAGCGATCGCAATTTTTGCATCAAAACCTCCACATCTGCGGCTTTACTATTTCCAACTTCCCAAGAAATTTTTTGGACTATAGGAACAGCAATGGAAACGGAGCGTTGTTTTCGCATCACTTCCCAACTGAAATCATTAAGTTTGAGGACTGAATAACCATCAGCAGTTTGTTCTAATAAACCTTGATGTAATAGTGATCTGCCCAACATTCGCCATTCATCTGCCGTTTTATCTTTACCAATACCGTAGGTAGAAAGTTGATCATGTTTATTGAGGAGAATTTTTTGATTTTTACTACCTCGTAATACATCAATAATATGTGACATTCCAAATCTTTCTTTACATCTAGCGATACAAGATAAAAACTTCATGGCTTCAATAGTCCAATCTTGTATAGGTTTAGGATAACGACAATTATCACAGTTTCCACAATTACCTGTAAATCTTTCCCCAAAATATCCTAATTGAATTGTGCGCCTACAATCTGTACCTTCAGCATAATCTATAACTTGTCTTAACTGTTGTTTAGCTATTAATTGTTCTTGGGGGTCTGTTTTTTGATTAATACTCCATTCAATAGTTTTAATATCACCATAATTGAAAAATAGTATACATTTAGAAGGCTCGTTATCTCTACCTGCTCTCCCTGATTCTTGATAATAACTTTCTAAATTTCGGGGTAAGTCAGAATGGACAACAAACCGCACATCAGGTTTATTAATGCCCATACCAAAGGCAATTGTGGCCACCATTACTCGGATATCATCCCGAATAAACCGAGTTTGATTTTTTGATCTTTCCTCATCACTTAAACCAGCATGATAAGGCAAAACGGAAATTTTATTATTTTGTAATTTAAAAGTTAGTTCATCAACTTTTTTACGGGTTAGACAATAGATAATTCCTGAACCTTCATTTTCTCTAACTATTTCTAATATTTCTGAATAGGGATTTTTACTTTTAGACCGTACTTCATAATAAAGATTTTGGCGGTTAAAACTAGCAATGTGAATACTTGGTTGTTTTAGTCCTAATTGTTGAATAATATCAGCCCTAACTCTATCCGTAGCGGTAGCAGTCAGGGCAACCGTAGGCACATCTGGATAACGTTTTCTGAGTAACCTTAATTGCCGATATTCTGGACGGAAATCGTGTCCCCATTCTGACACACAATGGGCTTCATCAATAGCAAAAGTAGAAAGACCAACTTTTTCTTTAACTACATCTAGAAGGGGGAGAAATCGGTCACTGACAAGGCGTTCTGGGGCGACATAAAGTAATTTTACCTTACCATTCATGATCGCTTCTTCACGGGAGCGAACTTGATAGGAGTTGAGACTGCTATTGAGGAATGTGGCAGAAATATTATTAGTTCGCAGTGCTTCTACTTGATCTTGCATTAAAGCAATTAGTGGTGATACTACCACAGTTAAACCTGGTTTCAAAAGTGCTGGTAATTGAAAACACAAAGACTTACCCCCACCTGTGGGCATAACTACCATTAAATCACGATTTTCTAGAGCATCTTCGATAATTTGCCTTTGTCCGGGGCGAAATTGATCATAACCAAAGTGATGTTTTAAAGCCTTTTCTAAGTGGGGGTGCTGAAGCATGGTAGATAGCTGTTGCGTCTCTGGGTTGTGATCAAGATATTTAGGATATTAAAAGTATATTATCAGCAAACCCTAAGAAAAAGAATAGGACTCGACAGCAGATTCTTCTATGATAGTAGAAGCTGATTGGATGATAAAAGGTAAATCCGCACCTGCTAAACCTCTTTGGATGCGTTCTGATGTTTGGCTAAAAACTATAAATAAAGGATAAACAACATTAGCACCTTCACTTAAAATATGACTGTGACGGGGGTGCATTAACCATTCGTATTCCTTATCTAGGGAAATTTGACTTTGTCTCCATCTTCCTAATAAATCAGAAAAGTCCTCATGGGGACGATGAATAAAAATTAAGATTTCCACTCCCGTTTTGATTTTCCATTCCGGGTCACACATAATAATGGCAATGTCGCAGGGTAAACTTGTTGTTTGTGAGGTCTTGCCTTCTAGATCACGAATACGAACAACGGGAAGGGGGATAGTAATGACACTTTCGGAAAGACGACGGAGACTAGGAATCATCTCCAAATAGGGACGATGTTGTTTGAGGAGAGCGATCGCAGCCAGATGATTACTATACTTAGCTAAACTGGCTTCATAAACGTATTTTTGTCCGGGCATAAATTTTATCAAAAATAAGTGTGTGAAACTTGATACTCTTTCTTCCGAACGCCTGATGGCGAATCATTGGTATTAACCAATCTTTTCAAATACCTTGAACATAGGCAGATACATTGCTAACAAAATTGTCCCTACCATTCCCCCTAGGACCACAATCATCACCGGTTCTAGAACACTAGTTAGTGATTTAACGGCCTGTTCTACTTCATCTTCATAGAAATCGGCAACTTTCACTAACATTTCATCTAATTGACCTACTTCTTCCCCGATACTAATCATCTGAATTGCCATAGATGGAAAAACAGACTTTTTAAGTAAAGCCACACTAATCATACCGCCCTGTTGCACCTCTTCACGGACTGCATCAATAGCATTAGCAATTACTTGGTTACCCGATGTATCGCGGACAATCTGTAAACCAGTTAAAATTGGTACTCCAGAACGATCCAAGGCACCAAAGGTTCGACTAAAACGAGCGATGGAAGATTTTTGAATCAAATCACCAAACAAGGGTAATTTCAGAGCAATACTATCAATATTTAACTTACCAATCGGGGTTTTGTAATATTGGTTAAAAACAAAGACCCCGCTCATCACAGCACCAAAGATAGCCAATAGCCAGGGACTACGTAGTAGTATACTACACTCTAGTAAAAATTGTGTCAGTGCGGGTAATTCTGCTCCCAAATCTTGGAATATTTTCGCAAAAACAGGAATTAAAAAAATTGTCATTCCCAAAAAGATAGAAATTGCCAAAAACCCCACCACTATCGGATAAGACATAGCAGATTTAATTTGGTTCTTTAACCTGGCCGTATCTTCTAATAATTTAGCGAGACGGTTTAGCACTTCATCTAATACCCCTCCAATTTCTCCGGCTTGTACCATACTCACATACAAACCATCAAAACAATCAGGATGTTTACGCATAGCATCTGAGAGGTTAACTCCAGTTTGCACATCCGCACTAATTTCCATCAGAGCCGCTTTTAGTTTAGGATTACTACACTGTTGAGATAGCACTCCTAAACTTCTAACTATGGGGACACCTGCATTGACTAAAGCAGCAAATTGACGGGAAAAAATTGCCTTATCCTTTACAGAAACCTTGATTAAGGCATTCTGTAATTTCTTGATATCCAGGACAGAAACCGGACTTTGAGATTGTTTGATATCTTGAACGCTAAAACCTTGATATCTCAGACGAGTCCGAGCATCTGCTAAAGATTCCGCAATTATTGTTTCTTTCCTAGCTTTTCCTTGGGAGTCACGAATATCAGCAATAAAGGTAGGCATACAGTCAATTTATAAAGTTTGTAATTGGTAATTGGTGATTAATTTCTATTTCCTGTTTATTGCCTTTCATGGAAGAATTTAGGCAATAGGGAAGATCAAAAAATGTTTTTCATTCTTCATTCTTTATTCTTCATTCTAAACTCCTGATAGTCCAGCGTCGCGTTGGCCATAGTCCCGAACTACCGAATTTTTGCCCTTTAAAGAACTTTAGCTCCTGCTGGTGCTGTTGCACCAATGAGACGTAGCATTTCATCAGGTTTAGAAGTTTTAGACATTGCTGCTTCAAAAGAAATAGTTCCAGCTTTATACTGATCAGCTAAAACTTTCTCTAGAGTTTGCATTCCTAATTTACCACCAGTCTGAATAGCTGAATAAATTTGTGCTGTTTTCCCTTCCCGAATTAAGTTAGAAATTGCTGGAGTGATCACCATAATTTCTTGTGCCATCACCCGACCATATTCACCCGGTTTGGGATTTTTTTTAGGCACTAAAGTCTGACTAAATACTGCTACCAAGGAGTTAGACAACTGTACCCGCACCTGAGTTTGTTTTTCTGATGGGAAAACGTCAATCATCCGGTCAACGGTTTGGGAAGCAGAACTAGTATGAAGCGTACCAAATACTAGGTGACCTGTTTCTGCGGCGGAAATTGTCAAGGAAATAGTTTCTAAATCTCGCATTTCTCCCACTAGAATAATATTAGGATCTTCCCGTAAGGCTGCTTTTAAAGCATTAGCAAAACTTTTTGTATCTTCCCCTAATTGACGTTGGTGAACCAGACTTTTAACTGGTTCATAAACAAATTCAATTGGGTCTTCAACTGTTAAAATATGTTCTGCCCTAGTGCGGTTAATTAAGTCAATCATTGCTGCTAGGGTAGTGGTCTTACCTGAACCTGTAGGACCTGTAACTAAAACAAGTCCTCTAGGTTTTTCAGAGATTTCCCGGACAATATCTGGCAAACCTAATGTTTCAAAGTTGGGAATTTTAGAACTTAAAGCTCGTAAACAGGCGGCATAAGCTCCGCGTTCTTTATAGACATTTACGCGGAAGCGTGCTAATCCTTTGACACCATAGGAACAATCTAATTCCCATGTTTGTTCTAAGGTTTTACGCTGAGTGTTATTGAGCATACTAAAAATAAGCCTTTGACATTCATCGGCACTCAAAACATGATCACCTATGGGGGTAAGATGGCCACTGACACGGAAATAGGGGGGTAAACCGGCAGACAGGTGTAAATCTGATCCACCCATATCAATCAATTGTTCCATTAAGTCTTCAATCATCATTTCCATAGTCTGTTTATCTCCGATGTTTAATCTGTAAATCGAGGTGTCATACAGTAAGGACAGTCTAACCATTCTGGTTGTAATTCTGCACTACAAGTACGGCAAGTCAGACCGCTTTTCCGTTTAGCCTTTAATTCAGCCTCTAAACCGGTATCTGTAAAAGTGACTCGTTCTACTTCTTCAAAGGTCGTTATACCTTGACGGACTAGGTCTAAACTGTAGGACAGCAGGGTTTTCATCCCCTCTTCCACAGCTACTTCCTTGATTCTTTCTGTAGGTGATCCTTGGTTGATGAGAGTTTGCAGATTTTCCGTAATTCGCATGACTTCATAAACACCACAACGCCCTTTGTAGCCAATACCATTACACTGAGGACAGAGATTTTTGTGTTTGGATATTTCTTCTGGAGGTATGGTATTAGCTTTATAGAAAGTTACTTGAGCCTCTTGAGAAGCAGATAGACCATAGCGATTTAATTCTTGAACTGTGGGAGTATAAGGAATACGACATTCTGAACAGACCCGACGCACCAGACGTTGTGCTAACACACCTATTAAGGAACTAGAAACCATGAACGGTTCAATTTCCATTTCTCCTAAACGAGCGATCGCTCCCGGTGCATCATTAGTGTGTAAAGTAGTTAATACCAGGTGACCCGTTAAGGCTGCTTCAATTGCCGTTTTTGCTGTTTCCTTATCTCGTGTTTCCCCCACCAGTAACACATCTGGATCTTGACGTAAGAAAGCTCGTAATGCCGTGGGGAAATCTAATCCTTTTTCCCGAATTACTTGTACTTGAGTAATTCCCGGCAAACTATATTCAATGGGGTCTTCTACTGTACTAATATTAATCCCCGGATCATTCTTTTCCGATAGTGCCGAATACAAGGAAGTAGTTTTACCTGAACCGGTTGGGCCTGTCACCAGAATCAACCCGAATGGCTTACTCACCATATCCTTGACAATATTCAAGGTTTCTGGGTCGCTAATTAACTTATCCAAACCCAATTCAGTCGAGGAGCTATGTAAAATCCGCAGACAAATCTTTTCCCCATAGCGAGTAGGGAGAGTATTTACTCGAAAATCCACCTTTTTACCAGAAAAGATCCGGCGAATCCGTCCATCTTGAGGTAAGCGTCTTTCAGCAATATCTAGATTAGAAATAATCTTAAATCTGGCTGTGACTGCGGGGATAATTTTTTTGGGCATATTTTCAAATCCCTCCCGTAATACCCCATCTTTACGGAAACGAATTCGCAGAGATTCTTCTTGAGGTTCAATGTGAATATCTGAAACGTTCTCGTTTAAGGCTTTTAGCAAAATTCTATTCACCAGTTGAATAATAGGAGCATCATTAGCATGATTGGAATTATCTAAGTCAACATCGTCCTCAACAATTTCCATCATGTTTTGTTCGTCTAAATTTTTTAAAGCCCCCACAACGTCATAGCTTTTTTGTCGGTCGAGGATTTTTTGTTTAGCGGCTTGTTCATCTAAGTATTCATTAATAATTCGTTGGTAATCTTCTTGGGTAATTACCTTGCGCTGCAATGCCAGATTGTGAGGACGTAAGATCCGGTTAAGATCATCACAAGCTTCTAGATGATTTGGATCAACCATCGCCACCAAAACAGATGGAGGAGTTTGGTGATCATTCTTTGACAATGGCACTAGGCGATGGCGACGACAGATATCCACGGGAATGAGGGTTTGAATTAAGATCCCAACATAGGTGGTATCAATTTCACTCAGTTCCAGATCAAGACATTCAACGCCGTGAAGGATCTTTAGTTCAAATAAATGTTGTTTTTTATACTCTCTAATTAATTCAGGCGATAATTGACGACCAGTGATTGACTCCAATATTTCTGTCAGTGGTCTACTGGACTTGCGGCTTTCTATCACAGCCTGTCTCATCTGTTCATGATTAACATAGCCAGACTGTACTAGCTTATTTCCGAAAGGCGAAAACTCAGTTTTAGTAGTGAGCGCGGTGCTGTGTCTTTGTGGAGATGAGTAAGTCATAAGTAATTGGATTAGGTTAGGATCGGGGAAACCTCAGTTGTGAGTCTTCCTGCATTGTGGTAAATAATTCTCATTCATAGCCTATTAGACATCTCCAAAAAAGAGTTTCAGGACAATTTATAAATTGTCCCTACAGGGATTTTAGGTTATACATATTCAATTCCTATTAGATTCTATTAAATTCATTCTTGAAAATCCAGGCTGTCTTGAGATGAGGACAAGCTCAGGATTCTATCATTTTATCAAAGATAAACAAGCTTTACTGACAGGTGGACTTGGTTTAGGTGTGACACCTGCACTCATTGCCCAAGGTGTGTAATTATTCTTGATCGTAGTCCTACACAGATAGAACGGAGAGCTAGTGAATAACCCCCATTCCCCCATAATTAAATTTAGTGCTGTTAAAACTATCTAGGATAAGTAGATAATACTAAATGAAAATAAACGGGTAAACTGTATAAGCCAGCAATTGGTCGAAGTAATAGAGGTATAGCAAGCAATGAAAAGCGACTCCCCATCGGAAATTAACTCTAGCGAATTTGGTAGCGAAGTCCCTGAGCAAGTAGGAACTCCAATTAATGAACAGGGAGATACTGAAAATGGCGACTCTACAGTCCAGTCTATCGCTGCTGACGATACCGCCTTGTTAGAGTTAACTCAGCAACTTGAATCTATCAAAGGACAGTTAGAGGAACGTAACATTCAATATATGCGGATTGCCGCAGATTTTGAAAATTACCGCAAACGCACAGCTAAGGAAAAAGAAGAATTAGACTTGCAAGTCAAGCGCAACACAATTACGGAATTACTACCCGTAGTTGATAATTTTGAGAGAGCGCGGGCGCACCTCAAACCCCAGAATGAAGGTGAAATGACCATTCATAAAAGTTATCAAGGGGTGTATAAGCAGTTAGTTGACTGTCTAAAAAAATTAGGCGTATCACCTATGCGTCCTGAAGGGCAGGAATTTGATCCGAACCTGCATGAAGCAGTCATGAGAGAACCTACAGATGAACATCCCGAAGGGACAGTGATCGAGGAATTGGTGCGAGGTTACTTTTTTGGCGATCGCGTTCTGCGCCATGCCATGGTGAAAGTGGCGGCTCCCAAACAAGAAGTATACTTAGAACCAGAAGATGATTCCAACCAAGACCACACCTAAAGGTGTAATTATCGGTATAAGATAAGTACAGGGATAGGGAAAAGGGGACAGGAACATAAAGATCAGATTAAGTTCAGGTATACCTCCCCAAGGGGTAAGACTTGTACAAAGAAGTTAGACAAGTTCACGCTAAATAGCAATTATGGGAAAAGTTATCGGGATTGACTTAGGCACTACTAATAGTTGTGTAGCTGTTTTAGAAGCTGGACAACCAATAGTGATTGCCAATTCTGAAGGAGGGCGTACCACTCCTAGTATTGTTGGCTTTAGTAAAGGCAACGAGCGCCTGGTTGGACAACTAGCTAAACGACAAGCCGTAACCAATGCAGAGAACACAGTCTATAGTATTAAAAGATTTATTGGTCGTCGTTGGGCAGATACACAAGCAGAACGCGATCGCGTCTCCTATAAATGCATTAATGGTAGAGATGATACCGTTGACGTGCAAGTTGGCGGCCACAACTACACACCCCAGGAAATCTCGGCTATGGTCTTGCAAAAACTCAAGCAAGATGCAGAAAATTTCCTAGGTGAGGCAGTCATAAAAGCGGTAATCACCGTACCAGCATATTTTACGGATGCCCAAAGACAAGCCACAAAAGATGCAGGTACGATTGCTGGCTTAGAAGTATTAAGAATTATCAATGAACCCACCGCAGCTGCCCTAGCTTTTGGTTTAGATAAACAAGATCAGGAGCAGTTAATTCTAGTATTTGACCTGGGAGGAGGCACATTCGATGTCTCGATTCTCCAACTTGGAGACGGAGTATTTGAAGTCAAAGCTACCTGTGGTAACAACCATCTAGGCGGGGATGACTTTGATAATGTCATTGTCCGTTGGATGGTAGAACGATTTAAAGCCGAAGAGAAGGTAGATATTACCCAAGATAAAATGGCTCTGCAACGTTTGCGGGAAGCGGCAGAAAAAGCCAAGGTAGAACTATCCAGTATGTTTATCACCTCCATTAACCTCCCATTTATCACGGCGGATGCCACAGGTCCTAAGCATCTGGAGATGGAACTGAGTCGTTCTCAATTTGAAGAACTGTCAGTACATTTAATTGAGGCAACTGTGGAGCCGATGATTCAAGCCCTCAAAGATGCTGAACTCAACCCCCAGGATATAGATCGGATCATTTTAGTCGGTGGTTCTACCCGTATTCCCGCAGTTCAAAACACATTAATTAAATTTTTCAGTGGCAAGGTCCCAGATCGTTCTGTTAATCCCGATGAAGCTGTAGCCCTTGGTGCAGCCATCCAAGCAGGGGTTTTGGACGGAGAACTAAATAACCTCCTACTTTTAGATGTCACTCCCCTATCTTTAGGGATTGAAACTCTAGGGGAAGTATTTACGAAAATTATTGACCGGAATACTACTATTCCCACCAGTAAATCCCAAACCTTTTCTACCGCAGTTGATGGCCAAACCACGGTGGAAATTCATATCCTCCAAGGAGAACGAGTTATGGCCACAGATAACAAAAGCTTGGGTAAATTTCTTCTCAGAGGTATTCCCCCTGCCCCTCGCGGTATACCACAGATTGAAGTAGCTTTTGAAATTGATGTCAATGGCATCCTCAAGGTTTCTGCTCAAGATAAAGGTACAGGTAGAGAACAAAGTATTCGCATGATCAACACAGGTAGTTTAAGCAGCACTGAAGTTGAACAAATGCGGAAACAAGCTGAGTTGTTTGCCGAACAGGATCAAAAACGCAAAGACCTGGTGGAACTTAAAAACCAAGCCAATAATCTTTTATTGGGTTATCGGGCATCATTACGGGATAATCGTAGTTTCCTGAGGAATGAACTTATTGATTTGACCAATGACAAAGCCAGGGAATTACAAGCAGTAATGGATAACCCGAATATTTCTCCAGCTAATTTTAAGGTGTTGTTAGAGGATTTCCAACAAAGACTATTTGCTATTGGTACTGATGTTTATACACAAGTTAACAAAGACGAGATGGAAATAGAACTACCCACAGAAATACCCCAAGATTCAATTATGTCGGATACTGGGCTTGACCTTTGATTTTTATGGAGAAAATAATTTACAATGAGTATCAATAAGTTACATTTATTTAAAAGCGCATCCTAATGTCCTCTGTTGTTATTACCCTAGAAAATCAGGCAAATTCTTCTGATCACTTAGTGATTCAGTGTCCTGCTGCTGGACTATCTTTACGAGGACGTATCCGTGTACCTGGGGATAAGTCCATTTCTCACCGCGCTTTGATGTTGGGGGCGATCGCTGAAGGTAAAACTCAAATTCAAGGGCTGCTGTTAGGGGAAGACCCCCGGAGCACGGCGGCCTGTTTTCGGGCACTAGGGGCGGAAATTTCAGAATTAAATACGGAATTAGTCACAGTCAAAGGCATCGGTTTAGGCAATTTTCAAGAACCTGTAGATGTCTTAGACGCTGGTAATTCTGGAACAACGATGCGGTTGATGTTGGGGTTGTTAGCGTCCCATCCAGGACGATTTTTTACGGTGACTGGTGATTGTTCTTTGCGATCGCGTCCTATGTCCCGCGTTGTCAAACCATTACAAGAAATGGGGGCGCAAATTTGGGGACGCAAGGGTAACACCTTAGCACCTCTAGCTATTCAAGGACAAGCCCTCAAACCCATACATTATCATTCTCCCATCGCTTCGGCTCAAGTTAAATCCTGTATCCTACTGGCGGGTTTAAATACCCAAGGTGAAACTACCGTTACCGAACCCGCTTTATCACGGGATCACAGTGAACGAATGTTAAGGGCTTATGGTGCGAAATTAAGTATAAATCAAGACACAAATAGTGTGACAATTACTGGTGGGGCGAAACTCTACGGACAAACGGTAATTGTTCCTGGTGATATCAGTTCAGCCGCTTTTTGGTTAGTTGCGGGGGCGATCGTTCCTGGTTCAGAGTTGGCAGTGGAAAATGTCGGTGTGAATCCTACCCGCACTGGTATTTTAGAGGCTTTAGCACTGATGGGCGCGGATATTCAACTGGAAAACCAGAGGGAAGTTGCGGGAGAACCTGTGGCTGATATTCGTGTCCGTTCCGGTGGTTTAAAAAGCTGTACGATCGCTGGAGATATTATTCCCAGATTAATTGATGAAATTCCGATTTTGGCAGTTGCGGCGGCTTTTGCCGAGGGGACAACAATTATCAGAGATGCGGAGGAGCTAAGAGTCAAAGAGAGCGATCGCATTACCGTAATGGCGCAACAACTGAATAAAATGGGTGCAAAAATCACCGAACTCCCCGACGGAATGGAAATTACTGGCGGTACTCCCTTAGTTGGTGCGGAAGTAGATAGCCATACAGATCATCGCATTGCCATGAGTTTAGCGATCGCCGCCCTCAACGCCACCGGTACAACTACCATTCACCGCGCTGAAGCCGCAGCTATATCTTATCCCAATTTCACAAGCACATTACGGGAAATTTGTCAATAATTTTTAGGGACAGGGTAAAGGGATTTTTATTTCCAAAGTATTCAGTAAATTTTGCTCAGGGAAGCACGTTGATCATCGTTTCATGAAAATTTGATACAATTTTTGGGTTTCGTTCTCTAAACTATTTTTTTATATAGATTATGATGGAGGCAACCCCTAAAGAAATTAGGATTTACACAACTTTAGAAGGAACTACTCCTTTCTTAGAATGGCGAGATTCCTTGAAAGATGCTAGAGCTAGAGCTAAAATTAGAGCAAGATTAGACCGAGTAGAAGAGGGAAATTTAGGAGATTGTAAGTTTGTTGGTGAAGGAGTATATGAACTGCGTATTGATTATGGTCCTGGTTATCGAATTTATTTTGGACAAGAAAGTGATGTGATCATTTTATTGCTATGGGGTGGCGATAAAAGCAGACAAAATAAAGATATTCGTCAAGCTCAAGATTATTGGCAAGATTACAGGAGTCGAGATAATGCCTAAAAGTATTAGTTATCATACTGAATTAATTGAATCTTTAAAAGATCCTTCTGAAGCAGCAGTTTATCTTGAAGTTGTGCTAGAAGAAGGTGATCCACTGATGATTAAAAAAGCCTTTTTAAATGTAATTGAAGCAAGAGGCGGGTTAAATTTATTGTCTAAAGATGTTCAAGAAACTCTCATGAAATTTGCAGAAAAACTTCAAGAAACAGGTGAAATTGAATTTAATCTTTTACGAATATTGCTAGAGTCTTTAGGATTAAAAGTAGGTTTAATGGTAATATGAATTTGTAAACATTCAGCTATCAGCCGTCAGCTAAAGCTGCTTCTTAGACTAAGTTTAAATGATTTTTGAGGGAGACTGATGTGAAAATCAATTCCTAGTTTTGACTTAAAATGCTCATCAATTCCAGATGATAGCTGATTACTGACTGCTGAATGCTTACATGAATTTTATGAGAATATTTGTATCACATAAAATCATTTTGTTCTGTTAAACCCCTAAATAAATCAAATTGAACTGCTATATAACTCATCAATCATTTCATCTAATTTTCTATAAGTTGAACGAATATCTAAAATTCTATCATTTATTTCTGCTTGTAAACAAGTACACTGATCAAATATTTGCTGAATATGTTCATCAGTTTTAGGTATTTTACCTTCTTGGATTAAATTAGTCCAAGTTAAACCGCGTTTTTCATACTGTTGTAGATAAATTTGCAGGAATTGTAAAACAATTGTACTTTCTGAAAAAATTAATTCTTGACGGCCATTAAACATTTTATCATCTTTGATTTTAATTTTAGTAATAGGTTGATCCCGTTCTCCAATAATTTCAAATCTGTGGGGTTCTGCATTTAAAAAATTCCAACATGGTAAATTTACAGTTTCAATTAAGTTTTTAAAAACTTGTAAAAAATTAACTTTAATAATTGGTTCTTTATCGGAAGAATCAAATTTTATTTCATGTCCTAATTGTGTTAATTCATATAATTGCCAATTCCATGTTATTAAATCATTAACACAATCAATAAATGGTTGTTGTGCTGTTAAAGAAATACTTTTAATAGGAATTTTCCGTAAATCATCAGGCATTATATCACTTCTAGTACCTGTACTAATAGAATCAAAAAATCTTTGAATAACACTAGAAGTTAAAATTGCTGCTAAATATTGTAAAGAAAATTGTTTCGATAGTTCCTTATTTTGTTCAATTTTATCCATAGGAACTGATCTACTATTAACACCATCTAATAAATACCAATTAAGTAAAACCCTCACACTATCATTACTATAAATTCCTCCATCTACTATTGTTACTCCTCCAGTTTTTCCAATAGCGATATGTTCATATATATACAGTTCAGGAAATGTGGGACGACTTACTTTTTTAGGTGATCTTAACCCTGGACCAAATTCTAAATATCTAATTCTATTGACTTGATAATTATCAATATCTTTACCTTCAATATATTTCACTGGATGAGTTTCATCTTGAATATCAGATATTAAATCATCTTTAACAAATTCATGAGGATATTTAGTTTCATGACAATTCAGCACCATTCCCTTACTAATATAAACAATATCATCTAATAAAATCGTATTACTAAAGTCTAAAGTAACTTCACCATGTCTAAAAATTCTCTCCCCAGACTGAATTTGATGAATGATATCAGTTTTACTAAAGGAGTAGAGATTTTGTAAACTATTATGCCAATATCTATTAATGATAGTTTCTAGCTGAGGAGATTTATTTTTAGCTATAAAAACCACATTAAAAACCGCAGCATCAGCAAATAATTTTAAATCCTCAAAAAAATCTATTTGTTGAATTTGCATTTTTTTATAAAGCATTTCCCGACTTTTTTCTCCATAAGTAGCGACACTAAAAGCATCAGAAACAATTAGGCCTAATGTGCCAGTTTCTTGTTTTAATAATTGTTGACTAAGTTCAATAAAAGCAATAAATAAATCCCATTTTTTATATAAAGTCTCAAATCTTCCTTGAGAAATAATTAATTGACGGTAACTTAATTGTCCAGGTTCATCAGCTTTTACATAGGGAGGGTTTCCCACAACAAAATCAAAACCATCAATAAATTTACCAGATTTAGTTTTAATTTGGGCAACAGTAGAAAGTTCTAAATCTAAAATAGGATTAAGTAAAGGAGTTCTAATTTCTTGTAATTTTGGTAATAACAAAGAATCCGTATTATACACATTAAATCTATCTATAGTACATTCTTGTAACTTACCCACTTCCTTCGCTTGGTGGAGTAAATCAACCACTTGAATTAATAAATTAGTTTCAGCTAAATAACAAGCAAAAGGATTAATATCTAAACAAAATAAACAGTCTTTTACTTGTTGAATAATTGCTGGAACATATTCCACAGGAATTTTATTAGTTTTGCGAGAACGATAGGAATTAATTAAACGACGTGCAGCATGAACTAAAAAACTACCAGAACCTCCTGCGGGGTCTAATAATTTTTGATCACGAATATCAGGATTATCGGATTTATAACCAATGGCATCTAAAATATATTCTACAACTTCTTTAGGTGTAAAATATCTGCCCTGTTCATGTTTACCTTCTTCCACATATCTACCATAAACCATCCCAATAATATCGCTATCAATTTCTTGTAAATTAAAACGATTGAGAATATGTAAAACCTTAATTAAAGTATTAGAATTAATGCGATACCAATTAAATAAATCCGCACTGTTAAAGAAATGGGCATAGATATTTTGAGCAGAACGATAGGACATTTCTAAAAGATAATCCATAGACATTCCCTGCGCTAAATCTAAATATCTTGGTTCAACTTCTTCTTTCCAATATTTAAAACCACCATTGGAAAATTTACGATTAATTAATTTCTTATCTTCACAGATTCTTACCATTAATAAACGAATCACATAAACATAGGCAGTTTGTCTAGCAAATTCTGCTTTTAATTTATCATCATCAGCACCTTGTAAAATTGTTTTACTAACTAAATTACGCCAAGATATAAAATATTGATATGTTTTAATAGCATGATCATGAGTTAGATCTTGTTTTGCTTGCCATGCTTTCCAATCAAATACAATTCTTTCATATTCTCGTAATATTTCAACTAATTTTGAATCAAGTTTAGTAATTTTCTTTTCTTCTGTGACTTTAATTCCTAATTCTTGTTTCTTTGTTTCTGATATGGTAGGAATTAAATCTAGTTGTACTACTTGAGTAGATTGCTGATTTTTTTGTGCTAGTTTTCTATTTTGGCCATTGATTAGTTTATTCAAGAATATTTGTTCTATTTCTTGAATTGAACCTTGGGGTTTATCAGCAAATTCAATTAATTTTTCTACAATATCAGAAAATTCCTCAACTTCTAAAACTCCATAGACTCGTAAATAATTTAAAATTTGACTACGCAAACGCTCTAAAATTTTAGTTGTTGTTTCTTTTTCTCCTATATTATTACTTTTATTAATGCCATTACCATTAGGTAAATATTTAGCTTGACAATATTGTTCATATTCTTCTATTAATAATTGTAATTGGTATAAAACATCTTCTTCTAATAGAAGAATTGCTGCTTTAATATCTAAAATTAATAATTCATCGAAATTAGGAGTATTATGTTGAGAAAAAGAATCATTGAACCATTGATTTTCAGGTCTACCAATATCTTGAATTAAAGTTTCAATATTGGCAAAATTGTCTTTATTAAATCTACGGTATAAACCCTTTAAATCTTGTATTTGTTGACTAGTTAAACCAGAAATACCACCATTTTCATCATAAGTTTGAATAATTTTTTCAATATCAAGATGTAATACAGAAACAGGAGAACTAGGATTAGAAATATCCCAACCTAATAATAATTTACCATTGCAAAGTAAACCTAAATCATAACCACGACTGGGAGCATAACTGATTAATTGTTGTAAAGGTTCAGATTTTTGAATATTATAAGCGGTATGTTTATCTTCTATTAAAAAACAGCGAATATTACCACTTGCTAATTTAATTTGAAAATCTGGACGACTACTATCTTTACCATTAGATGTTGTATTTTTAGCGATATCTCCTGAATCAAAACCTAAAGCAGTTAGTAATGGTAAAACTATTTTAGTATCAACAATATTGTCTTCATCATTAGTTTGTGGTTCAGCAATATATTCTAAGTAAGTTTTACCTTCATAGAAGTTTTGGTTATTAAAAACATTGAAAAAATCATCTTGAAACTGTTCAAAGTTAGACATAATTATCGTTTATTTTATTGGTTATATCCCCTCATTCTAACATAGACACCGAATTTATATACCTACAAAAATTAAATTTTGTAAATGACAATTATCTAACCAACTGCATGGCAGAATTAAAAAACTGCCGACATAAGCCTTTTGTAATTAAAATAGTTGTTAATAAGTTACTCACAGCTACCATAAAAATAATTAAAATTTCGTAGGATACAGCCTCTAAAGGGGGAACTCCAGCTAATAATTGTCCATTGGTAAAGGTGGGTATTGTGGACATAGCGACCAACATCATTTGGTTTAAAGTGGGAAAAAAAGCGGCGCGAATTGCTTCTTGGCGGTAGGGTTTAATCGCTTGTTGAGGAGTAGCACCCAAACTTAAATGAGTTTCTATTTCCGTGGGAAATTGGTTAACACTATTAACTAAACGTTCTCCTGCTATTGCGGCGGCATTCATGGCATTACCCAGCAAGATACCAGCTAAAGGAATGATATAACGCGGTTCATACCATCTTTCTGGTTGAATAATGATGAAGTTAGTATAAAGCAATGTTAAGGACGTACTGACAAAAATTGCTATCCATACTAAAGGTAAGAGTTGCGGGATTTTCTGACTAATGCGGTTGCGAGTAATAATTGCGGTAATTGTCAAAATTATTGCTAAAATTCCCACTACTGCCCAAACATTGTTAACGGCAAAAATGAAGTCAAAAATGTATCCTAGTACAAGTAGTTGGAGGATAGTTCTACCAATAGCTACGGTTAAATTTAATTCTAGTCCTAATTGTTCCCACGCTGATATTCCCATGGCAACAGCCATTAACCCAATAGCTAAAGCTAAATCTACCATATCTAATTTAATTAGCTCTGGCATAGTTTGTCTACCTCTTAATGATTGAAAACTTTACCTCTGACAGGGAACTGGAACTATTCATTTTTCCTTCTTTTTTCATCCTTACAACCAACAACCAACCACTAACCACTAACAACTGACCACTAACAACTAAAATAAAAACTCATGATTAAAAGTGTAAATTCCATTCCCGCCTTTGATATTAAACAACAATATGCCACCATTGAGGCAGAAGTAAGTGCTGCTGTCTTAGAAGTGCTGGCTTCTGGGCGTTATATTGGTGGTCCAGCAATTACAGATTTTGAACAACAGTTTGCAGCTTATCATGGTGTGAGTGAATGTGTAGCTTGTAACTCTGGGACTGATGCCCTATTTTTAGGATTACGGGCTTTAGGAATTGGGGTGGGTGATGAAGTTATAACCACACCTTTTACTTTTTTTGCTACAACAGAAGTTATCAGTGCTGTAGGGGCAAAGCCAGTCTTTGTAGATATTGATGTAACTACATTCAATTTAGATGTAGAGCAAATAGAAGCAGCAATTACACCCAAAACAAAAGCGATTATTCCCGTGCATCTGTTTGGTTTACCTGTAGATATGACAGGATTAATGGAAATTGCCAAATCCCACAAATTAGCTGTCATTGAAGATTGCGCTCAAGCTACTGGTGCGGCCTGGGAAAATAAAAAAGTTGGTAGTATTGGCCATATTGGTTGCTTTAGTTTCTATCCTACCAAAAATCTCGGTGGTTGCGGAGATGGTGGGGCAATTACCACAAATGATCCAGCGATCGCTACCCAATTAAGAATTTTACGCGAACATGGTAGTAAAACTAGATATATTCATGAAGAAATCGGTGTCAACAGTCGCTTAGATGCTATTCAGGGCGTAATATTGCAAATTAAACTTCGCTATTTGGATATTTGGAACTCTAAACGTAAGCACATAGCCGATTATTATTACCAACACCTCAGTCAAGTTCCTGATATCATTGTACCTCAAGAATTTCCTGGCGGCGTTGGTGTCTGGAATCAATATACCATTCGCATCTCTGGAGAAAGACGCAATGGTGCAAGCGGTAAATATCGAAATGCGGTCAAAAACCAAATGCAGGAACAAGGTGTAAATTCCATGATTTACTATCCCTTACCTTTGCATTTGCAGCCAGTGTATCAAGATCTCGGCTATCAACTTGGACAATTACCAGTAGCAGAACAAGCTTGTCATGAGGTTTTATCTTTACCCATGTTCCCAGAATTGGAGCAAAAGCAACAAGATAGAGTGATTGATACTTTAAAAAATTGTTTATTTTGAGTGATTTTTCGGATGTGATTAATAGACCTGTGGTGAAAATTACATAAGCGTTTTCTACAACCCTTATTCGTTCCGTTCTATAGAACGTCTCCACATTAATTTCCACCAAATGTCTATTAATTAGCTGCAAAGCTGATTCCTGGGTGGGGGTAATTCGTGAATTACCCCTGCTTTCTGTTTTTAGGCAAATATTGAGGTATTTGCAGTAGCCAAAGCTTCTACTAAACTACGTACAGCCGCAATCATCGCTATTTCGCTGTTGAGTTGGTTGATAGCAGAACCTACACCAACACCAGACGCTCCGGAGGCGATCGCTAAAGGTGCAGTAACATGAGAAATACCAGAAGCACACAACACAGGTACAGAAACCCCACGGGCAATTTCATAAGCTGCGGCTAAAGTAGGAGCAGCCTTTTCAATTAAACCCAAAGTACCGGGGTGTATAGGATTGCTGCTAGTACCACCTTCAGTTTGAATAATATCAGCACCAGCTTTTACCAAATCCTCAGCTAGTTGTACCTGTTGGTCCAAGGTGAGAATATGGGGAACAGTTACAGATAGGGTAATTTCTGGCAGCAAGGCACGAGTTTGGCGAGTTAGTTCCAAAACCTCAGCCGCTTCAAATCTGCGCCCTTGGGCGTAAAAAGAATCGAAATTACCAATTTCAATTAAATCAGCACCGGCAGCCACAGCAGTGACAAACTTCTCAGGTTCAACCGCAGATACACAAATAGGTAATTTAGTCAAGCTTTTAGCTAATTTTACCAAATCCACATCAGCAGCAATATCTACAAAAGTAGCACCACCCAAATCAGCCGCCTTCACAGTGGCAGCTACACTAGCAGCATTGAAGTTATTCAACCCGCTAATTACTTTTAGCACAGGATGAGCAAATGCACCTTTAAGGCTAGGAGATAAAGTCATAATTTCCTTTGCAGCTTATTTTCAGTAGAAATATTTTTACACTAAATATACCAATCCTACTTTAATGGGCAAAATATATTAAAAAATATGTTAAGGTTTGTTAACAAAATTTAGTCTTGAGTAGTCCTGCAAAATAAATTGTACACTTAGGAGAGGAAAAAGGCAATAGATAAGTGCTAGTACCGTAGATCACTTGAATATAACCCTTTTTAATTGTTATAGTCACAGATGTAGGAATAATATTTGATCTTTGAAATAATTTGTGTAGGCCGGCAGCAAAGGGTCTTCAAGTAGGTGTACCGAGTTATGTTCAATGATCCAGTAGGCTTCCTATAATAATCATGTTATTAATATAGTACCGTGAAAAAATCATCATTATCTAATCAAGATGTAAATTCACAACCATTTAATTATGTCAAAACAGGGATATTACCAAGATCCATTGGGAGAAAATTGAAACAAATCTTCAGCGAAATATCCCCTAACGCTGAGGAAGAATTTATTAAGAAATATCAAATTTCTAGGCAGCGCACAACTATCGCTGTCAAATTCTTACTAATACTGATTATTATTCCCTTACTCACTGCCCAACTATCCAAGCAAATATTAATTATGCCTATAGTGAAGCAGCAGATAAATCAGGATGTTAATTCTATTTTTCTAAATGAAGAAATGGAAAAAAAAGCATTTCATGAATTAAAAATATTCAGAGCAGAATTAAGATTTAAGAGTTTATTGAATCCAAATACAGAAACTCCCTCAGCAGATATGGAATCTAAACTTAAAGAAAAAGCTCTAGACATAGCAGCAGAATTTAGAGATAAAAGTGCTAATGCTATTAGCAATGTCTTTGCGGATATTTTAGCATCTATCTCCTTTATATTGGTAATACTATTTAGTAAAACAGATATTATTTCTTTGCAACATTTAATAGATAAAATTGTTTATGGTTTAAGTGATAGTGCTAAAGCCTTTTTGATTATTTTGTTTACAGATATGTTTGTGGGTTTTCACTCACCCCACGGATGGGAAATACTCTTGGCAGGATTTGCCCAACATATAGGTTTACCAACTAGTAGATATTATATATTTATGTTTATTGCCACTTTTCCAGTAATTTTGGATACCATTTTTAAATACTGGATCTTTCGGTATCTCAGTCGCTTATCACCTTCTGCTTTAGCTACATTGAAGGAAATGGAGGATTAATGATCTGAATTATTTTGACAATCTTCATTGAGCATATTTACTCTTGTCAGAAATCACCACAATGGTAAAATGAGGAATATTCATCACAATGCTACACAAAAAAGCATAACTTCCCATCATCATTTATTGTTAAAAATCATGGGTATCCTGTTTAATTTCCAGTTAACGATTGCCGCATTTATGACTACTTTATTAATGGGTTGTTTCATTAATAAACAACAAAATTTTCAGCAGCATCCTCTAAAAAACGTATCATTATCGCAAATAGAAACTTCACCAATCTCTGGATCATCTAATAATTTATCTACCCCAAAACCATCTACTAAGGATTTTAAACCTAATCAAAAATCTATATTTTACTCAGTGGTAGATGAATGGCAGAAATATCAATATAGTATCAATGGTAATCAGGTATTAACAACTGGTAAATTACCAAATAGTCAAATTAATCTCAATTCAGTTGATTTATTAACTGTAGTGACAAATACCAGAAAATATTTTCAAAAATATTCTCAAGAAGATCCTGATATTCAACGTACAGGGATATTAGTAACTCAAGGAGTGACAGTTAAAGACATTCTCAAAACATTAGATTTCATGATTACCGTCTTAGAAGAAGACATTAGGAATAATCGTCCTACTCGATTACAAAATCCAAATTTCATCAATGATAATTTTCGTGTGATTAAATGGTCTGCCCATAATCCTGAAAATCCTCAACAGAAGAAACTACGCATTACAAAATATGCTGCTTTTATCCATTCTGGTTCTCGGCAAAAAACTGGTAAATATGATACACCAATTTATGCTTTAACAGAAGAATCAAGGCAAAGTAAATTTTACACCAAATATACTAAACAAGATGTTTTATCAGGTATTTATGAACCTGGTGGTAAAGAATTTGGTAAAGTTAAACCTATTGCCTATTTAACCCGTAATGGCTTAGAAGCAGCATTAATGCAGGGAACAGTTTTGGTTAATTTTAGCGACGGAACTAAAGAATTTTTGAACGTAGATAAAAACAATGAAATCTCCTATATTCGCGGACTAAAACCCACTGCACAAAGGCGTTATTGGTATTTTAAAAAAGTTGATGCCATTAAAGGTTATGGATATAAAATAGATGCCAAAATCTCCATTAAACCAGGAGTAACCTTTGCTGGAGATGTTTTGAATATTGGTTTGGGCAGAATAATTGTGATTGAAGATAATCAAAAACGGTTAAAAATGGGCGTAATTGCTGATACAGGTGGGGCATTTTTACCCAATCTTTATCAGCTTGATTTTTTAGCAGGAACTTTTGCTAACGAAACAGAGTTTCAGAACTATATTCATAAATTACCTGAATACACAAATGCTTATATTTTAGTAAAAAAGTAATATAGAACATAGATCCCCAACTGCTTCAAGAAATCGGGGATTTCAAGATTGATTAAATTTACAAACCTGCAAACCATTCATAACCTTGATCTTCCCAATAACCTTTAAAAAGTGATAATTGGTTAGTTAGGGTAATTTGTGTCACCCATTTACTTTGTTTGTAACCAAGTTTAATTGGTGAAGCTAACCGTAAAGGCGCACCATTTTCTATAGGTAAAACTTCGCCATTTTTTTGATAAGCTAATAAAGTTTGAGGATGTAATACTGAAGCTATATCCCAGCTTTCATAATAACCATCTGCTGATTTAAAAGAGGCATATTTAACTTGATTTTTAGGTTGTGCAAGAGCGATAATTTCTCTTAAACGAATGCCACCCCATTGGACAATTGCAGCCCAACCTTCTACACAAACATGACGAATAATCATAGAAGTGAGGGGTAAAGCTTGAATTTCTGCCAAACTCAAACTGAGGGGATTATTTACCTCACCATCTACAATGAGGCGATATTTTTCCAGATCAATAATTGGTGTACTTCGAAAGCTATTAACTATTAAATCATTGGGTTCAATTTGACTTGGTAAAAATTCAGGAACTGGCTTTTGAGGCTGAAGTATTAACTCTTCAAACTTCTGATTGAGAGGTTCAGAAAGTGTGCCTACTAAATCTGAAAGCGCAGGTGTGCCACAGCCACCTAACAGGAAACTCAGACTTGATAAACCAGATATTTCTAAAAACTGTCTGCGGGTAAATTCCTGATTATCCATTTTCACTCCTCAATTAAATTCAGATCCAAAAATATTTTAGGATTGAGATCCCCGACTTCCGAAGTCAATGTGTAATTTATGGACACAATAGATATTTGGTGAAGATTATCGTAGGGACAATTCATGAATTGTCACTACAAGGGTTTAGTGATGATGCACATTTCATTACCACCAGATATCTAACTAAATAAAACGAAGTCAGGGATCTTTAATATCTACCAAAACATAGATTCTGTGAGTTCATCACCTCCGACTTTTCGACCTAATCGCCAGTGTAGCCAAACAAAGATTAATACCATTGGTACAGAGGCAAAATGAACAATTCTTAATCCCTGCCAACTGCCAAATATATCAACTATCCAAGGAAATTGAGCAGGTTTATACATTCCGATACCTGTAAATATTCCTAGTAATAAAATAGGAATTATTGCTGTATAGAGAAGGCGATGCCAAGCATAGTTTAAACGTTTATCATTATGACTTTTTTGTAAAGCTTGAATATCATTCTTGCCCACAAATCTATGTTTCCAGCGTTGGGTAATAAAAATATAAATTCCGTAGCCAAAAAGATTGAGAGAAAATAGCCACATGGCAGCAAAGTGCCAATCTCGTCCCCCAGCTAACCAACCTCCTAAAGTAAATAGGGGAAAAATATGTACACCATTTCTTCCACCAAAAACCGGGTTAGCATTATAAATTTGTAAACCACTGGTGATCATAATAAATAAACTGATCAAATTACAATAGTGGAAAATTTTTGCGGCAATGGATTGGGCAGGTAACTTACGCGGTCTTTGGCAGGAAATCATAGATAAAATAGGCAAAATTTAATTAAATTTGTTAAGTGGGAATTTTTTTGAGCAGGAAACTAAAAACATCCTTAATTCTGGACTCTGGATGATTACGTATTTTACACTGGAATAGTCCCATCACATACCCCCTATTGCAACTGAGTTTTCACGATTACTGCAAAAACATAGTTAAATTATAAATAGAAGTGATTTATGGTCAGAGCTAGGTTGTCATCTACCATAAACCGTCTGGCTTCCCGTTGCCTATTCCCTCTTGCCTGATTTAACTTTTAGTTTTTGGGATAGAAACTACTGAACTACTAATAACTGTATTTTAAGATGCTGGCTTTTTTCACACATTTTCGAGATGAATTCGCCTCCGGTGTTTCCAAAACGATGGCTTCCCTCGCCGAAAACATCGCCAATTGGTGGTCAGAGTTCACCCTTCAGACCAAACTCCTCGCCGTCGCTACCTTGATGGTTTCCTTGGTGATGAGTGGTTTAACCTTTTGGGCGGTGAATACAATTCAGCAAGATGCCCGTCTGAATGACACCCGCTTTGGCCGCGACCTGGGATTGCTTCTCGCCGCTAATGTTGCGCCCCTGATTGCCAACCACAATTCCACTGAAGTTGCCCAATTTTCCCAACGGTTCTACAGTACTACTTCTAGCGTGCGTTATATGTTGTATGCTGATGAAACTGGACAAATATTTTTTGGTATCCCTTTTTGGGAACCAGAGGTGGAAAATTCCCTCACTATTAAGCGACATATACAGCTACCAGAAGATTATCCTAGCAATAATGATCAACCTTTGGTAAGGCAACACAACACCCCAGACGGTACAGTTACAGATGTATTTGTTCCCTTAATTGTAGATAAAAAATACTTAGGTGTGTTAGCAGTTGGTATTAACCCCAATCAAACCGCAGTTATATCTACTAATTTCACCCGTGATGTTACCATTGCCGTTTTTATTACAATTTGGGTAATGGTGATTTTAGCCGGAGTAATTAATGCTTTAACTATTACTAAACCTATCAAAGAACTGCTAGTGGGTGTGAAACAAATTGCTGCTGGTAATTTTAAACAACGTATAGATATACCACTAGGTGGTGAACTGGGAGAATTAATTTTTAGCTTTAATGAAATGGCAGAACGCTTAGAACGTTATGAAGAACAAAATATTGAAGAATTAACCGCAGAAAAAGCTAAGTTAGAAACCTTAGTTTCCACCATTGCTGATGGAGCAGTGTTGATTGACAATAATATGCAAGTAATATTAGTTAATCCCACAGCTAGACGTATTTTCAGTTGGGAAGGTGTAGAAGTTGTAGGCAGTAATTTATTGCATCACTTACCCCAAAGTGTGCAAATGGAAATTACCCGTACTTTATATGAAATGGCCGTTGGTGAATGTGAAAGCGCCGAGTTTCGTATTCCCCTAAAACAACCAACACAACGCACAATTCGCATTCTTTTAACCAGTGTTTTAAATTTACAACGGGAAAGTATTAAAGGTATAGCCATTACTGTCCAAGATATTACTCGTGAAGTAGAACTAAATGAAGCCAAAAGTCAATTTATTAGCAACATTTCTCACGAGTTACGCACACCATTATTTAATATCAAAACCTATATTGAAACCCTACATGATTATGGCGAAGATTTAGGGATGGAAGAACGGCAGGAATTTTTGCAAACAGTTAATAATGAAACCGACAGACTGACCCGTCTAGTTAATGACGTTTTAGATCTATCAAAACTTGAATCTGGGCGGACTTACAATTTTGATAAAGTAGATTTACCCCAAGCATTAGAACAAACATTACGCACTTATCAACTGAATGCTAAAGATAAAGGTATTGAATTATTGCAGGAACTAAGTTCTAATTTACCTTTAGTTTTGGGAAATTATGATTTATTATTGCAAGTTTTTGGAAATCTAATTGGTAATGCTCTCAAATTCACTCCCGCAGGTGGTAAAGTAGTAATCCGTGCTTATCAATTAGCTGGTGCTTCCAATTCTAATTCTCACTATCAACCGGGTAAAGTTAGAATTGAAATTAGTGATACAGGAATTGGTATCGCACCAGAAGATCAACAAGCAATTTTTGACCGGTTCTTTCGGGTGGAAAATAGAGTTCATACTCTGGAAGGAACAGGTTTAGGTTTATCAATTGTCAGAAATATCATTGATAGACATCATAGTCAAGTTAATTTAGTAAGTGAGGTGGGTATTGGTACTACATTTTGGTTTGATTTAGAGTTATTTGAGCAAGAAAACTTATCAATACTGTAGTGAGGAATTTATTCCTCTTCTCAGGACTTAAGTCCTGACTACGAAATCATTTATTACAGCACTTCCTTTGTGTCATGTGGTTTTAATGACGGAAACTGCTGTAATTACCTCATCCCTGAATCTTGACATTTATTGAAGCGAAGAAATATCTTTTGATAACAACCTATAGATTGTCCAAACCGAAATTTATCCAAATTACCGACACAAGCTTTACCAAAAGATGTTCCTACAGGTTTAGGAAAGTGTCCTATGGGGATATATAGGGATAATTGAGAATTAGAATCTGTATTTTTTATTTCTTCTTTGTTCTATTCTACTCTTTGCTTAAATCTTTTGTCTACGTCGGTATCAAAATCAATTTTTCCATGATTTTCCTCTAGCCAAATTTGAGTTTGTATACTAAAACCAAATCTATTGTCACTAGCATCTAACCATAATTTATTTATTTTTTGTAAAGCATTACAAGGGAAAGTTTCTATAGCTCTCGTACTTAGCCATTTTTTCTTTTCTCTATTAGTAATTTTCAACATTAGGGACTGTGTTTCTTCAGCAGAATTTTGCCAATCTCTGGCGTTTAAATACTGATTTAACTGCTGATAATTTTCTTGTCTATGTTGAGGATGCCAATAAATCCAATCTTGAATTTGATATGATGGAAAAAATGCGAAAAACGGAATTGATAGTATAATGGCTAAAATCAAGTATTTGATAACACCAGCAAGAATTTTATCCAGTTTGTGAGCATAAAATTTAGAACTGGTTATCACAGAAAGTAAGTGAGCAACTTTTTTGGCATCTTTATCTATAAAAACATACATCAAGATAAAGGGTAAAAATAAAAATCCGATACTGAGGATAAAATTGACCACAGGATGATAAATAATTTCTGGTGTCAGCAAAATCAGAGGTATTGTAAAATATACAAACATCCAAAAAATAAATAGCTTACCCACCAATATCAGAAATTGAGATAAAAACTGGCTACTCATAAAATTATAGATCATATTAATGATTGATGATTATGCTTCATCCTCTTACAGATTTTATTAACTATAATGCTATCATTAGTGATGCCTCGGCAAATTATTACTATCAAGGTTATTGTCCCCAAACAGGTGAAATTCTGAAATTGCCTCGTACCCCTTTAGCAGAAGCTATAGCTAATAGTTTAATGGTGCAACTGGCACAAAATTATCTTTATTCCCAGGAAGGAAAAATGTATGGTATTTTGTTAGTTGAATTGCCTAATGGTGAACAAAGAGTTATTAAGGCATTTTCAGGTTTGTTGGATGGTAAAAGTATGGTTTCAGGTTGGGTTACACCAATTCCCGGTAGGGAAGAAGTCACTAATTTAGAAAATCAGACTTTAGCAGAATTAGAAGTAATTAAACAACAAATTATTAATTTGCAACAACTTCCCACAAGAGCAGAATATCAAACTCTGTCTACTAAATGTAAGCAGTATTTGGAAACTATCAATTTACAGTACCATGATAGCAGACTTAAACGACAGAAACAACGGCAAGAATTTTATCAAACTCTGACGGGTGCATCCCTAGAAACTGCTTTAGCTAAACTGGAAGCAGAAAGCCGTCAGGAGGGAAGAGAACACCGGAATATAAAAAGTCGTCAAAAGGAAATTTTACAGCCACTACAGGAAATTATAGCCGCAGCAGATCAGCAAATTACAGAACTAAAACAACGACGTAAACAACTGTCTCGGCAACTACAAATACAAATGCATGCAGCATATAGTTTGACTAATTTTTACGGAAAATCTCTATCTTTACAACAGTTATTCCCCGATGGAGCACCCACGGGAACCGGGGAATGTTGCGCTCCTAAATTATTAAATTATGCTGCAAACCATGGATTAAAACCTTTAGCAATGGCTGAATTTTGGTGGGGTAATTCTTCTATAGAAAATAAGGTTTCTGGAGAATTTTATGGTGCTTGTTTGGAAAGATGTCAGCCATTAATGGGGTTTTTATTATCAGGAATCAAACCAGATAAACCAGGAATCATTTATGAGGATGAATGGCTAATTGCGGTTAATAAATCATCAGGATTATTGTCTGTTCCGGGTCGTTATTCTCATAATCAAGATAGTGTAATTAGTCGTTTACGTTATTTTTATGATCAAGAATTAATTGCTGTACATCGTTTAGATCAAGATACTTCTGGGATTTTATTAATAGCTAAAGATGTAGTTACTTATTCCCAATTAAGTCAACAATTTGAACAAAGGAAAATTCATAAAGTTTATGAGGCTATAATTACAGGTTCTCTAACTATTCATGAAGGGGAAATTAATTTACCTTTATGGGGAAATCCAGATCATCGTCCC
>JBJTTJ010000017.1:0-6848 GCA_046080125.1 Cuspidothrix sp.
GGTTTCTTCCCTAGTTAAATCTGCTAATAGTCCATCTCAACAACTTTACCAGAAGTTTATTGAGCAACTACTCCAGGATCATCTTTTATCATTCTTTCAAAAATACAGCGTTTTAGCTCGGTTATTGTCAACAATAACTAACTTTTGGGTTGAAGCCATGAGCGAATTTTTAGATCGCTTAGGTAAAGATTGGGAAGAAATTCAACAAACCTTTCAACCAGAAATAAAACTAGGGCAAATAGTCAAACTAAATTTAGATATTGCCGATAATCACAACCGTGGACGTTGTGTGATGATTCTTGAATTTAGTAGCGGCTTGAAATTAGTTTATAAACCCAGGTCTTTAGGATTAGAGTCCGGTTATTTTCAATTACTTGATTGGTTAAATCAACAAGGATCACCTCTACCCTTCAAAGTGATTAAAGTAATTGATCACTCTAGTTATGGCTGGATGGAGTATGTAGAGAAACTACCCTGTGACACCCAAGCAGCCGTTAAACGATACTATCAACGCGCCGGGTTTTTGCTGTGTTTACTTTATGCCTTAAAAGGTAATGATTGCCACTATGAAAACCTAATTGCTAGTGGTGAACATCCCGTTTTGATTGATTTAGAAACCCTACTTCAGCCAGAAGTAAGGGAACTGGAAGATCAGGGCGATGATGGGGAATTACAAGGGTTTTTTAATCAACTTTTGGATGGTTCTGTACTTAGTACAGGGTTGTTACCTAGCTGGGAAATAGGCGGCGATGGGCAAACACTTTTTGATGTGAGTGGATTGGGGGGACAGGGAGGACAGCAAATGCCCTATCAAATCCCCAAGTGGCAAAACATTAACACCGATCGCATGAGTGTAGGACAAGAATATGGTAAGTCAGAACAGCAAGTGAATTTACCCAGCCTCGACGGTGTTTTTTGCTTTCCCAATGGCTATACAGAAGACATTGTCGAGGGTTTTCGCTTTATGTATCTGTTTTTGCTGGATCGCCAAAGGATGATTTTAGCTCCTGATGGACCACTAGCTCTTCTATCTCATCAATTATTACGCTGCCTTTTCCGCAATACCAGAGTTTATGGATTAATACTAAAAAATGCCCTCAGTCCTCGATATTTGCAAAATGGTGTGGACTTTAGTATTGAATTAGAACTTCTCGGTCGCGCATTTTTAGTTTGTGATCAAAAACCATACTGCTGGGATTTACTAGGACGAGAACATGAGGTGTTAACACAGTTAGATATGCCCTATTTGAGTGCTTATGCCAATAGCCAAGATATGATCATTTCTCCAGATTTGAATGTTTCTGGAGCATTTCGTGAACCTAGCTACAACTCCGTTGTTAATCTCATACAACGACTTGACCCCCAAGATATGGAACAGCAGATTTCTATCATTAGGGGTTCTTTATATGCTTTAGTGGCTAATGAAGTTGATGTTATTTCTTCTAGTCATGATCAGCCTGATTTTAATGATTTTACGCCATTAAGTCAGGAGGAATTGTTGCAACAAGCAATGGCGATCGCCTGCGATCTCCGGCAAAAAGCAATTTACAGCACTGATGGCATTGTCCGGTGGACTGGGTTAGAATATTTACCCAAAACTGGAAAATTACAACTACAACTTATAGACTTTGGTTTAGAAGGTGGCTGTGGGATTGCTTTATTTTTAGCTGCTTTAGAAAAGGTGACAGGAGGAGCAGGACATCGAGACCTAGCTTTGTCCGCGCTGCAACTTTTGAGGAAAATGATTAACAATCCCAAGTCCTGCCAACACCTGAAAACTTCCGTAGATTTAGGGGCGATGGGTGGTTTTGGATCAATGCTTTATACCTTAGTCAAGGTTAGCGAATTTTTAGATGTACCAGCACTTCTAGAAGATGCTAAACAATTGGCTTCTTTAATAACTCCGGCAGATATTACTAGCGATCGCAACCTAGATATAGCAATGGGAACAGCCGGGGCGCTACTGGGATTATTGACATTGTATCAAGCTACAGAGGATGCTTCTGTTTTAGAAATAGCCATCACTTGCGGACAACATTTACTTACTCATCGTTGCGTCAGCGAAACAGGTTACAAAACTTGGCAAGGTATGGGATTAGAAAAACCCCTGACCGGATTTTCCCACGGTGCAGCCGGTATAGCCTACTCCCTATTGCGATTATACGGAGTAACTGGCGATTCAGCTTATTTAGCCGCCGCCCAAGAAGCGATCGCCTACGAAACCAGCGTTTTTTCACCAGCAGCCAACAACTGGCCCGATTTTCGTCCCTTCGTCCTCAAAGACAACCAACCCAGATTTATGACCAGTTGGTGTCACGGCGCACCTGGTATTGCTCTAGCCCGGTTAGGGAGTCTGCCATACCTCGATACTCCCGAAATCCGCCGAGATATTGACATTGCCCTCCAGACAACCGAGAAATATTCCTGGCAGGGAGTAGATCATCTCTGTTGTGGAAATTTAGGACGAGTTGACATCCTCCTAGAAGCATCCCGCCGACTTTCTCGCCCAGAGTTAATAGCAAAAGTCCCCCAACAGATGGCTTGGGTAGTAGATAGAGCCAAACAAACGGGAGGGTTTCATTTATTCCACAAAGTCACACAAGGCGTTTACCATCCCGGATTTTTTCGCGGGGTAGCTGGTATCGGTTACGGACTGTTGCGATTAGCCGAACCAGATTTACTTCCCTCAGTGTTATTATGGGATTGAAATTGCTTAATTTATTTTTTGGTGTTCCCTAATCAAAAACCATCGCTAATCTTATACCAGTAAGGAGATAACATGAATTTTTCGTCCATTTTTGAGAAAGCTGTAGTAAAAAAGCAGTACGAATTAGTGAACAGTGCCCTGGATACTTTGAAATTGGGCGAACAAATGTTCAACCTAAATCTTGGATATGTCCCCATTCAGGAGATTCCTTCCTTATCTGTAGTGCAATTATCAGACGACTTCCCAGAACGTGAATCTTATCAATTGATCCTAGAGGTGATAGGGGATTGTCTCATTAATGATCGGGATATTTTAGATATAAGTTGCGGTCGTGGAGGAACAGCATTTATACTTAAAACCTACTTCCAACCTCGTAGATATTTAGGCATAGATATTAGCCTGAATGCCATAGAATTTTGTCGTCAACACCATGAGGCAGACAACATTTTATTTCAGCAAGGAGATGCAGAAGCTATCCGTGTAGAATATATGTCTTTTGATGTGGTAATTAATATTGATTCATCTCAACACTATCCCAATATTCTAGCTTTTTACCGTGAAGTTTATCGAGTTTTACGGCAAGAGGGTTGGTTTCTTTATTGTGCCTGGCTACCTGCCAAAAAGATTAATGCTCATCTCAAGGTAATTACATCTATGGGGTTTGAGCTTGTTAGTAATGTAAATATTTCCCCCAATGTTGTCCAGTCCTGTAAGGAAACAGCAGATAAGTATTTAAATCTATGGGAAAATCATCATCTCTTACAAGAGAAGTTAGGAGAAATATCAATAACTGATTTAACTAATTTTATATGTTCCCCTGGATCTGAAAAATACGAAGCGTTTCTTTCAGGAGAGTACGAGCAAAGAATATTCAAGTTTCGTAAAGTTAGCAAAAAAAATTTGGTTTAACCCACCCAATAATTTTACTCAGTACGATTTCCTTAGAACTAGTACAGCACGGCGTAAATAAACAAACCATTCTTAATCGTCAAAAAGCTTGCTAAATATTACTTTTGACTTTTGACTTTTGACTTTTGACTTCCGCCTTGCGGTACTAGGGTGTTGAGTTGAATCGAAATTCCGGATTTTGGGTTTAATTTTTACTCGCGTTCCCTTGTAGGTAGGGACAGGATTGGGGTTAGGTTTGAGGAAAGTTGCACACGGCGTTAACAATAACCAATACTTGTATGAAAACTGTAAGCCTTATTGATATTTTGCAATCCAGAGCCGTTACTGAACCGGAGCGATTAGCTCTAAACTTTTTGCAGGATGGGGAAATAGAATCGGCTCGTTTAACTTATCAAGAGCTAGATCAGGAAGCAAGAGCGATCGCTGCCCATTTACAATCTTTACAGATGCAGGGTGAAAGGGCTTTACTGTTGTATTCTCCTGGGTTGGAATTTGTCAGTGCCTTTTTTGGCTGTTTATATGCTGGAGTCATTGCCATTCCTGCCTATCCACCCCGAAAAGATCGAGGTATGGATCGTCTTCACAGGATAATTACTGATGCCACACCTAAAGCTGTTTTAACTACTACCGCAAATTTAGCCGATTGGTCACGACGATTGGCCTCAGAACCAGGATTATCCTCCCTTTCTTGGTTGACTACGGATAACATCACACCAGAATTAGGACAACAATGGCAACAACCAGCGATCGCTCAGGACACCTTAGCATTTTTGCAATACACGTCTGGTTCTACTGCCATGCCTAAAGGTGTGATGGTCAGTCATGGCAATCTCATCCACAATTTAGAACAGATATATCACTTTTTTGGGCATACACCCGATAGTCGCGGTGTAATTTGGTTGCCTCCTTACCATGATATGGGATTAATTGGAGGGGTATTAGAACCAGTTTACGGGGGATTTCCGGTTACACTTATGCCTCCTGTAGCCTTTTTGCAAAAACCTCTACGCTGGTTAAATGCAATTTCTGAATATAAAGCTACTACTAGCGGTGGCCCAAATTTTGCTTATGAACTTTGTATTGAAAAAACTACCCCTGAACAACGGCTAAATCTCGACTTGAGTAGTTGGGAAGTAGCTTTCAATGGCGCTGAACCCATTCGAGGTGAAACCCTAGAACGATTTACCAAAACCTTTGCTAACTGCGGTTTTCGCCCTCAAGCCTTTTATCCCTGTTATGGTATGGCAGAAGCAACTCTGATAGTTAGTGGTGGCGAGAAAAACTCCTTACCCACATTTTGCGAAGTCGAGAGTAAAGGCATTGAGGAAAATCAAGTAGTAAATGGAACATCAATTAATAGTAAAACCTTTGTCGGTGTTGGTTGTTCTCAACTTGAGCAAAAGATTCTCATTGTTGATCCAGAAACCTTAACTGAATGTCCATCTGATCAAGTCGGAGAAATTTGGCTATCTGGTGCTAGTGTGACTTTAGGATATTGGCAAAACCCCACAGCCACTCAAGAAACTTTCCAGGCTTATCTAAGTGATACTCAAAAGGGTCTTTCGACTTCGCCCTTCGACTTCGCTCAGGACAAGCTCAGGACAAGTCCTTTTCTGCGGACTGGGGACTTAGGATTTATTCACAATGGTGAATTATTTATCACTGGTCGTCTCAAGGATTTAATTATTATTCGGGGACAAAATCATTATCCCCAAGATATTGAACAGACTGTGGAACAAAGTCACCCCGCATTAAGAATGGCGGGAGGTGCAGCCTTTAGTGTAGAAGTGGATGGAGTCGAAAGACTGGCGATCGCCCACGAAATAGAACGAAATTACCTTCGCCACCTCGATGTAGATGGGGTAGCTGCTGCTATCCGTCAAGCTATATCCGAAGCTCATGATCTGCAAGTCTATGCTATTGTGCTGCTAAAAACTGGAACTATACCTAAAACTTCTAGCGGCAAAATTCAGCGTTATTCCTGCCGTACAGGTTTTTTAGAAAACACTTTAGAAATTATCGGCCAGTGGCAAGAACAACCCATTAACCGAGTAGATTTAGAATTATTAGCATTATCAACAGCGTCACTAGAACAGCAATTTTCCCAAAATTCCACCATCACACTTGAACAGATTCAAACTTGGTTAATTAATCGCTTATCCACTGAGTTAAAAATCCCACCCCAAGAAATAGATATTCAGGAAGCCTTTGCTTACTATGGTTTAGATTCCTCAGCAGCGATCGCTATTACAGGAGAATTAATTGATTGGTTGGAATGTGAAGTTGAACCTACATTATTTTGGGAATATCCCAACATTGAAGAATTAGCATCCTATCTGGCTCAAGTGTTGAGTGAGTCATCAGTAAAAATCTGTGTTTAAGGAAGTATGAATATGAATTTATCTAAACCACCAAGGTTAAAATTTAATCCCTTCCAACCGGAGTTTTACGCCGATCCCTATGGAATGTATGATCGCCTCCGTACTGAGGACCCGGTTCACGTCAGTTCTTTGGGCGTATTTATGATCAGCCGCTACGCCGATGTTGTCCCAGCCTTGCGCGATCCCCGGTTAAGTTCGGCACAATCTCAAATTTCCCACTATTCCCAACAGAAAGAAACCCTTTCTCCTGTGGCTGCTCTCAGTAGTAAATGTTTATTTTTCCGTGATCCACCCGACCATACCAGATTGCGAAGGTTGACTAGCAAAGCATTTAACCCCCGTGTGATTGAAGCTATGCGTGCCAAAATTGGGGAATTTGTCAATGATCTACTTGATCAGGTAGATGAATCGACAAGTATGGATATTATTACCGATTTCGCTGCACCTTTACCTATTAGAACAATTTCGGAATTATTGGGCATACCTGAAGCAGACCGCAACCAATTGAAACAATGGTCTCATTGGTTGGCACATATTTTCGACCCCATGAAGTCGGCAAATGTGAGTACAGAAGTCAATCAAGCAATATTAGATTTTCGAGACTATTTAATTACCCTAATTGATCAGCGTCGTCATGATCCGCAACATGATTTGATTAGCGCCCTGATTCAAGCTAGAGACGAGCAAGATCAGCTAACGGAAGATGAACTCTTAGTAACTTGTATGTTGCTGTTTGCTAGTGGGGAAGAAACCACAGTGAATTTAATTGGTAATGGTGTCCTGTCTTTGCTGCGTCATCCCGATCAACTGGCAATATTGCAAAATAATCCATCTTTGATTCCCAGTGCAGT
>JBJTTJ010000018.1:0-2776 GCA_046080125.1 Cuspidothrix sp.
TAGTCCTCCCAGGATATTTTTGACAATCTTGGGAAATGAGTTTATAATCATGGTTAATCAAAATATTTTAATCCTTCGCCCAAAATTTAACATATTTTGGGCTATTTTTATCAAGATTTTCTTAACATTCAACACTTCTGGAAAAATAGTGACGATAATAGAAGATGCTAGAGGTATGAGAGAAATATGAGAATTGGGAGAAATCCTTTTAAAAAGAGGGAAGAGTTTAACCGAAGCTCCTTTAAAGAGCGGGTTTTGGGGGAATATAGGAGTATTAAATTTTATAAGAAGAGTTCTCAAATATTCTCTGAAAACTATATTATACAAGTTAAATTAACTGTCGGTATCCAATCTATTACTGAAGTAAATTTACGTAGATACTATAGAGTTTCGATTGAAAATTAAGTGATGTTACTATTAACAAGTCTTGATGGAAATAAAGTAGGATAATTCAGCAAAATTATTTTTCCGTGAATTTATGTCTATAGAGGGAACTCCTCCTACTGTGCCACAGACGGCTTTAGTTGCCTTAGTGGACACTTTTGTGCACCAAGGTCATCCGAAACAATATGCTGAAGCGATGGCAACTGCAATCATTTTTCAGACTGACTTAGACTTACGAAACGCCCAAATTACCCGTCTTTTAAGCTGGCTGAAACAGGAGCATAATGATATATATTCTTCCGCTTTGGCTATAGTTGAAAAGACTTGTGAAGAGTTTGAACAGCGTGTTCAACAGGGTTGAATTTAGAAAGATAAGGTGGGGAATTGCAATAAATAGCTAGTTTTCCACCTTATTTGCAACGGAGATATGGACAAATACGTGCTATGACTATGACCAATATTGTTTCTCCTCTAACTGCGATCGCTCAACAAGGCCGTAAAGCGGCTTGTAAATTAGCTTTGCTGTCAACTGAGGAAAAAAATCAGGCGATTGAGGCGATCGCTCAAGCTTTAGAATCAGCTAAAGATGATATTATCCAGGCAAATCTAACTGATTGTCAAGTTGCTGTAGCGGAGGGGATTCCTCAACCCCTTTATAAACGGTTGCAGTTAGATGAGCATAAATTAAGAGATGCGATCGCTGGTGTGCGAGATGTTGGTAAACTCGATGATCCTAGCGGTAAAGTCCAAATTCATCGAGAAATTGATACCGGCTTAATTCTCAAACGTATTACCTGTCCTTTAGGTGTTTTAGGCATCATTTTTGAAGCTCGTCCTGAAGCTGCAATTCAAATTGTTTCCTTAGCAATTAAATCTGGAAATGGTGTCATTCTCAAAGGTGGAAAAGAGGCATTAAATTCTTGTGCAGCGATCATTAAAGCCATTAAACAAGGATTATCTCACACAGCAGTTAACTCTGATGCCGTGCAATTGTTAACCACTAGAGAAGAGATATTAGAACTATTACATTTAGATAAATATGTAGATTTAATTATTCCTAGGGGTTCTAATGCTTTTGTGAAATTTGTCCAAGATAATACTCGCATTCCTGTTCTTGGTCATGCTGATGGAATTTGTCATTTATATATAGATAAATCTGCTGATCTGGATAAAGCAATTAATATTACTGTTGATTCCAAAACCCAATACCCAGCCGCTTGTAATGCCATTGAAACCCTATTAATTCATAGTAAGATAGCGAGAGAATTTTTACCTCAAATTGCCGTAGCTTTAGAAGCACAAAACGTGGAATTAAGAGGTGATAAACGCACATTAGAAATTTTACCTAATATTGCTTTAGCAACGGAAACGGACTGGGAAACGGAATATAGTGATTTGATTTTAGCCATTAAAATTGTTGATTCTTTAGAAGATGCCATATCTCATATTAGCAATTATGGTTCTCGGCATACAGAAGCAATTATTACCGAAGATATTACCGCAGTAGAAACTTTCCAAGGCTTAGTAAATGCAGCCGGAGTTTATCATAATTGTTCTACCCGTTTTGCTGATGGTTTCCGTTATGGTTTTGGTGCAGAAGTGGGAATTAGTACCCAACAAATGCCACCTCGTGGACCGGTGGGTTTAGAAGGTTTAGTCACCTATAAATATCAAATGTGTGGTGATGGACATATTGTGAAAACCTATACAGGTGCAAATGCAAAATCATTTACTCATCGAGATTTAAAGATATAGATTTTACTGGTTTTAGTTGATATGATTTTAGCGGGCCTTTCAGCCCGCACCACAATATTTAACTATTTATTTACCACCATAGAAAAAGGCAATTTCTTTTTCTTTTAAAGGTGCAAAACCAGCGTCAACTAATTTTTGATCAAGTTCAGCTTGGGGAATATGTTTAGCGCCAATACGGACAATGCGAGAACGCATGGTATTGGATACACCACTGCGTTGTCTATTGGCTTCTAATCCCATGACTTGCGTATATAATTCTAACTTAGCTGTGGGAATGGGAGAACCGTCAAAATCAATTCCTTGGGCGATCGCTTGATCAATGGCATCAGCACCAGTAGTAGTTCCAGTAGTCATGATAAGTAGTTATGCAAACAAAACAGATTTGGCATATTTTACCAGGGAACAGGTGACAGTTCCCTCTGTACAGGACAAAAACTAGAGAAAAAGCTTGCAAAGGATTCATAGTCATCTCCTGAAATTGCAAGGATCTAAGGCAATTTTAGAGGTGACACCAGCTTACCAGAAAAAGTTTGAGAGTGGTAATAACCCAAGTTGCTAGTTATAACTATAAGCCTTCTAGATCCCCCTAAATCCCCCTTAAAAAGGGGGACTTTGATTAATTTCCCCCCTTTCTAAG
>JBJTTJ010000019.1:0-21136 GCA_046080125.1 Cuspidothrix sp.
AGTAAAACAATATGTAATGTCAGGATTATATTTAGAAGAAGATAATAATCCTTGGGTATTTCTAATTCTTTACAGCTTTATTCTAGCAGTCTTTCTATTTTTAGTCTATGAAATGAAAGCTAAATATATTTTGCTAAGAATCTTGAATTTTAATGCAAATAATTTATCGAAAATAACACTAGAACGGAATCCACAGAAAACATATAATGCTAGTTCCAATACAGAAACAATCAAGATTACTATTACAGGAATGACTGGACAAAGAAATGAGAGTGAAATATCAAGAGAAGCAGGATGGAAAATTAACTTTCATCAGTTAGAAGCTAATAATACGATTAGAATGGCAAATATTCAGCAACAAGAATCTGCTTATAATTATGAATTAAGTAATGATTATAATCTGGATATTACACAGCAGAATCTTAGATATAGACGTGTTGAAACTTGGGAAGTTAAGATTAGCGCAAGTAATGAATTATTAAATCAAACAATAGGACATTTTGTAGTCACATGGAAAGCTCTTGATACTGATAAACTTGACGAATTGCTGGAGATAAAGTCTGTATATTGGGAGAGAGATTATCAAAGTTATTTGGCTAGTATTAAATCACAATTGCGAGAACATTTATTAACCAGTGACGCTGGAGAATTAGTACCTGTTATGGATACTAATTACAGCATAGATGAAAGTATACCTGAACTTATCAAGCAAACAGAGAGTCTTCAAAAATTAGTACATAACAGTTTGTATTTAAAACAAGGGAGAATTGCTTTCTCAGAAATTCGGACTTTACAGGAAGTATATCAATATAAAGATGTCAAAGTAAAAGCAATATGTACTATAGATTTCTTAAGAAAATTACCAGATAGTCAACAGTTACAGGATTTCTTTAGAGTAAGAGTTAACAAAAGATATTTTATAGAATATAAAGGCAATGAATTTAGAGATTTCTACGATAACATTTCAGATGATAATGTTAAAGATGTTTTAAAAAACTCTGACTTACAAATTATAGTTTATACTCCAGAGCAGGTCATAATTGGCGGTAAGGATGACTTCTGTGTTATTTCAGTTCAGGATAGTCCTAAATTTATAGCTTACAGCTTTACAGATGATAAATACCACAATATTGGTTGGATAAGTTGGCGAGAAGTGGATGTTCAATTTTACGACGAATTATATAAAGCTAAAATTGCTCAAGATGGCAGAATTGAAAACATTGACAACTACTTAATGACAACTACTTAAAAATATGTGAAAAGAATGTGAATTAGGTTTATTTTGTCAGAATTAGGATGTCTACTGATTAAATGATTTACATGACCAATATGTAATTCATATTTCAAAGGTTCTGGTTTTCCTATACTGAAAAATGGATTTCTTTGAATATCTTTAATCAGAGTCAGGGATCTTAAAACCAGTTGATAATCTTCTTTCTCCGTGTCCTGTGTGTCTCTGTGGTTCGTTATTTCCCAGATTTGATTAACCAAGAAGGTGCATTATTATTGACATCTGATAAATATTTGAATATATCTTCCTCAATCTTATAAACCAACCCCGCGCTCAGTGCCAAAACAGCATACACTCTTTGTGAATTAACCTCAAAAGGAGTTGACCATGACCAAATTCTTGTTCGTAACTGATTTAGATCATACCTTTGTAGGTGATGATCAGGCATTATTGCAGTTAAGCGATCGCTTGCAAAGTCATCGTCAAAAATATGGCACAAAAATAGTTTACTCCACAGGGCGATCGCCTATCCTTTACCGCGAACTTCAACAGGAAAAAAATCTCTTTTCCCCAGATGCTTTGGTTCTGTCTGTGGGTACAGAAATCTACTTAGATGGTAGTAATAATCCGCATCCAGAATGGTCAGGTATTCTTTCTCAAGGTTGGGATAGACAAAAAATTCTCTCTATTACTGAAAAATTCCCGGAATTATTGCTACAACCAGATACGGAACAGCGTCCGTTTAAAGTCAGTTTTTTCCTCAAAGCAGAATTTTCCGGCATTTTACCACAACTTGAGGCAGAGTTGCAAAAAACTCAACTAAATGTAAAGTTAATTTATAGTGGTGAAATTGACCTTGACATTTTACCCCATACCAGCGATAAAGGTCAAGCAATGCAGTTTTTACGACAGAAGTGGAAATTTGCAGCCCAGCAGACTGTTGTTTGCGGCGATTCGGGTAATGATATTGCTTTATTCGCTGTCGGTAAGGAACGGGGAATCATTGTCGGGAATGCTCGTCCTGAGTTACTCCAATGGTATAACCAAAATCTTGCTGACCACCGTTACCTGGCTCAAAACCATTATGCTGCCGGGATTCTTGAAGGTTTACAATATTTTGGTTTCCTAAAATGATTAGTTATCTTAAAGGTATCGTTGCTGGTGTCCAAACCATTAGCTCTAATCGTGTCATCTTGACCTTAGAAGTCAATGGCATAGGTTACGATTTGCAAATTCCCCAACGTTTGGCCAACCAGTTAACTTCAACTGGCGATGTGATCCAAATATTTACACATTACCAGATTCGGGAAGAGATACCGATGCTGTTCGGTTTTTCTTCTCCCTCGGAACGGGATTTATTCCGCCATTTGCTCAGTGTTAGCGGTATTGGTTCAGCCCTAGCGATCGCTCTCTTGGATACAATGGAATTACCAGAGTTAGTCCAAGCTATTATTGCCGCCAACATTCAAATGCTGATTCAAACCCCAGGTGTGGGCAAAAAAACGGCTGAACGCCTGTGTTTAGAACTCAAGAGTAAACTAATTGAATGGCGCAAATCGGCGGGCTTCTTCGTGGCTACAGGCGGTCCTGCACCAGGAATTTTAGAAGAAGTACAAATGACCCTCTTTGCCTTGGGATATACTGCCCATGAGGTTAGTAACGCTTTGCACGTAGTTGGGGAAGATATTGGTCTACCCAAAAATGCCTATGTGGAAGATTGGATTAGACAAGCGATCGCTTATCTTAGCAGCAATGAAGTTATTCATAATTTACCATGAATAATAATCCCTATGCTTGGATAAATAAATCTCTCGCCACTATTCACCTAGGGGACTGGTATCGCTCCGTACAGACGATTCACAGCCGCCCCGGTGCAACTGTGGTCTTATCTGGGCAAGAGGTGATTAATTTTGCTAGTAATGATTACCTGGGACTAGCAGGAGATGAACGTTTACAAACAGCGGCCATTACTGCTATTCAAGCCTTTGGTACTGGTAGCACAGGTTCTAGATTACTCAGTGGACATCGAGAATTACATGAAAAATTAGAACAGGAAATAGCATCTACTAAACAAACCCAAGACGCATTAGTATTTAGTTCCGGTTATTTGGCAAATATAGGCACAATTCCCGCCATAGTTGGTAAAAGAGACTTAATTTTGTCTGATGAGTATAACCATTCCAGCTTAAGAAAGGGGGCAATTCTCAGTGGTGCAACTATCATGGAATATCCCCATAGTAGTACTGCATTACTAAAAGAAAAGTTACAAAAATATCGAAATAACTACCGACGCTGTTTGATTACTACTGATAGCGTCTTCAGCATGGATGGTGATTTATGTCCATTACCCCAACTACTAGATTTAGCTGAAGAATTTAGTAGTATGCTACTTCTTGATGAGGCTCATGCTACAGGAGTCCTGGGGAAAACAGGTGCCGGTTGTGTAGAACATTTCGGGTGTACAGGTAGGCAATTAATTCAAATTGGTACATTAAGTAAAGCTTTGGGGAGTTTAGGTGGATATGTCGCCGGAAGTAGCTCCCTGATTGACTTTTTACGCAATCGCGCCCCTAGTTGGATTTATACCACCGCCCTTTCCCCCGCAGATACAGCCGCCGCTTTAGCAGCTATAAAGATAGTTCAAGAAGAACCCCAAAGGCGATCGCAACTTTGGCAAAATGTCAATTATTTAAAACAATTAATTGCAGATAATTTACCTAATTTAAAGTTATTACCCACGGAATCTCCAATATTATGTTTCCAATTGCCTAGTGCAGCAGCAGCATTAACAGCAGGAAGACATTTACGCGCATCAGGAATTTTTGCCCCGGCTATTCGCCCACCCACTGTTAACACCAGTCGCATTAGAATATCTGTCATGGCCACCCACAAGTTCACACATCTTCAGAAATTGGTAGAGGCGATCGCAACTCTGGAAAACATAAATTATCCGTAAAAACACGTAGACTTATTATCTGCCCCCACTAACAGACTTTTTACCAACCCCTAACTAACAATATTGTAGTAAATTATCTGATTTCGTCCTTGATTTTTAGCAGCATATAGCGCCTGATCTGCATGAGCAATTAAATCCCCCGGACTATTGCTAACACTGGGAATCAGACTCGCTACTCCTAAACTTAAAGTGATTATATCACTTACTTTTGATTTATAGTGGGGAATAGCAAGATTAGCGATCGCTATTTGTATTAATTCCCCAACCCTGATTCCGCCCTCAATATTAGTATGGGGAAAAATGCCCGCAAATTCCTCACCACCATAACGCGCAACTAAATCTAGAGGACGTTGGGGAACTTTAGCAATAGTTTGAGCTACTTGAATTAAACAAATATCTCCTTCCTGATGTCCATAATAATCATTATAAAATTTAAAATAATCAATATCTATCATAATCACAGTCAGTGGTTGTTGTTCCCGCAAATGTCGTTGCCATTCTGAGGCTAAATAAGCATCAAAACAACGACGATTAGGAATTTCAGTTAAAGCATCTAGATTATTTAATTGCTCTAAACTAGCATTAGCTGTTTCTAGAGCCTGATTAATATCAGCTAATTTTTGAGTTTGAGTTTTAGAATTTTCTAATAGTTCCGCGTGTTCTAGGGCAACATTAAATTGAGCCGCTAACTGTTTCACAAACTGAATTTCTCCTTGAGTCCATGTGCGTGGAAAGTCACACTGATAAACACACAAAAGCCCCCATAATTTATTTCCTTTGATCAAGGGAACTGAAATTTTAGATTTGATATTAGAAACATAGCAACTTTCATTTTGCCGATATCTCCCACCCTGATGTTCTTGCAGATATGAATCATGCCACACAGTGTTTTTCCCTATACTCTGAAGATTATCAACTTCCGGTTGGGCAAATTCAAAATCACTGACAAATTCTCCACCCCAATCCTCATTAAAACGATAAACTGCTATTCTTTCTACACGCAGTAATTTACAGGTTTCCTTCGTAGTAGTTATAAAAATAGATTCTACATCCAAAGAAGCACGCACTTTGCTAATCACTCGATAAAGAGCTCTATCTTTCTGTTCTTTTTCCCTAATTACTAGCTCTTTCCGTTGCAGTTCTAGTTGTAAGTTACTCATGGTAGGTAAATGAAAAACATGACAAATTAAGTCAATAAATTTTGTTATGCCGTATGCCAACAGCGAATTTTGGTATCTAGGTAACATAATAATGTTTATTTCTGCTAATATTCATTTCTACATTATTTTCTTGATAATTCTCCTTGGCCAGGATTCAGGTGGTTTAATATATAAGGTGGTTAAGATCCCTAACTTCTTATTTGATGAGGCCAATAAATTATGATCATAATAGTCGTAGAACTGATTAAGTTGGACGTAAGATAACCAAAATGTGTGAAGAAAAGTAAGATATCTGAAAACTTCTTCACTCTTGCCTTATGATAACGACAATTTTTAAAGCCCACCTACTTATTCTCCTTGATAAATTAAATTCGGCCGGGCAGTTAACCCTTGCCACCACCAATAAAATATAATAGTGCCATCCTTACTGCAACACCGCTAGTCACTTGAGCTTGAATTAGGCTAAATTCGGGAGCATCCATTAAATCTGAACTGATTTCCACACCGCGATTTACTGGACCTGGATGCAATACTTTAACCTTGGGCTGACATAATTTTAACTTGTCGCGGGTAATGCCAAATAGTTGATGATATTCCCTTAAACTGGGCAGTAAATTAGCCGTCATACGTTCTTTTTGTAATCGCAATGTCATCACGAAATCAGCATTTTCTAAAGCCGGTTCTAGTTGCCAATGGGTAAATAAACGATGAGACTTTTCTGTTCCTCCTAAATATTCAGCAAAGAATTTAGGTAATAAAGTTGGGGGTGCAGCTAAATGTACTTCCGCACCACTAGCAGTTAAACTCCAAATATTAGAACGGGCTACACGGGAATGTAAGATATCACCGACAATAGCAATTTTCTTACCTGTTAATAATTCGATTCTGGGTTGGGCAGGATCAATTAAACTACAAATTGTAAATAAGTCTAATAATCCTTGAGATGGGTGTTCATGTTGTCCATCACCGGCATTAAGTACACTAACTTTGACATCTAAACGATCCATTTCTTGAGCGATCGCTTGGGGCACTCCTGCATCTTTATGACGAATCACCATGATATCAGTTCCCATAGCTAAATAGGTCTTAGCTGTATCTAAAATAGTTTCTCCCTTAGTCATGGAAGATGTTGCCGCAGAAAAATTAAGAGTATCCGCACTCAGTCTTTTGGCCGCTATTTCAAAACTACTACGGGTACGGGTAGAAGGTTCAAAAAATAAGTTTGCTACCACTTGTCCCTGTAAGGTTGGAACTTTCTTTGTGCGACGTGATAGTACCTCTTGGAAGGAGGCCGCAGTTTGTAAAACAGCGTTATATTCAGGGGTTGTAAAGTCAGCCAGAGAAAGAATGTGATGACGATTCCAGGTAGTAGGCATAAGTAACTATTTGTTGAAATTGAGATAGGAAAGATGGCCTGGTTATGTCCATTAATGTTACTCTAGTATAGGAAACATATAAATTTTCGCCAGCATTTCCTTTATCTACCTGGGGATTTTACGGGTGTAAATGAAATACATTTAAAGCTATAGAAATCATACTGAGAAAAGTTAAAAAACCAATTGTGTCTAACATTGTTGTCACTAACGGACCACTCATTAAAGCTGGATCTAATTTCCACCGTTTCAAACCCATTGGTAGTAAAGTTCCCAGAGTCACGGCCACCATTGTATTTGTAGCCATCACCACCCCTGCAATTAAAGCTACCCATCTTTCCTGGGGTTTAGCCCAAATTGAGGACAGGGCAATCATTGTCATCCCTAATGCTAACGCTGTACCTAAACCTGCTAATAATTCTTTACGCAGAATTTTGAAAGTATCTTCTGGACTGACTTCCCCTACACCCAAACCACGAATAGTTACGGTTAATGCTTGTATTCCTACTGTTCCGCCTGTATTAGAAAATATAGGCATAATTACTGCCAGGACTGGTACGGCGGCAATTACAGATTGAAAGGGAGCGATCGCACTGGCAGCACCAATATATAATCCCATAATTCCCAATAACCAGGGCAACCGTTTGCGAAGGGTGATATAGGCAGGGGATAAAGCTTCTTCGTCCCCACTCACCCCTGCCAATTTTTGAATATCCTCTGTGGCTTCTTCCTCTAAAATATCTACTACATCATCAATCGTAATAATACCAACTAGACGATCTTCCCTATCCACCACAGGTATAGCGATTAAATCATAACGCTGCATGATACGGGCAACTTCTTCCTGTGGAGTTTCTGTCCTTACCTTCACGACATGGGGACTGGCAATGTCTTTAATTAATACATCGGGAAATGTAAATAATAGCTGGCGTAAAGAAACAACACTGACTAAAGTGCGATTATCATCGGTGACATAGGCATAGTAAATTGTTTCCTTATCCTCATCCTGTAAGCGAATTTTACTTAGGGCTTCACCGACTGTTAATCCTCGCCGCAACCGGACGTATTCGGTGGTCATTACCCTTCCCGCAGTCCCTTCTGGATAGCCGAGAATGGTGGAGGTGGCTTGTCTTTGTTCAGGACTGAGTTGTTGTAATAGGCGCTTGACTACTCCTGCTGGTAGTTCATCAAATAATTCTGCCCGTTCATCGGGACTCATTTCTTCAACTAAATGCACTACCTGGGCATCATGGAGGGAATTAATTAGTTCTTGCTGTATTTCTGTAGGTAAATATTCAAACACATCTATCGCTTGATCTTTATTCAGCAGCCGGAAAGCGATCGCCCTTTGTTTTTCCGGCAATTGACTGATATACTCCCCTACATCTACAGGTTGTAAACAATTGAGATCTAATTTAAGCTGATTTAAGTCAGCAATATCTAAGGAATTGCGGATTTCCTGGGTGAGCATAATCAAAATCTCCTAAAGTCTCCCCCTTGCTGGGAGACCATCTCGCCGGCTTAGAGGAGGATACTACTGCCATCTGTTGGACTTTTGTCCATAATCTCTTGTAAAATTTGATACTAATAACTCTATCCCGAAACTGATTTTCACGATAGATCCTGGGTCATATTCTAACCATAAGTTGTCACACAATCCGTGACCGCAAGTAAAGTCTAGTTTTATCTAGGTTTTATATAGCAGTTGATTTATAATTCTGATGAAGAACTAGGTTTGAGTCTTTCTCTCCAGGAAGGTTGGGATGATGAAGATCCTCCAGAATTATTTTCCCGTGCAGGGGAAGAATTGCCGGAATTTGATTCGTTTTTCCTGCTTCGTGAACGAGATGACCCAGGAGTAGGGTCGCTATTAGACTCTTGGGTCCTATACCTAGGCTGTGCTTCACTATCACGTCTTCTGCTGCGAGGGCTATAAGAAGATGTATCGTTATTTTCTTGTCTATAGCGTCGTCTCCTTCTAGGTCTACTTTCTTCTGTAGAATTTGATCCTGATGTCTCCTCCGATTGACTGTAGCCTCTTATTCTAGAGTTAGAATTATCCCTATTGTCGTCATCTGATTTTTGCTTATTCTCATCACCAGAGGTATAGACAAGTTTTTTGGGTTTGATCGGTTCGGCTTTAATAGTACCCTGGCGATCTTCTAACTTAGGCCGGGGAGGAAACTTTTCTACAGTCATTCCCACTACAGCTTTTTTCATAAATTCATGCCAGGTATAGGCAGCACTACCACTATTACCATAGGTAGGGCTATTATCATCATTCCCTAACCATACCCCAGCTGCTAGTTGGGGAATATAACCAATAAACCATAAATCACGTGATTCATCTGTGGTACCTGTTTTTCCAGCAACTGATCTATCATCTAATTGAGCCGCAACACCTGTTCCATCGCTGACAACATTACGTAACATCCAGGTCATGATGGCACTGGTATCACGATCCAAGACTTGCTTGGATTCATATTTGGCTGACCAGATTACATTCCCCTCTCGGTTAAGAATGCGGCGAATCCCATGTGCTTCTGTATGATTTCCTTGATTGGCGAATGTACTATAAGCACTCGTTAATTCTAACAGGTTGACTTCATTGGAACCTAAAGCTAAAGAATAGTTAGATTTCAGTTCTGATTTAATTCCCATATCATGGGCGAGTTTAATAACTGGATCAAAACCTACATCTATTAACACTTTCACCGCAATTGTATTGATAGATCGGGTCAGAGCATCCCTCATATTCATCCAACCTAAGAATTTGTTATGGGAGTTTTTTGGTTCATAACCATCTATTGATAGTGGTTCATCTAAATAGCTATCATAGGGACTTTTACCTGTGGCGATCGCTGTAGCATAGACAAAACCTTTAAAGGTTGATCCTGGTTGGCGTTGGGCTTGTGTCACCCGATTAAATTGGTTTTTGTTAAAGTCTTTACCTCCCACCATGGACTGAATTTCACCATTATGAGGATCTATGGCTACTAACGCCCCTTCTTTAAAGTTTTGCCACCGCCCTTCATTTTTGAGGATTTTCTCTATGGCTGCTTCTGCTGCTGTTTGCCAAGTTGGGTTTAAAGTCGTTTCTACCACCAAACCACCACTGGCCAACACATCGGAGGCGAGGTGCTTAGGTAGTTCTTTTTGAATGTAGGATGTAAAGTAGGGGAATTTTACCTCTAAACGTTTGGGTAAATTGCTATTAACTATTAATGCCTCTTGACTAGCTGCTTGTCTTTGTTCCGGTGTGATTACCCGATCTTCTTCCATCCGCTGCAACACCAAGTTTCTTCTTTCTGTGGCTGCTTTGGGGTTTTTATCGGGAGCGTAGACATTGGGCGCTGGAGCTAAACCTGCTAAGGTCGCCATTTCTGATAAGGTCAGCTGATCTACGGTTTTACTAAAGTAAACCCAAGCCGCATCTCCCACGCCATAAGCACCAGAACCTAAATAAACAAGATTGAGATAACGTTCTAATATCTCATCTTTGCTTAATTCCTGTTCCATTTTCTGGGCTAATCGGACTTCTTTGAGTTTCCGCCAGAAGGTTTTTTCCTGTTTGAGGAAGAGAATTCGCGCTACCTGTTGGGTGATTGTGCTACCACCTTCTACTACGTCTTGCGATCGCAAATTACTCACAACCGCTCGGAAAATTCCCTGAATATCCACTCCAGTATGTTGTCTGAATCTTCTATCCTCTGAGGCGATAAAAGCTTTCTCTAAATTATCTGGTATTTGTTTCAGGGTCAGCAATTCTCTCGTGGCTTCACCTTGCTGTTGTAAAACGCTGCCATCAGCCGCTTTAATTGTCAATGTTTGCTCCCTAGCCACTGCTTTCAGCGCGGACTGATCTGGCAAGTTATTATCTATTTCTTTGATCGTGTAATGGCAAGCAATTATCCCTCCAGTTACACTTAAACCCGCCCAAAACCAAATGCGACGATAAAAGGGTTTATCGTGTCCGACAATTTTGCCCAAAACTCCAGATGACATGGTTGTCATCTGATTGATTAACTGCTTTGCCTTCACCTGCATTGTCGGTAGTAAGTTTTCATGTACGGACTCCTCATTTTTTCGCTCATCACCAAGTGGCAATCAGAGTTTCTCCTGTTTAGTCCTTAGCTCAATATCTTTGGTTTCCACATAATACATTATAAATAATCAACTTTATTCAGTTGTAGAATATGTTTTTTCAAAGAATATTAATTTTCATGAATAAAAATACAATTTTTGCATCCCAAGCTGCGATCGCTCTTGGTAGCAACATGGGTGATTGCCAAACCATTTTAACAGAAGCTTTAACAGTTTTAAATCAAACACCAGGCATAACTATCCAAGCCCAATCAAGTTGGTATCAGACAAAAGCTATAGGTCCAACTCAACCAGATTACTTAAATGGCTGTGCTACTCTACTTGTAGAGATATCACCACAGGCTTTATTAGAAAATTTACTAGCCATTGAACAACAATTTGGGCGTGTGCGTCAGGAACACTGGGGACCACGCACCCTAGATTTAGATTTGTTATTATATGATGACTTAATTTTACATCAGCCAAATCTGCAAGTTCCCCACCCCCGTCTGGCCGAACGAGCTTTTGTTCTCGTCCCCCTAGCAGAAATTGCCCCCAATTGGCCAGATCCCATATCCAAACGCATGATTCAAGAACTAGTGCTACAGGTAGACACTTGTAATGTACATTTATTGTAGTGGGCAAAAAAATTACCATTTTGACAGCCCAAAAAGAACTGATTACAAAAAAAACCCCCCGTATACATTCTCTGTATTCACAGACCGTAGAGTTTGACTATGCCATTAGGTAGAGAATTACCACAGTTGCTCAAGCAACGCTTGTTTTATAAAGGGCGCAAATTTAACTTTGAAGTTAATCGCTTGCGTTTACCCAACAAATCCGAAGGAGAATGGGAATGTATTCGCCATCCCGGTGGTGCTTTAGCCATTCCCATAACCGCAGAGGGTAAGCTTGTACTTGTCCGTCAATATCGCTTTGCAGTCCAGGGCAGATTATTAGAATTTCCCGCCGGTACTGTAGAAGCTAATGAAGATCCTTTAGAGACAGTTGAACGGGAAATTCAGGAAGAAACCGGCTATGTTGCCCATAAATGGGACAAACTCGGCGAATTTTTCCTTGCTCCTGGTTATTCTGATGAAATTATCTATGCTTTTATCGCCAGAGATTTAGAACTCCTGGAAACACCTCCAGAAAAAGACGAAGATGAAGATATCCAAATTGTATTACTCACTCCTGAAGAATTGGAACAAGCGATTTTGAGAGGAGAACCCATAGATGCTAAATCTATTGCTAGTTTTTTCCTCTTGCGGTCATTTTTACAGAAATATCCGATCAGCGTAAAGCTCAGTGGCTAAATGTCCTAGAGAGACACCGTAGGGGGGAACGGCCGTTCCCCCCTACAACCGTCATGATCTGGAATAACCACTAACAAAATCACGGATATGATAATCAAGAGATTGGGTTAAAACTTTTTTAGTTGTGCCAAAATCTTGTAATTTTCCCAGATGATTTTCATTGTATTGAAATAGGGCAGTAAAATCTGCAAGTCGGTAAACCTGTTGTATATTGTGAGAAATAAATATAATTGTCAATTCAGAACGCAAGCACTCAATCAATTCTTCAATTTTTGTAGTGGCAATAGGATCAAGTCCCACAAACAATTCATCCATAAGAATAACTTGGGGTTTTACAGCTAAAGCGCGAGCAATGCACAAACGTTGTTGTTGTCCTATGGTCAATTCTAAAGCCGACTTATGGAGTTTATTTTTTAACTCTTCCCAAATATCAGCAGCTTTAAGAGCTAATTCCACAATTTCATCTAATTCAGGTTTTGGTCGCCAACCAATTAATTTGACACCATAGGCAACATTATCATAAATGCTCATGGGGAAAAGATTTGGTTGAGAATAGATAATACTAATTTGACGACGGAGACGATTGAGATTAATGCGTCGTTCATAAATGTTTTGCCCAAAAAATTCTATTTTGCCCTCAGTTACCACTTCTCCCTCTAAGTCACTCATGCGGTTGAGAGATTTTAAAAAAGTAGACTTACCACAACCACTAGGACCGATAATAGCAATTATTTTATTTTGGGGAATATCCATAGAGATATTTTCCAGAATTTTGCGCTGGTTGTAGTAAAAACTAAAATTTTTGACCCTAATAGCCGGAATTATTTTCGCCATGGTGATAAAAAAGGAGTTAGGAATAAGAAAAAGACCAGGAGTTGTCAAGCTTTATATTAGATATCTGGTGAAAAAGATGCAGGGACAATTCACGAATTGTCCCTACCAAGGGTTTAGTGGTTATGCACATTTTATTACCACCGGATATCTATTTGGTTATATAGCACTTCCCAGTAGGCGTGAAGTACAAAATCATCTGCGTCTATCTGCGTCCATCTGCGTTTTATTATCACTGTTTGTACCTCACTTGAGTAGTAATTGCTATAATCTAAATTACTTATTTTATCTACCTTAATCTATGTCAGGGGTAAATATCATGTTACAGAGGTTTATTTTAATCATAACTACTATTATTGTCTGGCATTTGTGGATTTTTGGCACGGTGGCCAAGGACAAAAAAAAAGAAGATTTGGATAAGTTTCCTCCCAATCCTCTAGAAATAACTATAACTGACCCAATATTGCCAAATTTAGCCAACAAACGGGAATTAACATCAGTAGAGTTGAAAAAGTTAAGCATAGACTTAGATGGGTTAAATCAAGAGGCGCAAGTTATTCTACAAACAGGAGATAATCAGAAGGCCTTTGATGTTTGGAATCGTGAACTCAGGTTAAGACGCTTTTTAGGTACATTATCCGAAGTTGAAGCGTTAGCAAGAGTGGGAGAAATTGCCGGCAATGAAAATGAACGGGAACAAGTGCAATATATTAGTCAACGATTACAAACAATTCAAAACCAGATGGCAAAACAGAAAAATAATGATTTACAATTATGGCGATCGCTTGGTAATGCTTATCAAAAAGTCCGTTTGTATAAATCAAGAATATCAGTGTATGAACAAATTTTAACTCTGGTTAAACAACAAAAAGATATAAGTGGGGAAATAGAGACTTTAAATCAGCTTGGAGAATTAAATTTAAGTATATTTGATTATTCCCAAGCAGCGAATATTTACCAAGAACTATTAAACTTAGCAGTTAATCAAGGCAATAAAACTAATGAATTAGCATATTTACAAAAATTAGCTTATATCTATACCCAAAAGAAACAACCCGAGGCAGCAATAAATATTTTGAATAAATTAGTTCAAATTTACACTCTTGACCAAAACTTGAATCAAATTCCTGCTTTGAAATTAGCAATTGCGGCTAATTATGAATCCCTAGCCAAAAACAACCCAAATTTAACACAACAGGCTTTTAATAATTATCAATCAGCCTATACTACTGCTTGGCAACTAGAACAATATGCCAGAGCGGCAGAAGCATTAGAAAAGTTAATTGTTTTTTATCGTTCTCAAAGACAAATAGATGCAGCTTTAGAAACTAGCCAAATTCTCATTCAAACCCAAACATTAGCCAGTAACTTTTATGGATTAATGTCAGCATATAAACAAATCGGTGACATATATTTAGAAAACCAAAGATATCCCCAAGCATTAACAGCTTTTGCACAAGGACTAGAAATAGCCCAGCAACTCAAACATCAAGAGACATACTTTAGGGAACAAATTCAAAAATTAAAAACTGCACAAAAACTTTAGATTACCAATGTTTAATAAATAAAGAAAGTCCGCGTTGGCGGACTTTAGACATTGGATAAGGTTAAGTTGTCACCAAGAGAGTCTACAAGATGTTAGACTTATCTCATATTTTTATTGATTATTTTCATAAAATCAAGATTTTGGATTTAAGCTTTAGGACATAATTCTGGGATTTATGTCTATCAAAAAGACCATTTATTGATAAATATTGCTACATTTTTATATCTCCCATCTGTGAAATGTGTTGAATATTTGTAAAGTTAGGGACATAATTCAGACAGTTGTGTCTAAACTTTTGATAAAGTCTTTAGAACCAAAAATAGTAAGTATTCAGATCCCGGACTTCTCAGATAAATTAATCATTGATAGACACAATAAATAAAACAAGTCAGGGATATTACTGCCCTGAATTTTTACGAAAAATAAAAAAACCCCAAAAGTAAAAACTTCTGAGGTATCAAGTTTTTAGGTGCTATTGAGGACAATAGAATCCTGTTATCAGTTAGAGTAGGCAATCTGAAGACTGATAACAAGAAAACTAGATTTGTCCGGATCTCAAATGAAGAACCTAAAAGCCCACAGGTCAACTACCTCAATAATCTAGCAGAGGTATTTATATCTGAGTAGCCAAATTGGCGTTTTTTTCTCAGGATTAATTGTAGGCGTATAGCAGGTGACATAGTACAAGTTAAATTATCCCTGCAACGCCAGTAATCAAAACTGTTCCCTGACATTTTACAGCAGTTTCTTAAGTTATGAGATACAAGCTTAACAGGTATCCTGCCTGTTCCACAGGGGTTTTATAATTTTAATTTGTACCTCATTCATATAAAATATGCTGTATGTTCATGTTAAAAAAGTGAATTAGGTGGAATAGACACGGTTAAACCGTGCCAACAACATTAAGCAAGAGTTAAGAAACCAGTTTGCACTAAATAAGATGTGTAAGTTAGCAACAATTGAGAATCAATTGTAGGACAAACAATAGAACTGCCTTTGAGTGCTTCTAAGGTTTCCTCACAACTAATAATTGGTCTTCTGGATTGTAAATACAAATCAGGAATAGTGATTTGTTCATCAGACCAACGTTCCAATAAGAAAGGACGCAAAGTATATAAAGGATTGTCTGGAGAAGTGACATTATTAATTAACTCTGCTTGCCATTCCTCATAAGGAATCATCTTAATAGAAAATCCGAAAGAACGCACCCAGTCAACCAAAGATTTTAAAGAAGCAGGTTGAGGATGTTGTAGATGAAAAGCCTTACCTACAGACTTTTCCTGTCGAGAAAGATAAACAACAGATTTACTAACATAATCAACAGGAGACATATCCAACATATAATCTACATCAGGGAAAGAACCCATTTGTAGGCAACCTTTAATCATCAAATTGATAAAGTCATGGGTGTTACAAATCCCAGTTTTGCTATCTCCAGCAATGAGAGGAGGTCTGTAAATAGTGATAGGTAATCCACGACTGCCAGCAATTTTTACTAATTTTTCTGATACCCATTTAGTTTGGGAATAACCCAGAAAAATACCTTCCCAATCATTAAAATCATCCTGTTCCTTAACTACCTGACCAGCATAGGATGAGGATTCAAAAACAGCCACACTAGAAACATAATGAAATGGCTTTATTTTAGTTTGACAAGCCAAACGTAAAACTTCCTGTGTACCTAAAACATTAGCTGTTTTGAGGGCAGAGTAAGGATAAACATAATTGAGTAAAGCTGCACTATGATAAATAGTATCAATATTAGCAGCTAAATCTTGAAAATGTTCTGCATTAATACCCAAATATGGCTGGGCTAAATCACCAATTATCGGGATAATTCGGTTACTATATTCATCCTGCCAAACTACATACTGTTGCAGATTATTTTGTAATTTTGTTTTTCCCGATTCTAAATCATCAGCCCGCACTAAACAATAAAGATTTGCGTCCGTTGCTTCTAGTAATTCCTTGATAATGAAAGCGCCTAAATAACCCGTTCCTCCAGTTAGGAAGACATTTTGGGGGTTAGTAATAAAAGCCGCAGTCCCGACAGGTTGAATAGTGGGGTCAAGGACAGCTTCAGCACCTAAATCTAGAATAGGAAGGGCAAAATTAACACTAGAATTTGTGCTAGAAATGGAATCTTTTAGTTGAGAATCATCTGTTGATTCTTCCGACAAACGCCCAGAAAGTGCTGCAATATTGGGATAATGCCAAAGTAAAATAGGAGAAGGTTTAAAACCGAGTAATTCTTCTAATTTACTAATAATAATCATAGCTTGAGCTGAATCCAAACCATAATTTTCCAAATTTTCATTGACATCAACTTCGGCGGGAGTGACTCCAATGATTTCCGCTAAATTAGTGACTAGAAATTCTTGAATAGTTTCCGCACTATAACACTGTTTTAAACTCATTTTTACTTCTCCAATGTAGATAGAATCGGCTGATATTGACAGTAATCACGAGGCATTTGCAAACCCTGCATTTTTAAACTTTGAATCCGGTATGAAAAGGCTGCACCTTTCATGATTTGGTCAGCTACATCCACTACATGACGCTGATGAGGTTCTGACAAATAAGAACCGCGTACCCAATCATTGAAACCACCCATAGCTGGTCCACACCAGATTTGATAATCAACTTCCCGGCCTTTTTCACCACTACTAGACCATCGAGAAGATAAACCCAAATACCACCGAAAGATTAAGGCCATTTTTAGCTTAGGATTATTAACAGCCTTACCCAATTTCTCAGGATTTTTTTGGGATAAATAAGCGGCTGTACCTTCCCAAACTTCGGCAATAGTTTTACGGAAAATTTGTTTTTCTAACTTCTCTTTTTCTGCTGCGGGAAGATGTTCAATAGAATCATAAGTGCGATATAATTCATACAATTTTTGGGCCCGCATTGGGAACATTGTCCCCCGTTTGAGAACTTGTAATTTGACTCCCATTTCAAACATATCTGCGGCAGGTGCCATAGTCATATCTGCCATTTCTGCTTGTGCTAACAGCTTTTTTGTATGTTCACAAGCCCCAGATTCCACACAAGCTTGATTAATTGAACCAGTTACAACATAGGCCGCACCCATCATAAAACTCGCTAAAGCTGATTCTGGTGTACCAATGCCTCCAGCTACTCCCACTCTAATAGGAACTGAGTAATTATATTCCCTTTGAATTTCATCTCTAAGGGCAATAATTGAAGGTAATAAACATACTAAAGGACGATTATCTGTATGACCGCCAGAGTCAGCTTCCACAGTAATATCATCAGCCATTGGTACTTGACTGGCAAGATTTGCTTGTAATTCTGTAATTAGTCCTTGTTCAAGTAATTCTTTCAGAATTCTAGCTGGTGCCGGCTGTAAAAATTTCGTTGCTACTTCCCGACGGGAAATTTTAGCAATCACCTTATTTCTGATATCAATTTGATTAGCAGCATTTAATCTTAATCCAGCAACTCGATAATAAACGATGTTAGGAGTTAAGTCTAAAAATGCCGATGCTTCTACTATTCTAACACCATATTTCAGATATAAATCTACAGCCCGACGTTCAATAGTTGGTTCATTAGGACTGTGAATTAAATTGAAAGCGTAGGGTCCATTTGGTAACGCTTGTTGAATAGTATTAATAGCAGTTTCTAACCGTTCTGGGAGTAAACCACCTGCACCAAAAGAACTTAAAATTTTCTCTTTTCCTAGTGCAGTTACCATTTCTTCGGAAGCAATACCCCCAGCCATTGCTCCTGTCATGTAGGCGTATTTTACACCATAAGCGGCGAGAAAACTAGGGTCGCCAAGTTGTTGTAATCGGAGGGGAGGAAGTGAGATTAAAAGTTCTGGTTGTTCAGATAAACTATTATCATTAGGTGCTAAATAACCATCATTAGTAACACCTATTTTCCCTGCTATTTTAATAATATAACAGGGTTTATCTAATGTTAATAGTTTATCTTTGATGGCATTTTTTCCAAAGCTAATACAATCTAATGAACCCTTCCATACTTGGTTTTGATAATGATTACAGGTGAAAAAACCAAGTCCATTATCATGTTGATTTCTTACCGTCTCAATTGTTTTCACGGTAGTTATTCCTCAATGTATAAGCAAAGGATTTGAAATGAATAATTAAGGAGTTTGCTAGGGTTTTTTAGAATAAAATTCGTAACACACCAAACTCTTAATAATGGTGCGTTACGCTGTCGCTAACACACCCTATAGAGCTTCGTTGAGTAAGTTTTGAGCGCAAGCTAATTGTAATTGGATAATTTCGCTCATTTGTTGACTAGAATCTTGTCTAGCTGCTAAGAAGTTTATGTGTGTTTTGGTTAGTTTAGCAGTGTTATTACTCAGGTTTTGATACTGAGCTTTTTTTAAATCATTCATGCTAATTTTCTCACCAGATTCTTGATTTATGTTTGGCTTGAAGATTTTTGTTGACTCAAAGAATTTTAGTTTATTTGATAATTCCAAACCGTTCTCCATGATCATTTTTATGGTATTTTTCTCTATTTTGGGCTGGGGTTGAGGGTAAATATCTGTGGGTGCTATTTCCTCCGAAACCTGTAGGGAATTAATGATTTTATACTCTTGCTGAGTAGAAATTTTTTGCTTTTGGTAATTAGCAAAAAGTCGCCGATTGTCTGCATTCAAAATAGCAGAAGTTATGGAATTACCACCTAATATAACTTTTCTTAGTGCAGCTTTTTTTCGTTGGGTATTTTCTGAGGATAAGTTATACAAAGGAGCTAGATTCAGATTTACTTGATGACTCAATAGTTTTGCTAATGCTTTAATTAGGGAACTATGGTCATCTATACCGCGTCGGTTTAGGGATACGGTAATATGTTCTTGATTACCAAGATTTTTACTTATCCAACGCGAACAAATACCACCAGCACCAGCTTCAATAAAGATTTTTGCTCCGTCAGCATAGACACGATTAACTAAGCGGGGAAAGTCTAATTCCTGACATAAACCTGTAGCAATATGATGAGCAATTGATTCACTTTCTAGGGAAATGGGTTGATATTTAGCAGCAGAATAAAATATAACTCCGGGAATTTGTCGTGCTGGTAAGTTATTGAGTTTAACTAATTCTGGGTATTCTGACTGCATAGCTTGACAATGAATTACATGATCAAATGGTGCAGGAAAGGCATTACAACCCAGTTTTTTAATCACTCGTTCACAAGCTGCTGGTTCACCGCCAATTAATACTTCTTCTGATGTATTAATTTGGGTTAAATAAACATAATTTTCGCTTTTTAAACATTCTCTTACCTGTGCAGGACTGGCTATCAGTACATAGTTACCCCACAAATTATTATGGAAATTGGTAGAATTTTTTGGTAGTCTCCAATACTCACAAACAGCATTTTTTGAGCCTGATAATCTATCACCAAATAAGTTAGAAGAATTAAAGGTATTACTTCCTTGATAGAAGTTACTCCAAACTCCTTGAGCAACCATCATACTGGTTTCTCCCAAACTATAACCAAAGATATATTTGGGTTTAATTTGAAAGTCGTCGCTGATAATTGTGGTCATAAGTCTGGTAAATAGCATTTCTGCTTCAAACATAGCCAGAGAATCAGCTAACAATTTTTTTTCTAATATTTCTAATTCTCTGGTAGATAATTTCCCTAAACTTCTCGGAAATACTAGTTTTTCTACATCAGCGGCGCGTTTGTAAAGACTTTTGACAATTACATCATCAAAAGCTTTAGGAAATAGTCGGAATAATGTCCGACCAATACCTAAATAAGAGTTAACTGCTGCGGGGTAAATAAAGGCAATTTCACCAGTTTTACCTAATGGTTTTGGTGTGAAATAACTACCTATGGGAGTTTGCCAATCTTTGCCATTTTCAAAGGCGTTTGTTATACCTTTTTTGGCAGAATTAATTTCTTTAATTAATTCTTTTTGGTTACGTCCAGTAATTGATAATGTGTACTTTGTATCAGAATTTTGCTGAAATTTAAGAAAGTTCTGAGTAGCTGTATCTTTGAGATCATCTGTATTTTCAATTGTTGCCTGTAGATGATCTAATGCTGCTAATAAGCTAGATTGATCATTAGCGACTAGAGGGAAAAGATGAAAAGATTTTGACTCTAAATAACGATTTTGTGGTTCTGGTTGATTGGTTTCTTCTGAGATAATTACATGAGCAAAAGAACCATCACAACCAATACTATTAATAGCGGAAATTCTGCATTTGACTTCTTTTTGTAAGAACCAGGGTCGGGACTCCGTAGCAACATAAAAAGGACTACCTTCCCATACTTGCGGTGTTTTCACTCCAGACCAGTTGGGGGTTGTAGGTATATATTTATAATACAAACTCAGTGCAGTTTTAATTAAACTGGCAATTCCAGAGGCAACGAAGGTATGACCAATATTAGATTTAACGCTACCTATAGCGCAGTGTAAACCATCTCCAACGGAAGGATAAGCTTGGAGAATACCATTAATTTCGGCTTCGTCTTCGGCAGGAATACCACTAGCGCAGACTTCTAAATAGTTGACTTCTTGAGGTTGGATACCTGCTTGTTGAAACGCTTGTTTGCAGACTTGAGTAATGGTAGTATCATTTATAGCCATAGATGCAGATTGACCAATACTAACAGCATC
>JBJTTJ010000020.1:0-25424 GCA_046080125.1 Cuspidothrix sp.
TCAGCAATTACAACTAGGCTTAGTGGTCGCTCACGATGCCACAAATAAAACCTTATTGTGTCATATTCTGGGTTTATCTGCGGAAAATTTCTGGAATTTCCGTCAAGGTAATGGCGCTGTGAGTGTGATTGATTATCCTGATGGGATTCAAGGTTATCCAGTTCTGCAAGCGATGAATATTACTGGGCATTTAAGTAATAGTGTTCTTGATAAAACCGCCGCCGGTGCATTGTAATCTGGAAAAATCATACTCTAAAATTAGGTTGGGTTAAAACAGCCCAACCCAACAGAAAGATTAACAATCACAAGACCCCCTAAACAGTAATTGTAGCTATACTCACTCCCATTCAAAACTTCTAAATCCTCAATTTTATTTTATGCATCTACCGTCCTTTTTATGGTTATGGAAAATAGCCGCCTGGTCAATGGGTTTATCTTTAGTCGCTTACTTGTTTTTAGCTATGACTGGTATTTGGATGTTAAAAGTTAGAAATAACCCGATGTCTTTTGGTCTTCTATTACCCTGGTATCGTCGTCAAGTGCGATCGCTTCATTATATTATTGGTATCATCATGGTTAGTCTAGTCTTACTACTTCTAGCTGTTGGTATTGTCGGGACATTAGGACATTTTGGTTCATTAGGACATTCACCCCATTTAATTGCCGGATTAATAGTAGTAATATTAACTGTAGTATCCGCCTTTAGTGCCACTCAAATTAATACCAACAACCCTTGGGCTAGACCTGTGCATATTAGTTGTAATATTTGCTTATTATTAGGATTTACATGGGTATCTCTCACTGGTTGGAGTGTTGTCCAAAAATATTTACCTTAATTACAGGGTATTTGAAATTCTGTAGTGAGGACTTTAGTCCTCAAATAAAGAATAAATTCCTCACTAGCAAATGAAATGATATCAAAATTTTTTGAAATTACTTAATTTAGTTTGATGTATTCTTGTCTAATGACTTACGCACGAAGCAATCAAAAACCTGATTCTTTCCCAGGGGTAATTCATATAGCTTGCTTCGGTGAAGGGTATTACCCCTACTTTTGTGATGTTTTGCGTAAGTCCTGTTGTCCACTCACAATTTTAACCAACTAAATATATCTGTTGGAGTAATTTGCAAATCTCCTAATACATTCACAACAGGTAATTTATCATCATTATATTTTACTTCAGGCAATTTATTAGGTTCAAATACCATCACAGATTTATCATTATAATCAATAAACCATCCTAATTTTGTACCATGATTAATACAAAAAATAATTTTATCAATTACTCGATTAGGAAACTGGTCAGGTGATAAAATTTCAATTACCCAATCTGGATAAATTTCAAATTTATTAGCAATTTCCCCATCTTTATCCATAACAATTCGTGACCATTCAAATACCGAGATATCTGGAACTAAAGAACGTCCTCCCAATGTACAGCGTAACTCGGTTAGTGCTAAAGCTTTTTTGTCATATTCACTTACTTCATTAATTCTCGTTGATAAACGAGTTTTTAATCTGCTATGTTTACCTTGTGGCATTGGTTTTTGATAGATTTTTTGATCAATATATTCACTAGCTGGTCTAGTTTCTGGTAACTCTAGAAACTCTTGCAAAGAAAGATTAGATGATAATACAACCATAAATTTTATTCACAACTAATTGAGGACATTAATTAATAATTAACTCTATCGCTTTTCACCTGTTGTTTACTACCCATCCACCAAGCTAGTCCACCCATAAATACCACCCCCATAACGCCCTGCAAGGGATTATTATTCACACCTGTCACCCAGTCCGGAACTTGACCAGAATATTTGGTTAATTGTCCCACATTAATAATGTAATAACCCCACACTAACCCACTATGTAAACCAATAGGTAAACCCAAGCGTCCCCGTCTCCAACGTTTTCCCCATACCTGCGTTAACCCCAACAGCACTAAAGCCGGAAACTGAGGTAAAGTATGAATAATTGCCTCTAAAGGCTTAATAAAGTGGGATACAGCAAATAAAATTGCATCTATCTCAAGGGCAATATTTAATTTATAATCTCGTTCTAATTCATCTAACAACCAACCCCGAAATAATAATTCTTCTGCAAACCCCACACCCAGACTAACTAATAAACCTTCTAAAATTATTTTTACTAAAAATACTTTGGGTTGTTGCCATACTAACCAACCAAGCACACCTCCTAAACCGAATAAAACTAAAACACAAGTTAATCCAATGGCTAAACCCTGCAACAAGTCTACACCATTTGTTCGCGTAAATTCTAACCCATAATGGTTAAATACTTCTGGTTTTTGGTAAACTTTTTTGCCCCAAATATTTAGTAGAAAAATAAACTCTACATATAATATTACCAGCGTTAAAATACTTTCTAAATTTGTGTTTTCAACTAACCAATAAATTGGTAAAGCTAAAGGCAACCATAACATTAATAAACACAAAACAAAACAGCCCACCCTGAGAGGGGCGGGAATTTGGGCAATTTTCCCTAAATTAATTTTCATCATCTGATTAGGCCAATTATCATTAGTCAATACTATATATTCTTGCCAATGACTAATGACCAATAACTATTCATCAGGTTCAATTGTACTACTTAAACCATGACTTTTGAGGGTCTCACAATAAAACTCCGCGTGTTCTTGAGCGCAGGTAATAACTAAAGCTAATCCATTATGGTGAGCTTCCATCATAATACTAACGGCCTGCGGTTGGGTAATGCTACTAACAGTGTCCATCAGCACCTGCACAACGTACTCCATAGGATTGTAATCATCATTATGAAGCAAAACGCGATATCGAGGCGCCAGCTTACGGGTTGTAGAACGCTTCTCAATGGTTTCGACTGACACGGTTCTTTGCTCTTGTATTGTTGATTGAATTTAATATGTTTCTGCATGAGCAAATGCTCAACAGCTATTTACTTTTGTAGCCACGGTATTTTCGTCTGGAAATACTTTTGGGGCTATTCAAAGGTTTGTTATTGGCTATTATAACATAAATGTAGGATTCCTACTTGATTTTTGAACATTATTTAGTTCTTCAGAAAAAGTCGGGGATTTTGTTGTTCATAACTCATTATACATCTCCAGAAACGAATCTAGAGACGTTAAAAGTCTATACAAGGATTATCGAAAACGCTTATGTAATTTTCATCAGATTTCTATTTAGAATTGCTATATAACTGTGGCAAGCATACAGAACAAACAACCATCACAACACAAAACTGATTAGCACAATCAATAATTTTAGTTGTGCTGTTAGTTAGACCCTATAGTGTTTGTTAAAGCAAGGTATTATCAGATACTTACTGTAAATCCATAACCAGCTAAGGTATATTAATTTTCAATGCTATCTTGTGGCCAGAAGACTAACTCCAAGTAGGAACTAACTTTACTCTACCAGCATCCATCTCTGCCATAAGTAATTCTAAGGCCTCGTAGTCAACATCGGAGATGTAACCGAGTTTTGTCAATTCTGAGTTAATTTCATTTTCTATTTCTGGGGTTAATTTGCGGATATACAGAGCTTTTTCTACCAATTGACGAATAACATATTCAGTATTCATGATCAATCCACCAAGTGAAAGTTACTAATCATTATCTAAGACAACTGCTGATATGACAGGTGATTTATTCCTGGATTTTTTTGTGATTTAGATCACCACCAAGTCTCAAAACCATGAGTAGTTCTGTTTTTTTGTCAACCAGATGACATTCATGTAATTTAGACTTGAGGCAGTGTAATGGCGATAGCAAAACTCTGCAAGTAATCGGGGCAGATGATGAATCTGCATTCAGAATGTATATGTAGATTGTTTTGTAACTGCCAAAAAAAAAATGTATTTATATATACATTTTATTAAGCATACGCATAATCTTTAAACAAAGTTAGTAAATCTATAAAGATTCAGTTAAGGGAATAGGGAAGAGGATTTTTATTTGTAGGGTTAAACTGCTATAATGGTACCCTAAGAGGTATTTAGCTCTAAATTTAAGGTAGTTAAAAGATAGCAAAGTGGCTGTTTTAGTTGAACAATTAATCACACCGGATATATTAAAACCTGCCCGTTACCTGGGTAATGAGCGTTTAGCAGTCCATAAACCTTGGGATAGGGCAACCGTTCGCTGGGTTTTGACATATCCAGAAGTATATGAAGTTGGAGCATCAAATTTAGGGCATATCATATTGTACAACATACTGAATGTCCAGCCTCAACAGTTATGCGATCGCGCATACTTACCAGGAGCAGATTTAGCCGCCAAACTCCGTAGCACCCAAACACCCCTGTTTGCTGTAGAATCAAAACGCTCACTAACAGAATTTGATATTTTAGGCTTTAGTCTGAGTTATGAATTAGGTGCAACCAATATTTTAGAAATGTTGGATTTAGCAGGAATTCCGCTCACAAATGCCGAAAGACAAAACGGTAACTATCCTCTAATTTTTGCCGGCGGACAAACAGCAACATCTAACCCAGAACCCTATACAGACTTCTTCGATTTCATAGTTTTGGGAGATGGTGAGGAACTACTACCCGAAATTGGTTTAGTATTAGCAGAAGGGAAAAAATCAGGTTTGCATCGAGAAGAACTATTACTGGACTTGGCGCAAATTCCTGGTGTGTATGTGCCGCAGTTTTATGAAATGGGTGCAGATGGGGCAGTCTATCCCCTGCGTCCAAATGTCCCCCAAAAAATCCTCCGTCGTGTAGCCACACCCATTCCCGCCTATTCTATTGGGTTAGTACCATACATAGAAACAGTCCATGATCGCTTAACCATGGAAATTCGTCGAGGTTGCACCCGTGGTTGTCGCTTTTGTCAACCTGGAATGCTAACCAGACCTGCACGGGATGTAGAACCAGAAAAAGTGGTAGAAGCGATCGAAAAAGGAATGCGGGAAACGGGTTACAATGAGTTTTCCCTCCTATCCTTGAGTTGTTCCGACTATTTAGCCCTGCCGGCAGTGGGCATGGAAATTAAAAATCGGTTAAAAAATGATCATATTTCCCTCACCTTACCTAGTCAAAGAGTAGATCGGTTTGATGAAAATATCGCTAAAATCTTGGGAGGAACGCGCCAAGGCGGATTAACCTTTGCCCCAGAAGCAGGTACTCAACGGATGCGAGATATTATCAATAAAGGTTTAACCAATGAAGAATTATTACGGGGAGTAAAAACAGCTTGGGAACAGGGTTGGGATAAAATCAAACTCTACTTTATGATAGGTTTACCCGGCGAAACAGATGCCGATGTCTTGGGTATTGCGGAAACCATCAGCTGGTTAAAACGAGAATGTTGGGCTAAGGGTAGAAAAGCTATCAATTTTACATTGACCATTTCTAACTTTACCCCTAAACCCCATACCCCTTTTCAATGGCATTCAGTCTCCACAACGGAGTTTACGAGAAAACAAGCACTACTGCGCCAAGAGTTTGGTAGAATGCGGAATGTGAAGGTAAACTTCACGGATTTTCGGATCTCCGCCATGGAAGACTTTATTGGTAGAGGCGATCGCACTTTGGGGAAAGTGTTACGCACAGCATGGAAACTGGGTGCAGGAATGGATGCCTGGTTTGATAATGTGGAAACAGCCTTTACAGCTTGGGGAACAGCTATCGCTCAAGCCGGTCTAGACTGGAAATATCGTCAAGTCGAAAATGGCGAATGGAATCTATTTGCCCTCAGCAACAAAGAACAAGAAACCATCTCACCTCTAGATATTCCCTTGCCTTGGGATCATATTGATACTGGCATAGATAAAAAGTGGCTGCAAGATGACCTAAAACGCGCTCTGGAAGCTGCAACTATTCCCGACTGCTCCTTTGAAGGGTGTTCCCATTGTGGGGTCTGTGGCACTGATTTCGGCCATAATATCGTCATCCCTCCCCCACCTGTTCCCAACTTTGCCGGTGATTTTGTCCCCAACACCACCAAAACTCAAAGATTACGAGTATGGTTTGGTAAACAAGGGGATATGTCTTTAGTCAGTCACTTGGATCTAATGCGGTTGTTTGATCGCGTCATCCGTCGTGCAGGTCTACCCATCACCTTTACAGGTGGTTTTCATCCCAGTCCACGGATTTCTCTCGCCAGTGCCTTGGCTTTAGGTGCTACCAGTAATGGGGAAATTGCTGATTTTGAATTCACTCAACCCATTGGTGCGGAAACTTTTTATACTCAGTTAGTAAAACAATTACCTACTGACATTCCTGTATATAATGTGGTAGAAATAGATATCAAGTCTCCATCTGCTAACCAATCCCTGGAGGCAGCGGAGTATTTACTCACGGTATCTACAGACCAAACAGATGTACAATTGACACAATGGCAAAATTGGATCGAGGCTATTACACGTCGAGAGGAGATTTTGTCACCACATACCACTAAGTCCGGTAAGCAGGAATTTATAAATCTGCGCGATCGCCTATGGGAAATGAAATTGATATCCCCATCCAGCCCTGAATCAAACTCAACAGCTGTGTTGCGCTATTTGGGTAGCTGTCGCCCTAACGGTGTGATATTGCGTCCTGAACAAGTCCTCTTGATGTTGGCAACAGTCGCAAATCAAGAATTTCACCTCTTGCACATCCACCGCAACCGTCTAGTGATCGTCTAACTTGCTAACACAACACTTACAGAAATATCCGGTAAGCGGATCTTAACTGTCAGGCAAATATAGAACCATTAGGAAATACAATTGACTTAGATGTAGCATTGGCAAAATACTAGAGGTGTCAAACCGTCAATCCAAAATCCTCAGTTCTATGGCAGTTGCTGAAAATTAGCAGCTTGTGGTAATTGATTTTTAGCAAGGTTGCGTTAGAATAGCAATTGGGAGAAACTTTCCGGCACTCCATTGTATGAATTGATTCACTAATCTGGAACTCGCGGAACTGCAATTTCTGAGCTTCTGTCCCAGAAGAGTTTTCTGCCGATTGCAAACAACTGTCTTTAGCTGCCTTGTGAATTAATCATCAATAGCCGACAATAACGCTTCTCAGTACCTAATGACAGGGAATCTGTCTAAGGTTTGTGCCATTTGGGCATAGTTAACTTTAATTAATGACAAGTTAACTAAATCGCAGATAGCTACGGATATCAAAAGTTTAGATAGCAGCGTATAGTATGGGAGATTAACCAAGATCGGTTAATTTAAGTTCTTAAACTATATGTGGCTGTGCACGAGTAATGTGGCGTGTAAGCGCAATTGCAGTATCATCAGATCTATGAATCCCAGTAGAGCTACTCAAGCGGGAGATTTTTATTACTAGTAGCACCTTGTAGCAGTAACTTGAGGCAAACAGGATAACAGAGAACTTCCCTGTAATTACCATCGGTGCTGCCAGTTTTTGAGGAAATTGAATGCCAAAACAAATTATCATCGCCGAGCAGCATCAAATTGCTGCCGTATTTTCTGAAGATCAAATACAAGAACTTGTTGTCGCCACCGGTCATCATCAAATTGGTGATATCTATTTAGGTGTAGTAGAAAATGTCTTACCTGGGATAGATGCAGCTTTTGTCAATATTGGCGACCCAGAACGCAACGGTTTTATTCATGTCACTGACTTAGGTCCATTACGACTTAAACGCAGCGCCGCAGCAATTACGGAACTGCTAACACCACAACAAAAAACATTAGTGCAGGTAATGAAAGAGCCAACGGGAACAAAAGGACCCCGGCTCACTGGTAATATTACTTTACCTGGACGCTATGTAGTGCTAATGCCCTATGGTAAAGGCGTGAATCTATCAAGAAGAATTAAAAACGAAAACGAGCGTAATCGTCTCAGAGCTTTAGCAATTTTGATTAAACCAGCCGGTATGGGCTTGTTGGTACGGACAGAAGCCGAAGGAAAACCAGAAGAAGCAATTATTGAAGATCTAGAAGTGCTGCAAAAGCAGTGGGAAATTGTTCAGCAAGAGGCCGTATCTTCCCGCGCGCCAGCCTTACTCAATCGGGATGATGACTTTATACAGCGCGTTCTCCGAGATATGTATGGTAGCGATGTAAATCGCATTGTGGTTGATTCTAGCACCGGCTTAAAACGAGTGAAACAATATCTACAAAACTGGAGTGGTGGCCAAACACCCCAAGGATTGTTAATTGATCATCACCGCGATCGCTCACCCATTTTAGAATACTTCCGCATCAATGCCGCCATCCGCGAAGCCCTCAGACCGAGAGTAGACTTACCATCTGGTGGCTATATCATTATCCAACCCACAGAAGCCCTAACAGTCATAGATGTTAACTCCGGTTCTTTCACCCGCTCCGCTACAGCTAGAGAAACCGTACTCTGGACAAACTGCGAAGCAGCAACAGAAATTGCTCGTCAGTTACGTTTGCGGAACATCGCTGGTGTGATCGTAGTTGATTTCATTGATATGGAATCTCGCCGCGATCAAATGCAAGTTTTGGAACACTTTAACAAAGCTCTTAAAGCCGATAAAGCCCGTCCCCAAATCGCCCAACTGACGGAACTTGGTCTGGTTGAACTGACCCGCAAACGTCAAGGACAAAACATTTATGAATTATTTGGCGAACCCTGTGCAGCTTGCGGTGGTTTAGGGCATAATGTCAGATTACCCGGAGAACCAGAAAACCGTTTACCCATTCCCGCAGCAGATGTCCCAGAGCGGTTTGTACCTATGCCGCAAAAAGAACCACGTCCAGTCACCCGCATACCGGAGAGCAGTTCCATTCCCCCAGTAATGCCACGAGATCCCTATGATGGCTTTAGTGACAGTTTTGAGAGCGAACCAGAGTTTAATTCCCTACATCTCATTAATCATCCTAGTTATCAGGAATTAAATGATAGCAAGCGCCGCACCCGTACCCGTCGCAGTCGCATAGGTGTTAATGGAGCAAGCAGTAAGGACGAACCCCGGTTAGTTAATAATCCCCTCGGGTTTATTAATGATTTAGATTTAGACGCGGAAGAAACTGAATTACCAATACCAGAAATATCACCACCTACTATTAATAAATCCGGTTGGACGGAAAGACCAGAACGGGTAAAAGTCAAACTAGAACCTATTAAGGTAGAACCACCGGAAGTTATTACCGTCGAAATGTCGCTAAAAGAACAAGATACTTATGCAGAAATGGGAATTTCCCCTTTACTTAAGTTAGAACAGGATGGGAAAAATACAAGATCGGTAATTATTAATATTGTCCAACCAGGAGAATTACCTCCTGAATCAATAGAGTCTAGACCCGAAGAAATTATTACTGAAAAGATAACTCATGATGCTCTCGGCATTAAAGTATCAATTCCAACATTTACACCACAACCAGAATCGCTCTTCCCACCATTAGAAATATTCCCGGAATTAACAACTGTGTTTAAGGAAACGGAAACGGAAATAGCTATGAAGACGGAAGCGGAAACAGAAGCCAACAATATTGCTAACCCCGTACCTAATCGTCGTCGTCGTCGTCGTTCTTCGGCTTTAGATACAGATGGTATCAACCAAGATTGAAGTTAATATAATTTTGGATTTTGGACTGTGATTTTAATGATTTTGAGGGCGAATCATCTTCATCCAACCAGAAAAATCATAGTTCAGGCGTTTCTGGGGCTGATTATATCATGTCTGGTCAAATACGTATCATCTCCGTTGAAGCCAGTAAGGGGTAATTGGTAATTGGCAAAAGGCAATACAATGATGAACTATATCCTAAGTGATTGAGCGGACATGATATCAGCAGACCAGAATAATTCCAGTTGGTTAGAGTTTTCTACCTACTCAGATATGCAGGGTGCGATTGCGGGTGTGGATGAGGTAGGACGAGGAGCTTTATTTGGCCCTGTGGTAGCAGCAGCAGTGATATTACCTGTAGAGGCTCTATCTGTACTGATGCTAGATAATATTAACGATAGTAAAAAACTATCTAGTTCTCGCAGAACTAAATTAGCTGGGAAAATTATGGGTCTAGCTCTGGACTGGAGAATTGGTTATGCGACAACGGCGGAAATAGATGAGTTGAATATTTTACAGGCAACTCTACTGGCGATGAAACGTGCTGTTTTGAAGTTGCAGGTGACACCTAAACTGTGTTTAATTGATGGTAATCAATTGGTTGAAAATTTGCCCACACCACAGCAAACAATTGTTAAAGGTGATGAGCGATCGCTCAATATCGCCGCCGCTAGTATCATGGCCAAAGTTTGGCGGGACGATTTGGTGCAACGTTTAGCATTAAAATATCCTATCTATAATCTAGAACATAATAAAGGTTATGGCAGCCAGCACCATTTGCTGGCCCTCCAAAAACATGGTCCTTCACCTTTACATCGTCGTTCTTTTGGCCCTTGCCAAACAGGTTTAGATTGTGGAACTTAAATTTTGGGTAAGCTCCATTCCTTAACCTATTCACTCAAAATTCAACATTGGTAACTCAGTAATACGATTGTCAATTGCTTTTGTTTGCGTTTGAGAAATTACCCAATGGCGATAATCTGCCAGAAGGTGATGCAACAATCTTTGCTTAATAGTTAATAACACGCTCTTGAGCAGCCCATTACCTGTAGTTTCTAAAATTGACTTGGGTGTAAGGGAAAATGGTTGAGGTATTTCTACCAAAACTTCTAAGTCAGCTTTTCCTTGCAGGTGCATCCCACTACTGAGTTGAACCGGTGAAAGATAGCCTTTTAAATCGAGGGCAAAACGTTGGTTAATATACTCAAAACCCAGGATTTCACAACTGAGCGATCGCAAATAAATCGTTCCACTCCCATCCGCCCAAACCCTCATATCTACCGTCGGCTGAATACTCAGTGACATAAAAGATAGAGGACGCATTTTTAACCGAAATACCTCCTCAGATAACTGTTCAATTCTAGTATTATCAGCTAAGGCATTTACCAAACGTTGGGGTTGGCGTAAGTAATGGTGAATAGGAATAGATTGCTTGGGAACGGAAATTTCCACCGATTGAGAGGCAATGAATTTTGTAGCCATGAGCAAATTAAACCATTTGTTTTTTAATTGTAATATCTTTTAACAATCTTCCTTAAATTGTAAAAAATTAAGTTATTCACTTATCATTGGCTAAAATCGTCAAATTTAAAACTATGACTCTCAAAATTGCCCATCTAGGACCACCAGGAACTTATACTGAACAAGCGGCCCTTGCTTATCTCAACTGGTTAAACAACCATCAAGAAATTACTAATCCGAAAGGTTTTGAACTCTGTCCCTATCCTACCATAGCTCAATCACTACAAGCTGTAGCTAAATCAGAAGCAGCCATGGCTGTTGTTCCTGTGGAAAATTCCATTGAAGGTAGTGTTAATATGACCCTAGATAGCTTGTGGCAACTAGATAACTTAAAAATTCACTTGGCTTTAATTCTACCAATCCGGCATACATTAATATCTTTTGCTAAAAGTTTAGATAGGATTAGAAATGTCTATTCTCATCCCCAAGCTTTAGCTCAATGTCAGGAATGGATGTCACAATTTTTACCAAATGTCAAAGTAGTTCCTAGCAACTCCACTACTGAAGCATTACAGAGATTAGAACAGGAAACAACAACAGCAGCTATTTCCTCCAGTCGAGCAGCACAATTGTATAATTTACCAGTTCTTGCTAGTGGAATTAATGATTATCCAGAAAACTGTACTCGGTTTTGGGTGGTAAGTTCAGAAGCAAATAATATTAGTGCTTGTACTCATACATCGTTAGCATTTAGTGCGCCAGCCAATGTTCCGGGCGCGTTAGTTAAAGCATTACAAGTATTTGCCCATTTAGATATTAACCTCAGTCGCATCGAATCCCGTCCTACAAAACGTTCTTTGGGGGAATATTTATTTTATTTAGACATAGAAGCAGATGTAAATGCACAGATTATGATATCTGCTTTAGAAGAGTTACAAAATTATACAGAAATTTTGAAGATATTCGGAAGTTATCGTGTTTTAACAGTTGGCTGCTGACCGTAAAACCATTTATGCCCGTCTTCTACTAAGCGATCGCCAGTTTTTCCCCTTTGAGCATTCGAGAAGCTGCTTCTAAAAGAGCTTCTTCCAAATAGGGTTTAGTAAAGTAACCACTAGCTCCGAGTTGTATCGCCATTTGTCTGTGTTTATCAGCACCGCGAGAGGTAAGCATAGCAATAGGTAAATTATTCAGGTTACTATCTTTTTGAACCCGTGATAAGAATTCGAGTCCATCACAACGAGGCATTTCAATATCACAGAAGACAATATCACAAAGTAAGCCAGAATGGAGTTTATCCCAAGCTTCCTGGCCATCATGGGCTTGTTCTACGCGATAACCTGCTTTACTAAAGGTGAGAGATAGGAGTTCTCGGACTGTAATTGAGTCGTCCACAATTAATACTGTAGTTTCGACATGATCACAAACAGCTACATCGAATGGTGAACCAGACTTTTGCCAACTACGATCAATATGTTTAGACATCTTACCCTGGAAGATATCAATAATTTCTATAACATCAGCAATGGGCATAATTATGCCGTCACCAAGAACTGTAGCGCCAGCTATACCATCAGGTTTAGGTGCTGGTCCTTCAAATTGCTTAATGACAATTTCCTGCTCACTCAAAACTTGATCAATTTGCAGGGCAATCATCGTATTAGCCGAACGGACAACAATCACAGAAAGCATATCATTATCCTGATTAGCCGTGTATATATTGCTACGACTAAGCTGACGATTAAGCACTAATATCTCTTTTAAGGGTTTAAAAGGCAGCACAATATCGCGCCATGGAATAAATGATTCTCCATGAGCATCTTTTTGAACATTTTTGGCGGGAATATTCAGGGTATCTTCTACACCATCCATTGGGAAGGCGATTTTGGCACGATCAGAGATACAGAATAAGGCCTTACAAATACTCAAGGTCAGGGGTAGGCGAATAGTAAAGGTAGTACCTTTGCCTGGGGTGGAGTCGGTAGTAACTGTACCACGAATTTCGCCGATATCATTTCGCACTACGTTCATGCCTACCCCTCGACCTCTGATGTCGTCTACTTCATCTGCGGTGCTGAAATTGGGCAGGAATAAGAGTTCGTAGGTTTCTAACCGGGACATGGTTTTTGCCTGTTCGGGGGTGAGGATACCTTTTTGGACTGCCTTGGTTTTGACTTGTTGATAATCAATACCAGCCCCGTCATCATTAACAAAGATCACCGTTTGGTTTCCTTGTCGCAAAGTACGAATGGTGATAGTACCCATAGGTGACTTGCCAGCAGCTTGACGCGCATCTGGGGTTTCAATGCCGTGGGCGATCGCATTGTTTACCATATGAGTTAAAGGATCTGTAAGACTATCTAAAATCATCTTATCTACCAAGGTATCCGCCCCTTCTGTCACCAGTTCCACCTGTTTACCATACTTAATAGCGTTATCTCGTACCCCCCTGCGCAGGCGATCAATAGCTTGGGTAAAGGGTACCATTCGCGTTTTTGTTAGTCTTTCCTGTAGTTGGCTAGTTGCCTGTCGTAGTTGTCCGCCTACTTGTTCAGTTTTTTCGGTAACAAAATCAATATCACTTGCCGACTCCCGGATTCGGACAATAAACTCAATCATTTCTTGTGCCAGGATATGGAAAGGCGTAAACCGATCCATTTCAATTTCACTAAATTCCCGGCGGCTATAACTATCATCTCCCCGTCTATTATGTTCTTTAGTGTGGCGGCCGGCTAATAGAGATGCTTCCAGGAGCGATCGCTCATAGTATTCGTGCATTCTCACCCCCACGTCAGAGAGATGCTGCACTTGCGCTTGCAGGTTATCTAGAGATTGTCGCAGTCGTTCATGATCCCGCTCTAAACTATTACGATTTACTACCAATTCCCCAACTAAGTTACTCATTTCATCGAGTTGTTTAATAGGGACTTTCATGGTTTCTTCCCTCATCCTTCGCAGACTCCCACTAGGACGGGGAATTTTGCTAGTGGTAGTTTTCTGTGATATCTTATATTTACCGGATATGCTTTGATCTGCCTGTGCTAACAAATCCTCCAATCCACTAAACTCATCCTTTGGTCTTGATGGAGAAAACGTATTTGCAGCGTTATCCACAGCAGGTTCACTAGTTACTGGTTGAGTAGTGCCAATTTCAAGTAATGCATTATTTTCATTCTCGCGTAGTAATGCTTCTAGGGCAGCAAAATCCTCGTCTTCAATAACTATCTGATGAGTATTATCTTCTGAGAACTCATTTAATGGAGCCTCTATGTTAGAGAAATCATCTAACGGGAATTCTACAGATCCAAATGTATCTAATAAAGATACCTCTACCCCAGTTTCTAATTCTGATTCTGACTCAACATCACCTACAGGAAATTTAATTTCTTCCCTCAATAAAGATAGATGATCATCACTAGCAAGTACTTCTAAATTTCCAGTTATTTCTACAGACTGTCTGATGAATTCCGGTATAGGATCAAATGCTTCTGGTGCTTGAGAAAATTCATTTACTACTGGTAAAGAAAATTCTCTATTATCTACACCAGCGACCGGAGAATTTAAACCTGCCGTATCCCCAAATATATCTATCTCCTCACCACTACTGTCTGAGGTAAAAGATTTAGCCGCCTCTTGAAAAATCAGATTAAAGTCTGCATCCAAACTATTATTATTCGTAGTTGGATTACTGCTAACACCCTGAAATGATGCACTAAATAAACTTTCTTCCAGTTCTTTAGCCACATCTTGATTAGCAGTAATATCTAATCCCGGATCCAACAGATTGAGATCATCCCAGAAATTATCTAAATTGTCTAGATCACTGGAACGATTCTCTATTGTCTCTAGTGTACCAAATAAATCATCAATTTCATTCCTAAATGCTGGCATATTTTCCTCTGTCTGAGCAAACAGATTATCTACAGATAAACTTTCTGGCGCTGATGGCTTGATATCTGGTGTTTTGACAGTTTCAATATAAATTTGCCCAGGAGATTGAACCGCTTCATTTTTCTCCTCTTCTATAGCCAATAAGCTATTAGCATCTTTGTGACTTTGAGTAGTTATTTCTGGTATGCTAACTTCCCCATCCCAAGATAATTCATTGTCTTCTGTAAATGACCATAACTCCTGCCAAGAGTCAGTATTATCTCTCTCATCAACTAGACTATTTTGGCGAGCTTCCCTACAAATTGCTATTAATTCTTCTAGAACATGATCTTCAGGGAATTGTAAATCTGTCTCGTTAGCTAAACTAAACTCTAGCAATTGATCTTGATCATTATCAGTTTGATTTGATGTATTATCACTGTCTATTTCTAATAAATTTTCATTAAATAACAAGCTTAAATCCGCTTCATGGTTTGCCTCTGTGATCAATTTATCCTCAGACGGGAGTAAATCGGCTAAATCTTGATGATTATCCTCCACTGCATTATCAGTGATTCGTAATTGATAACTACTGATATCTTCTAAAATTTCTTCTTGTTCCCAATTATTATCTAGATCAGATAGATCACCTTCAAATAAATCAGCTAGGGTATTTAACTCGAAAATTCCTACTTCTAGACCAGTATGATCAGCGTTATAATCAAGGGCATTGCCAGTTATAATTATAGACTGACTATCATTAGATAATAATTGTTTAAGTCCATTTGTATGAGTGAAATTCCCCTCTCTAGTTGCAGGTGAAGAGATATCACTTTTCGGTTCTTCTGGTTCATTAAATTCCAATAACTTCAGTTCTGGGAGAGGCAGAAGATTTTCTAGTTGTTGACTAACAGTAATTTCTGAATCTCTATTTTGTAGAACTAATTCTTGTGCTTGTTTAATTTCAGTAATAATGATTTTAGCTAAAGTTAGATAACTATTATCTGGATTGGATATAGCTTGATTCGCCGATTCACATAACTTACACCAATGGGATAACTTTAGATCTTTGCCAATTGTGGCTAATTGATCACAGCATTTGTGCAAGCTTTCACGAGAAGAAGATAGGCTAGTTTGTTTAAATAGTTGTAACATTTCCCGCAGGATTTGTGATACTTGAGTTTGAAACCCTGTCCAATCTTGAGTTTGGCGAATTGTTGCTGCTACAGGTATCTGTACTGGTGGATAAATGCTAGGAGTATTACTGATTACTTCCTCTAAATTTCCACGTCCTAGCAGTGCTTGTATATGATCATGCAGAGTTTGTATAATTGGTTCAGTTTTAGACATTAACTCCTGAGTAGTTTTCTCGGATACACCAAAAGGATTTCCCAGATCCTCGATGAGTGCTTTTAAGGTGTCACAGATAGCCAATAGTAAGGACTCTAAAGTTTGGTCTACTTGAATGGGATAATCTTTAAGAATCTTAAAGCAATCTTCAAGACGGTGTGATGTATGCTGAATACCACTCAAACCAAGCATAGATGCACCACCTTTAATGGAGTGGGCTGCCCGGAAGACTTCTTGCATCATTTCCGTATCGTCTAGGGTGATTTGGAGATTCAGTAATCCTTGCTCGATGGTGTTTAGGTGTTCTCTGGCTTCTTCGAGAAAGTAACCTAAAATCCGTTGTTGTTGATCCGGCTGCATAGTCATAAGTTAAATCAGGTAATAGATGAAATAAAGGATACATTTGACTGTTACTTTCGTCTTTTATCTGGTTTCAACAGCTTCTACTTGAAAGCGTTCCACGGAAGCAATCAAATCGCGGGATACTCCCACTAAATGTTGCAATGCGCCAGAAACCCTCTGTGCTTCTTGCGAGGTTTCTTGTGCCGTTAGTTCTACGGACTGCATTACTTGTGCTACAGCGCGAGAAGTTTCCGTTTGTTCTACGGTATCACTGGTAATCGAACGTACTAAGATATCAATGTGAGCTGCTACTTGAATGATGTTATCAAGGGATTTTTTCGCTTCTTCTGCTAGTTTAGTTTGATGAATTACCTGTTGCGTTCCTTCTTCCATCGCCATCATTACTGAGCTAGTTTCACTTTGAATTTGCATCACAATGTGCTCAATTTCCTTGAGGGATTTCGCCGATTTATCGGCTAACTGGCGGACTTCATCCGCTACAATTGCAAATCCTCGTCCAGCTTCACCTGCTCTAGCCGCCTCAATACTAGCATTGAGTGCCAGTAAGTTGGTACGAGATGCAATTTGAGAAACTACAGCAACGATAGAGTTAATTTCCTGGGAAGACTCCGCCAGTCTTTTCACCTTCCGGGTAGTTTCTGCCACTGTTTCCCGAATTTCTAAAATCCCCACCACGGTGTTTTCTACCGCCTCCCCACCTTTTTGGGCGATTTGACTAGCTTCACGGGCTACGGATTCTGCTTCTCTAGCAGCTTCTGCCACCGAATAGAATCGTTCAGTCATCACCTCCACGGAATTTAAGGTGAGAGCCAACTTTTGTGCTTGATTTAAAGCATCCCCAGATAAAGCTCGCGCAAAGGTTTCCGAATCAGTTGAAAGTTGGGTTACGTCCCGTGCCGCCACTTTTACCTGTTGGACGATATCCCGCAGGTTTTGAATAGTCAGATTAAAGGCATCTGCTACCGCCCCCAGCACATCGGCAGTTACTTCTGCTTGTACCGTCAAATTCCCTCTGGCTGCCCCTTCCACGTCATCTAGAAGACGAATTACCTGACGCTGGAGATTTTCTTTCGCTTCCTCCTGTTCAATAGCTTTATGTTGGGCTTCACTGGTAGTAGTAAAAATTACCCTTGCCATATTATTAAAGCCAGTAGCTAAATAGCCTAACTCATCTTCTGAATAGACTGTAGCTTCCACATTCCAATTACCTTGACGCACAGCATCAAATTGGGCTTGTAAGTCCTTAGTCGTGCGGCGAATTTGCTTGAGGGTTAAATTCCCCATCAACCCTGCTGTTGCACCCCCTGTTACCCCTGCGGCTAAGGCCATGATAAACCAGTCCGTGTTTCTCATTGATTCTCGGTGTTGGGATGGTGACATCAAGGTAGCTACCGAACTAACCACAGCTACTACTAAGGCGGAGGCCAAGCCCACAGTGCCGGCTGTGTACCATTGTTTTTTGCCTAGGGAGGCGTTTTCAAAGAATGCAAATATCCCTTGTTTAAAGCTGGCACTTGCTTCTATTTTGGCAACATCTGATGGGGTGACGGGAGCTACTTCCTGTATGTCAGTCATAGTCAGTAATTCTCGATCCCAATCAAGGAGGTCATCGGATGAGTCGTCAACTTGATTGAGTAAATCGCCTCGACTATCCAGGGATTCTAATAGGATATCCTCATCTGTAAAATTGACTTTTTCAGTGAGTTCAAATCCTGGGATATCAACGAAATCATCAACTTCTTCAAAGTCCCTTAAAAACTCTATATTATTTTGATTACTGTTTCTAGTGGAGAAGTGATGATTATTGTTCTCGACAAAGGAGGTTTCTGGACTAAAGTCTGTTTCATTTTCTGCACCAAAGGCTGACTCAAAGACATCTAAATCAAAACTGTCATCATCGAAGCTGTTGACTGCTAATGAAGAGTTAAAATTAACCTGCTGTTGTGATGGTGCAGAATTGTTATCTAATGATCCATGGACTGATTGATAATCATTAATTTGTGTTTTGTCCACAGGAGGTGTAAAGTCGGATACTTCATCTACCCAGCTATCCTGGTCATTTGCAGACAAGTCTTCTTCGAGATCATTTTGCCAATTATTTCCTATGTTATTGTTGGTTGTCTGTGGATTAGTTTCTAGATGATTATCTTCTAAACCTGTGGTGAGATCGTCAAAATCATGATGAAGATTTTCCTCCATCAGCGTTTCAGGAGTATATTCTTGATCATAATTAGTTAATAATTCAGTCGCGCTAAAAGGTGAATAGCTATTTGCATTATCACCCCTGGCTGAAGCTCCATTACCTAAATTGCTATTAACTTCACCATTGTTTTCAGCGACAGAAATATCTTCCTGCCAAAAAAGAGGTAATTCTAGTTTATCTGATATGGGATCATCGTTCAATGGGATGGCTGATAAAGCAAAGGGGTCATCATTGGTTGCTCCTGGTAAGTCAAACAATGAATTTTCTTCTGAGGACAGGTTCTCTGGAGGAGATAAAAAAGGATTAGATAAATCTAGTTCTTGCTCATCATCTGTAGAGACTTGATATTGAGCGAAAGAATTTGCTTCCCAACTGTTAGTCGTGCCTAAATCTTCTACAGTTTCTTCATTGATGGCCATACTATAAGTAGAAACTTGAACATCTTCATAATTGCCAAAGTGTTGTATATACTGATCTATAGTGTCTAGGCAACTGTTAACAAGACTTAACAAGTCTTGATCGGTTGTCAAACTTATTACAGTTTCATATTCCTTTTTCGCTACTTCATACTCTTCTAGGACATAATAAACGTGACCCTTGAGTAAGTGTGAAAGGGGGTCTGTCGGTGAGTTTTCCACCAGCTGATTAATTAAGCTGGCGGCTAGTTGATAGTCCTGTTGTTCGTAGGCTATTCTAGCCTGGTCATAAGTTGGTTCTTGATCGTCTATACGTATTCCCATTTCTACCCTCCTAAGTTCATCCTGCCCATCGCGCACTACGTAAAATTGCTATTTGATCCAGTAGTAGCAAGGATTTTTTTTCTTGTTCTGTTTCAAATAACCACTCACCTCGTAAAAACGGAGTCATTGTGTCTGGTACATTATTGTGTGGCGTTAGATGCTCTAGATCAAGCCAGTCCATGCCACAGATTTCTTCAACTCCTAAGCCCACAATTGTCCCCCCATCTTCGATCGCAATTACGAGAATTTCTGATCGATCAGTGTTTAATGGGGTTGTTCCCCCGATAAATTGCCCCAAATCCGCCACCCAAATCAATCGCCCCCGTAAATTTAGTGTACCCAAAAGTAAAGGCGATGTATTCGGAATTGGTGTAATTTGATCTGGACTCAGTTCTATTACTTCCCGAATACCTATAGCTGGTAAGGCAAACTCCTGAGGTGAGGGTAGATAAAACCGCAAGTGTAACTCACCTTGAGGATTTTCTAGTTGTAATTCGGGACGGAATTGATCTTCTCCAGTGCGACTTAAAAAGTCTGGGTTGCTAATCATGTTATTCTCATCCAATCCAAAAAAGCTAACTAATGTTAACAAAAGTTTTTTTTTCTTCCTGTTTTACCCTAGAAGTATTGGCACTATCCAGTCCACAGGCTAACACGGTCAATCTAACTGCTTCTATTTTTAAATTAGTCCCAGCGTTGAAATTTCTGTCACACTCAAAAGCACAACTATTACATTTAAACACTCTTTGAGACATTGACAGAGATGATTTTTGCTCTCCACAACTTGAGCAAGTCTTACTACTGGGATAAAATCTATCCACAATTGGTAATTGTATTCTAGCTGCCCCAGTCTTTTGATAATTTTCCATTAGCTGCTATCCCTGATACATTCAAATCTCCTATGGCTATAACCTTAGCCTCGCAGCAATTGTTTGACTGTTCCTACCAACTCATTCGGTTGAAAGGGTTTGGCTATGTAGGCATCTGCCCCTTGCTTCATTCCCCAGTAGCGATCAAATTCTTCACCTTTAGAAGAGCAGATGACTACAGGAACATTTTGGGTTTTGGGATCTGATTTTAAGCGACGACAGAGTTCATACCCATTCATACGGGGCATGACAATATCCAAAACTACTAAGTCGGGGGGTGTGGATTGAATCGCATCTAGTGCTTCCAGCCCATCACTGGCATGAGTAACCCTTAACCCACTGGCTTTGAGTAGGTCTGTGATCATTTCTCTTTGAGCCAGACTATCTTCAACAATTAGGACTGTGCTCATAACTTTCTATTTACCTCCTGATTTATAGATCCCCTAGCGGAATATGAATGACTCTGGCGACAAAAACCAACTGTATAAATCAATCCTATTGTTTGACTACTTTGCTGTATTATAGAAGTTGGTTAAACAACAGTTTTTATGTTCCGATCATATCTTTTACCTGTGTTGCATCTAATCAATAACTGTTGTATTCTATTGGTAGACCTGTAGATCAGGGCTAAGATACTGCTCTACCAGCATCAATAATTCTTGATCTGTAAGAGGTTTAGTCACATAATCTGTTGCTCCTGCCATTCTGGCGCGAACGTGATCAACAAATCTGTTTGTACCAGTTAACAATATAATTGGTACAAACCGAAAGGCTGTACAATGGCGTAACATGGAACAAATTTCGTACCCATCTGGTTCGGGTATGCTAACGTCCCAGAGAATTAAATCCGGCTCAAGTTGAAGGACTAGACTCAAGACTTCCAAAGGATTAGTAATAGAAATCACTTCATACCCTTGTAATTTAAAAATTGGTTCTATCTTCTCATAAATTGCTAATGTATCTTCAACACATATTATTCTCCCTTTGTGATATTTGAATTCAGTGCTGGTTTGGTGTTCACCAGTTTTAAAGGTATTTGAGTATACCAGTTGTACCCAGCCTTGCTGTACATAAGGATACATGACTTTAGCTACTGTTAAAATATCACGGTTAAGATATCGCGCTAACTGACGTAAGGAAGTTTTTCCATCAGCCAATTGGCTGGTGTTGCTCAATTTGGCTGAAATGAAATAAGTTCGTGTAATAATCACGGATATATCCTAAAATATAGATAATCAAGTGCATCAAGAGGATTAACGGTGTGCTGTATTTAGCAGAAGTACAAAAACAAAAAGGTGGGTTACTCACTGGCGGGGGCAAAAGTGAGCTTAAACTACTTGCTTGTCAACGCGATGACCAGAATTGGTCTCCAGTTCCAGAGGAGGTTATTCCTGCTGAGGACGCAAATAGAATAAATGATGGAGCTTTGGTACTGGTTGATTTGAGTCCTAATCGTCAAGTACAACGGATTCAAGAAGCTGGCCGTCCACTAGTGAATATTTTGCAAAACTTTTCCCGACAGGTGGGAAAACTCAAACTCAAGCAAGATGAAATTGATCAGTGGAAACAATCTTTGATGATTCAGGTGCAATTAATGCATCGTCGGGAACTGGAAATTGAAACCCGTTGGGAACAGTTACAACAACTGGAAAATGATTCCAGACGCTTAGATAATCAACAACAAGTAATTGATACATCAAAAACAGAAATTGATCGGCTGCGAGCAGAAATTGAGAGCCGTCGTCAAGAGTTGGACGCAGCTTGGAAGCATTTTAATGGTGAGAAGCGACGCTTTGAAGAAGTGAAGAATGGTTCACAAAAGCAGCAAATTGTAGAGGAAGAAAGAAATCAGGCATTGCTAAATTTAGTCAATTGCTTGTCTGAAGAAAGGACTTCGACACAAACAGTCCGGGATAGTTTGAATCTGGCTATAGAATTGGCTGACAGTCAACAGGATGTCCTGAACTTATACTGGCAGAGGTTGGATCTGCAACGTCATGTAGCCACCGAGCAAGAACAGGAGATAGAGCAATTGACGAAAACTTTGGGCGATCGCCAAAATGAATTGCAACAACAGCAAAATTCCCTAGCACAGCAAATTAACCAGGTGCAATTAAAAACAGCCATAGTAGAGACCAAACAGATATTGATCACCAGATTACAAACATATATAGAAACAGAGGAAGAGTTTTATCAAAAGCTGCATACTTTCTCCACTAAAATGAATATGGAAGTGCCTCAACGGAAAATAGAGATAGAAACCCTACAACAAATTCCTCTAGCTGAATTGGCAACAATGATACAAGATTGGCAAGAGAAATTAGATCAGGATTCTAGCTTTGTCCAAGAACAAGAACAAGAACTCAAACATAAGCAGGAACTAATAGAAGAAATACAACAAAAGATGATCCAGGCATCGGGACAAGAACGGACAAATTTAGAATTAGAACTAGCGGATGAACAAGATATTTACCAAATGCTCAATGAAAGCTTAGTTGGGCAAAGACGCAATTTGACAGAACAGCAAGAAACTTTGCAAAAACATCAAGTGGTATTGTGGGAAAGACAAGGTATTCCTGGGCATATTAAATCTCAAGAAACTAATTTAGAATCAATCATTTTGCAGCTTGAGTGCGAAAAACAGCACAAATCTGAGGAATTGCAAAAACTGGAGAATGATATTGCCCAAATGCTGGCCGAGATCGAGACTGAACAGGAGATGATAGATCATCAAAATCGAGAAATAGCAGCTAAATCTCAAGAAGTCAAATCGTTAGAGGAACAACTTGCAAATTCCCCCATGACAAACGCCCAATCTGGGGATAAGGTTAATTTTGATCAAGAGGCTTTACAATCTATTCAGGATGGTCTTGATAGTGTCAGATGGCAATTAGAAAAAATTGCTGAATCTTTAAGTCTGACCCAAATAACAGAGGATTCCCAATTGGCAACAATTGTGGAAATGCGTCGCACTCTAGAAAGATTTATGAATGTCCCAGAGGTTATGATTTAGAATTAGGGGGAAATTACCAAAATTTTAAAAAGTTGACTATTAATGTATTTTGGTTTTGAAAATTAGCCCCGCACCTCAAGTGCGGGGGGTATATCACAGTTCAGAATTCTCATTTCTGGATTTAGCTTTGGCCTTGTTAGCACTGCGTTTAAGAGCAGAAAGTCTAGCTTCATATCGAGAACGCTGACGTTTGCTAGGAGTGTTTTCGACTAAAGTTTTTAAAGCACTACCGAGACTTTTATAGGCATTAGGTAAACTATAACCAAAACGAGTTGCTAGAGCGATCGCTTTTTCGTCAGCATCCAACAATTCTTTAATTTGTTTATCCCCATTATTTTTTTGATATAGTCGCCAACCGGAAACACCACAAAGGGCTAAAGCTAATACTAGCAATAATCCATCTTGTACCCATAATTCACCCACTGCACCACCTAAACCAATGGCCAACGCTGCCATTTCCCAACCATCTTTAGGAATGGTGTCGTTTTGAATGCGGGCTACTTCGTGCCAAAATAGTAAATTGCGCTGATCCATTGCCAGAGCATCCCATTTTACCAAGTCAATTTGAATTTCTACTTGGTCTTTACCAATTTCCTCACAACGGATCAGAGATGGATTCACTTCAGTTGTACCTTCAACTGATACCCAACTTTGTAATTCTGGCGGTAATAAACTTTTCAGCCGCCGGAGTTCGCTCATTTCTGCTTTAGCAGAGGAGGTTGCATAGGATGTCATAAAAATCCAGCCCTACAAAATTTCACTATATGATCAGGTTATCACTTTGCCGTGTAGTGATTGTGGTAGTGATCCGCTTATTCATCGGGAAAACTACCGCGCTTTTTCCGCGCTTCCATGGCTTTTTCTAGGAGTTCTAATAATCCGGGAGCTTGTTCTTGAATACTTAATAATAGTCTTTCTCCTAAGTCTAGATTTCCCGGATCTTCTCCTGTTTCCATTACTTCCTGCAATCGTGGTAGAGCAATGGTATCCACAATTTGGATTAATCCGCTTAAACAACGGTTAAATTGTCTTTCTGTTAGCATGGAATCCTCTAGGGGAAATTCAATGATAGCGCGGATTTCACCATCGGATGGATCATATTCCCATTGCAACATTTTGGTTTCCCAGGAAATGGCCAGCATGGTCTGGAGGATAGCATTTTTGTGAGGATGGTCTTTCACCTCCGCCAAAACTTGGGGTGCAAATAGACGAAAAAATTTTCCTTCCTCATCCAGTTGGACGACTATCAGGAAATCCTCCATATTTTCAGCTTCAACACCCGTAATAATTCGATCTTCTTCTTCATCAAAACGATAGTCCCAACCTAGATTATCTAGGTATTTTGCTATTTGTTTAAGGTTTGCTGCCATAAAAGCCTCGTAATGAACAGTGGAGAGGCTGTCACCAAAATTATTTTAACTTGCTAGGGACATTTACTCAATTATTCTCTGTTTTTGTTGTTGGTTGTCAGTTGTCAGTTGTCAGGTGTTGGTTGTTCGTGGTCAGTAAAAAATCTTCTTTCCTGCTTCTGTGCGTCCCTGTTCTGTTGATTGTTGCAAAACTTAACAAAGCTAATACTCAAAGTCTTTTTTGTGAACGTGCCGCATTTTGGTAAACTTGAAAACTGAAATAGCTAAGAAAACGACGCTAAGACAAGCAATATAGAGGGCAGATTTCGTGGAAAATACAATTGGTTTAGAGATTATTGAAGTAGTTGAGCAAGCGGCGATCGCCTCTGCAAAGTGGATGGGTAAAGGCGAAAAGAACATTGCTGACCAAGTAGCAGTGGAAGCTATGCGGGAACGGATGAACAAAATCCAGATGCGTGGCCGCATTGTGATCGGTGAAGGGGAACGGGATGATGCTCCTATGCTCTACATTGGTGAAGAAGTTGGGATCTGTACTCGTGAAGATGCTAAAAACTTCTGTAACCCTGATGAATTAATCGAAATTGATATCGCTGTTGACCCCTGCGAAGGTACAAACCTGGTAGCCTACGGACAACCCGGTTCAATGGCTGTTTTAGCAATTTCTGAAAAAGGTGGTTTA
>JBJTTJ010000021.1:0-31190 GCA_046080125.1 Cuspidothrix sp.
ATTCCGCTATCTTCAAGCTTGTATGTGTCAACAAATTAGTTATGTTCATGGAAGATATCATGAGATGTTGACATTTTCACCCTTAATAGGACTACCATAACTGAATATGTAAACTTTTGTAACGAAATTCAACATTTCTGCATGATGCCCTATTTGCCAATCAAAAGAAATTGGGTGAGACCTTATATTTAGATACTGCTAAAAAACTAAATTTGGATCTGATCAAATTTAACTCTGACCGCGAATTAGCTAATAGTTCCATTCAAAAAGATTTAGAATTAGCCCGCAAATTAGGATTGGGTGGTACACCATCTTTTATCATGAGTGACGAGAATTTTGGCGGTCCTGTCAAGCTGGCAGAAATCGAATACATATTACAGGGCAAACAATAATTGGGGAGTAATAGTCTGTTTTTACACCAGATTTATCAGCATTGCCCATCAATCTGCATCTTTAGCTAGATGTTGCACAGATTGATAAAATGTTCTACTTACAATAAGTGTAAGGAGTAGTCTCATGAGAAGTGATGAGTGTAGCTTTTCACTTCTCAATTCCTATTTTGTGATTTAAACTCAATACCAAAAATAGAAATTACAGCAGTTTTTTCAGTTATGAGGTAGGACTGGTACTGAGACTGTCGTAAATTCTTACAATTTAAGTTCTTCGATGATCATAACCGTTGATAGCTAATCTCAGATTACCTTGATGGGCTGCTAAGAGTTTTTTACCTGAGTCTTGATCTAAGCCTGTCCAGTGCATTAATAAGGATAACTTGACCCATTTACCACTACGTTCTAGTAAAAACCCAGCAGCTTCTCGACTTAACCCGGTGAGGTCTTGGAGGATTCCCAGAGCGCGATCGCGTAATTTTTGATTAGTGACGGCCACATCAACCATGCGATTACCATACACCTTGCCAAGTTTGACCATGACCCCCGTAGATAGGGTATTGAGAGCTAATTTTGTTACTGTCCCCGCTTTTAGGCGTGTAGACCCAGCTAATATCTCTGGACCCGTCAGTAAACGGACATCAATATCACATTCAATACTAACTTGATCAGTAGGAACACAGGCGATAAAAATGGTAGCTGCACCCCGTTGACGGGCGGCATTAATCGCACCACGAACAAAGGGAGTAGTTCCTCCAGCCGTGATACCGACTACTACATCTAGCTGGGTGATTTGTCGTTGGGCGATCGCACCTTCCCCATCTTCTGATCGATCTTCTAAATCCTCGGAACTGCGGACTAATGCACCAGCACCACCGGCAATAATTCCCTGCACTAATTCAGGAGGAGTACAAAAGGTAGGAGGACACTCAGCCGCATCTAATACACCTAATCTACCACTTGTTCCTGCACCCACATAAAATAACCTTCCCCCTTGACCTAGCCTTTCTGCTGTCAGATCAATGGCCGCTGCTAACTGAACTTTAGCTGCTGCTACTGCTGCCACTGCTTTGATGTCCTCACTATTAAATAATTCTACCAATTCCAAAGAATTGAGTTGGTCTAAATTTAGACTGTTGGGATTAACTTGTTCGGTGAGCAGATGCCCGCGTTCCTGAAAATTTGTCATTTTTTGTCTATCCTATGTCAGTAGCCAATAGTCAGTGATGATTTACTCTTGACTAATGACTATTGATCAATTATAATAAGCCTTCCAACTGACGACGGATACTGTCTAAATCAGAATTAGCAATTTCTGGGACAGATAGATGAGAGTCCTCTATTTCTAGGTCAGGTTGCCAATCAGTTTGTTCCAAGTTTATTTCTGGTGGAATGATCAAGTCACTGTTGGCTGGAATAATTTCCCAATTATAGCCTGAGCTTTCGCAAAATTCTTTCACATCATCGGCATCCATCATTTCCACTGTAGGTACAGGGAAATCTTGAGCTTCTAACATTAAAGCATAGCGAGTTGCATCATCTTCTAATTCAAACAAGAGGATTTGATTAGTTTGTATCCCCTGGGTATTCCTAATGCGAACGCTGTGAATGCCCTCGTTGTCAGTCCCAACATTGAAAATTAGTACAAAAACACGCATTATTCATCCTTTAATCGCTGCTCTAATTTATCTTAAAATTCTAGGTTGTGTATTCGCAAAAGTTACCAATAATTTTTGTGCGTTGGCATTTATGGCGATGATGACACCACCAATCAATTTATGTATTGTTTAGGAATATTGCTGATTTTGGTCTAATTATATTCTTCATCAACATAGGATTCATATATTTCCGGTACTTCATGATCTGTGACAATATCGGATAGATGGAAACTATCATCGTTAATACGGATAATTTCTCCCGAAAAGAATTTAGCTAAACTTTCTGCTGCTTTGATGACACTATCTTGATCCCAGTTGGATGGGGATGATGGCGGTGGTGATGCAGCAATGGTTTGGATTGGTTGGGGTGTTGGTTGGGGTGTTGGTTCGGGTGTTGGTTGGGGTGTTGGTTGGGGTATTGGTTCGGGTATTGGTTGGGGTAGGGGGGTAGAATTTTGTGGGGGTGGGTTTCTTCGGGTGGTGGTGGCATTTGCAGAGGAGGCTTTTTCGAGATTGACTTGAATTTCCCCTTGGCAAGCTTGCCTAAAAGCGGTGATGATCATAGGGAGATAGGAGTTCACCTTGTCATACCACGCTGGTTTTACCCCTATACGAGCGATCGCACCATTAAATTCTATTAAATGGCACATTTGCCCCAATAATGCTTGTGTGGGTAGCTGTTGAATATGTCCCCGAACCTGTTGCCAAAGTTGAGTTAAATCAGATTGTGAACCCTCTGCTAGTGGTTGTACTGGGGCAGGTTGGGGATAAGTAGGTGTAAGTGGTGTAGATATAGGTTCTGGAGTAGGTGGTGCTGGGATATAAGCAGGTGGATATACTGGGGGGGGTGCAGCAGTTTGGTAATGAACATGAGTAACAGTTGGTAGGGAAATATTTCCAGTTTGGATGGGAATATTCGCGCTTGGTAATAATCCCAGTAATGTGACTTCTAACCACAACCGGGGTTGAGTGGAGTTTTTCAGTTGTACTTCTGCGGTTCTGAGGTGTTGTTGTCCTCGTAAGATGGTGGTGGTATCAAGTTGTTGGGCAAAGCTAACCAATGATGTCCAGGTTGACTGAGTACAAGTAACTAAATCTTGACGATTGGGGGCGGTTTTGGCGATCAGGAGATCTCGATAAGAAGCGGCGAGGTTTTGGAGAATAATCAGGGGTTCTCGCCCCCGATCTAGGATTTTCCGGGTAGTATCGAGGACTATTTCCGCCTGATCTTGGGCGATCGCTTCTAATAGTCCAAATAAGTCTTTTTCGCTGACCGAACCTACCAAGTCCCACACCTTATCCGGTGTCACTTCTCCTGTAACTAAAGCTAGTTGATCCAATAGACTTTCCGCATCTCTTAATCCCCCCTGGGAAATCTGTCCCACGAGGGTGAGAGAATCATGGGTAATATTAATCTTTTCCTTGGCAGCAATATTAGTTAAATGCTGTACCATTGCATCTAACTGAATGCGGCGAAAATCAAACCTTTGACAACGGGAAATAATTGTTGGTAATACCCTTTGGGGGTCTGTCGTCGCCAGAACAAAAACAACGTGTTTAGGTGGTTCTTCCAGGGTTTTAAGTAACGCATTAAACGCTGCGGTACTTAACATATGGCACTCATCAATCACATAAACTTTATAGCGACATTGGATAGGGGCAAACTGCGCCCTTTCAATTAATTCCCGGATATTATCCACACCCGTATTACTAGCAGCGTCAATTTCAATGACATCTGTAGAATAACCTTTAGTAATGCCCTGACAGATTTCACAAACACCACAGGGTTGAGGTGTTGGTTGACCACCTGGGAGACAATTTAAGGATTTAGCGAGAATTCTAGCACTAGAAGTTTTACCTGTACCTCTAGGGCCAGTGAACAAATAGGCAGGGGCAATTTTCGCTGACAGAATGGCATTAGTGAGGGTAGTAGCGATCGCCTCTTGACCCACCAGTTCAGCAAAACTTTTTGGCCGATACTTATGGTGCAGGGGTTCGTAAGACATGGAAATCTGTAAATCCTTATATCCCAAGCGAATTTAGGGTTTTACCATTTTAACAACTGATGGTAATTTTTCTCAGAGCGAGAAATAGTACATTTGATCTCCAATTCTAGCACCAGAAAAAAGTTAAGTAGGTAGGCTTAAAGTCCACTGACTGAAGAAAATTGATCAGCCGTTTAATTCTTAATTTCCTACTCTGATGTCACCTCAATAGTTAAAATTTGAGAAAGCAACTTTAGGGGTGTATCAGATGTTCAAGCGACTTATTCAATGGCTTAAAAAATTTTTTAAGCGCTTGTTTGGTACTAAACAAAATCTCAACCAACCCAGGGAACAATTATCAAGAGTTGTCCCACCGCCTTTGAGTGATACAGATTTACAATTTCTGTTCACAGAACTTTTAGAAGGAGCCCATCAAGCTAAAGGACAGACATGGGCGAAGAAATGGCTACATAATCTTGAGCATCGAGTCAGTACAGAACGTTGGTTAGAATGGCTAAATCAGTTTGGGGAAAAATTATTAGTATCCTCAAAACCCCATAATGAATTAGCTGTGAGATTAGTTCAACTGGGTGAGTTGGCAGTGGGTGATATTAGTAACCTTGCTTACGATATAGGTATGAAAATCCTCACACGCAATCCAGGACAGCCAATTTGGGAGTATAGCGGACCGGATACAGTAATACAGAGTCCGCCCCCACCTGCTGTGACAACGGAGGACAATTTACCAGAGGGAGAATACAAAACTGTCACCTTGGATGAATTATTGATGATATTGGAGCAAGATCAAACCCTGCGTCTGCAAATTGCCCAACAGCTAGGCATGGAAACAGATAATCCCGAAGAGATTATTCAAGTCTTGGTGAGTCAGTATAATGAAACTTAATCCTTAGAGCTACCAATGTTTTTACCGAGGTCAACAGAAATTTCTGATTGAATTCGGTAATTAATAATTTTTTTGACACAACGATAGTTACAATCTAGGAGAAAGAAAATCCAACAAATTGGCAGATGTTTAGGTGGCTCTCACAGTGGCTTAACAGATTTTTACAGTATCTCTTTGGCAGTATGAGAATCATTGATTCCCAACCTAGCCAGGATCACTTGGTGGTAGATGAACTACCAGAACTTACAAAGGCGGATCTAGAGTTCTTGTTTAATGAACTTCTAGAGGGCGTGTATCAGGCGCGAGGACAACAGTGGGCGTTAAAGTATTTGCAGCGCATGGAGCCGCGAATTACTATTGACCGTTGGATAGATTGGTTGTTGGGGTTTGGTGACAAACTACTGGCTTCCCCAGCACCCAATTATCATTTGGCCAAGCGTCTGGTGCAATTGGGTGAGTTAGGTATTGGTGACATTAGTAATCTTGCTTATGATATTGGGGTTCAGCTGTTGGGGCGCAATCTCAATCATGAGGATCAGCGTCAACAAGGGTCAGAAGAACTAGAGATTGTCATACCCACAGAAGAGGAATTAGACGATCTAGGGCAAGAATTAATTCGCCAAAACAAACAACCCCAGGAATATCAAAATCATCAATCTGAGGAGGTGGTAAAAAGTCCATCAGCATCCCAGATGATTGAGGATATGTTAACGGGTGAGTCTATAGATACAGGTAATCAGTCTGGACTGGAGGATATTGATCATGTCCATGAATTGTCAGAAAATGAAGATCACAGTTATGAGTATGCAGGTGCGGATTCTTTAGCACCACGGGAGGAAAGCTCGAATCAGTCTTTGATAAATGTCACGCCGCAGTTAGCATCTACTTTAGATGAATTAGTGGTAAGGTTGGAGCAAAGTACCAGTTTAGCCCACCAGTTGGCTTCAGAGTTGGCAATTCGTGATCAGGAAATTGTTTCTCAAGAGTCCTTGGATATAGTTGTTGTTAATGAGGCTCAATCTCTATTTTACCAAGGGTTACAGCGAGCTAAAACAGGAGATCTATTATCTGCTTTGTCTTTGTATAAACGGGCAAGTGAATTGCAACCAGAAGAGTATCAATATTGGCTAAATCAGGGTTTAACTCTGTTTTATTTGCAAAGATTTACAGAGGCGATCGCGGCTTATAACAAAGCTCTGGCACTGAAACCAAACTTGTACAAGGTCTGGCACACTCAAGGCTGTATTATGGGGGAATTGGGAAATTTTGATGGGGCGATCGCATCTTTTGATCGGGCGATCTCTATTAAACCAGACTATTCAGAAGCTCTGTTCAGCAAGGGATCGGCTTTACTCAAGTTAGGTTTAGTGATGGAAGCAATTTCTACTTACGATCAGTCCCTGGATCTTGATCCCCAAGACCCCCAAGCCTGGTATTACAGGGGTATAGCTTTGTCTGTATGTGAACAGCATATAGATGCAATTGCTAGTTATGACCAAGCTGTGGCTATAGCACCAAACTATTACGAAGTCTGGATTGATCGCGGTGTGGTGCTATTTAATTTAAAACAATGGTCCGCAGCAATTGAATCATGGGATCAAGCACTGGCCATTCAGCCAGAATTTTATTTAGCTTGGTACAATCGGGGTGTGTCTTTTGAAAATCTCGGTTGTCGGGAAGATGCAATCATTTCCTATCAACAAGCGATCGCCATCAAACCTGATTTCCACCCAGCATGGTATAACCAAGCTGTAGCCTTATTTTATTTAGAGCATTTTGTTGAATCTATTTGCTGCTATAATAGCGCCTTACAAATTAAACTAGATTACTGGGAAGCTTGGTTAGGTCGTGGTGCAGCCGTGGGACATATTACCCCTCAGGAATCCTCACTAATTGTATTTAGTAGCATTTCTCAATCTAACCCAGACCTAAATTTAGCCGGCTATCCAGGCAAATTAGCAACATATCAAGAGGGTTTAAAGCATCTGCGTCCAGATACTCATCCAGAAGGGTGGGGGAGATTACATATAGCAATTGGTAATACTTACTACGAGCAAAGCAAAAAAGAAGCCTCACCTCGTGATTATTGGTATTATGCCATATCTGAATACCAAAAAGCACTGTCTACTCTCACACAAGAAGATTTTCCCGAATTGCACCTGGAAATTTTACAATCTCTGACTAAAATATTAATTTGTTTAGGTGAAACAACTCCGGCCCAAGAATTGCATACATGGGGAGTTGAATTATTAAAACAATTAGTAAATAATCCCACACGCAGCGATGAAAACAAAAAACAATTAGGTTTGAAATTCGCAGGTTTGGGACAGTTAGCAGTTGATTTAGCGGTCAATATAGGGGACATAGTAGAAGCTTGGGAAATTGCTGAACAAGGTAAAAATAATTGCTTACAGTGGTTAGCACCAAAGTTAAATTATCAGGTGCAATCCAGAAATTATAAATCCATTCAACAACTGCTTAATCCTGCTACTGCGATGATTTATTGGCATCTTAGTCCAGCAGCTTTACAGACATTTATCATTAAAGATCAAGCGCCATCACCCATTCTCCTTTTAACACCAATACAAGATTCAGAAGTAATTCCCGAAGGGGTAAAACGATTAATTGAATTTGAACGTTGGTTAACTGATTGGAAAAAATCTGCAACAATATCTAAACTGCTACCATTACAAGAAATTTTGAATATTTCCACAATTATTCAAGAATTAGAAGGTGTAGATACGATTATTCTAATTCCCCATCGAGAATTGTATAAATTACCTTTGCACAGCTTGTTTAATTTGTCTTTTTCTTCAGTAAATTCTGCCGATATGGTAAATTACAACATCATCTATTTACCTAGTGTTTCTCTGGGAATAGATGCCCAATATCAGTCATTTTCGTCCTTAGATAATCATCATGGTTATCCAGTTTATCCGTTTCTGAGTTCTAATCAACTAGCATCAGAAATTATCAGTGAAACTTTTGCTATTTCTCAAGAAAGTTTAAGTTATTAACAGGAGACAATCCCCAATTAATGATCATGATCATCATTGGTAATCTATTTTAATTCTCCCTCTCAGAGGATTCAATAGATATCTGGTAGTAAGCTAATGTGCAGCCAAACTGTATAATCAAAAAACCTGAAGTTGCAGTAGCACAAGCATCTTGCTTGTACTAATTATTCAATTTAAAGCCACAACAGCTTAATAAAATGTGCATAACCACCAAACCTTTAGGGACAATTCATGAATTGTCCTTACATCTTTTTCATCAGAAGTTTTTTACTAAAATCTCATCCACTTTACCTCTTTTTTTACCATGACAATTTATCGCTCTTGTAGCTGATATTTTCGTGTGCGGATAATCTTGATACAGGTCTTCGATAAATTCTGTATAAGCATTGCTTAGTAAAATATAACAACCCCTATTGTTTAGGTCATCAAATAGTTCTTTTAATCTTCTTTGCGCTTGTTTATTGAAACCGTTAACATCATAGCCCGTAAAAGAAGCAGTTTCAGAAACTGGATCATAAGGAGGATCAAGATATATAAAATCTCCTCGTTTTGCATCTTTAACAGCTTCTTGAAAATCAGAGTTTAATATTCTAACTTGATTTTCATTCAAATACTTATTAACTGCTTTTAAAACAGCTATATCTAAAATATTGGGATTTTTATATTTGCCAAAAGGTACATTAAATTGACCTTGAGAATTAACTCTAAATAGGCCATTATAACAAGTTTTATTTAAGAAAATAATCCTAGATGCTCGTTGGACTTCTGTTTTAGACTGAAAACTCTTTTCTCTATCCCAGCTTCTAATCTGATAATAATAATATTCATCATTTTTGTGATTTTCTAGGTCTTCAATTAGCTCATCTAAAGAATCTTTAATTATTTTATAGCAATTTATTAATTCAGCATTGCTATCATTAATTACAGCTTTTTTAGGTTGCAAACTAAACAAAAGTGCACCGCCACCAATAAAAGGCTCGTAGTAGGTTTGAAGATGATAATTTTCAGGAAGGTGATGGGCTAGAATTGTCGGCACAAGCTGTCTTTTTCCTCCTGCCCATTTTACAAAGGGTTTAACTAAGGTATTAACTGATGCCATTTTATGATCTGGAAATTATTAAGTGACAATAGCTTATTAATACTATATTTACCATACTATGACAAGATATTTAACTTGTTTAATAACCATTGCACAGCAGCGTCTACATCGGCAACTTGTTCTCCTGGGGGTACAGGTGGACGCTTAACCATGACAACCTTGATTTCTAGTTTTCGTGCGGCGATAATTTTCGGATAGGTGGCGCTACCACCACTATTTTTACTGACAATTGTGTCTATATTATATTTGAGTAAAATTTCCTCCTCACTTTCTAAAGTAAATGGACCACGATCATATAAAATCAATCCTGGTGGCACAATCACACCGGCATTGGGAGGATCAATCATCCGCATTAAAAACCAAATATTATGTAAATGTGCAAAAGTGGCAATTTCTTGTCTACCAATTGTTAAAAATACTCTGTGACTGTGGTTTTCTAAAACATTAGCAGCAGCTAGATTATTTTCTACTTCTATCCAGTTATCTGTCTCTAATTTTTGCCAGGGTGGACGAATTAACATTAAACGAGGAATACCTACTTTGTCTGTTGCTGCGGCGGCATTTTCAGAAATTTGATGGGCGAAGGGGTGAGTAGCATCAATTAAGATATCAATTTTCATTTCTTGTAAATAATTAACCAAACCAGCAACACCACCAAAACCGCCAATTCGTACATTAGCGACGGGAGTATGGGGTGCAAGAGTGCGACCTGCTAAAGAGGCGATCGCTTCAATACCAGAAATATTTGCTACTCTAGTAACTAATTCGGTGGCATCACCAACACCACCGAGAATTAAAACTCGCAACATATCAATTTGTAATAATTAAGGAATTCAGGAAGCAGGGAAGATATGAGAGAATTGAGAAAATTTTAATGATTGTTATGCCGTGTCGTACTAGATTCTAGAGTTTTAACTTTGTTTTTGAGTTTTTGTACAGTTTCTAAATGGGATTGCTGTAATGAATAATTGATCCAGATAAAACTACCACTAAACATAGTTAAAACGACTATTAAGACCCCTGTTAACAATTTAACCTGAAAATGAAGATGTTTAATTTCATCTGTGTAATTTCCCGCTAAAAGTGGCGGACTAGAATCTATATCTTTATTTTCATTTTCTATAACTGCTGCTATTTTTTGAGGTTCGACTTTAGGAAATGAGACCTTACTGTGTAGCCACCCTGTAATCAATGTTGGGCAATTATTCTTAAACCAATGCCAAGCAACAATTTTAAATACTGGTTTAGATAGTTTAGTCATAAATTTGAGACTGTGGTTAAGAATTGCCAACTTAATTTTTTGATCAACGAGATTAGGTGCTCCAATATCATATAGAGATTCTATAATCAATTTGATCGTACTTTCTTCTTCATAGATTAAAGTTTTTATCAATAAAAGCACCTCATTGATCTGTTTTTCTTCTTTTGCTTTTTCTGTATTGTCTTGTGTGATCTGATCTAATGTTTTTACTGAATGTGACATATTTTTATGTATAAAATAGATTATTTGAGGGGTAAAACAGATCGGAATCAATAAATAGAATAGGAGGTAAAGGGGTTGTGGGCTTGTGTACTTTTATTTACAGAGTTTGGCTTTATTTTGCGAACCTACTTAGAGCAAAACATGATTGTTTTTTGTGGAAATGTTATAGGTGGATATATAAGTAGGTTTAAGCTATAAGTAAATTATAACTGGCAATTTAGTCCATGACACAAGTATGATCATAGCCACTTTCTGAATCTGATCAATAGACATCTAGTGAAAATGAATTGTTCTGACCAAGGATTTAGTGGTTGTACACATTTCATTACTACCAGATGTCTAATAGGATAAAATTGCAATTGCTGAAAGTTAATAATGGAAGTAAAAAATGGGACGTATTTTTATTTCTGCGGCACATGGTGGCATGGAAGCGGGTAAATTTGACCATGGAGTGATTGCCGGCGGAACAACAGAAGCAAAGGAAATGATTCTTTTGCGGGATCTAGTAGTGACAGAACTCCGTAGCCGTAGTTTAGAAGTTTTAGCTGTTCCTGATGATTTAAGTGCTGCTCAAACTATAACTTGGATTAATGCTCGTGCTAATAGTCAGGATGTAGCGCTAGAGATCCAGGCTAATGGGGCTAGTAACCCATCTGTGCGGGGGGCAAGTGTTTTCTATATTGCCAAAAATGATCAACGTAAACAAAATGCAGAGATGATATTAAACGGACTGTTGCGCCGTGTTTCCCAACTACCAAACCGAGGGGTGAAGCCGGATACGGATAGTGGTTTAGGTAGTTTAGAATTTTGTCGTCAAACGGCGATCGCAGCCTTATTACTAGAAGTTGGTTTTTTAAGCAGTCCTGAAGATCGATCTTTATTACAAACTCGTCGTCGAGATTTTGCTATAGGTATTGCTGAGGGACTAGTAGCTTGGAGTCAAGCCAATAAACCTAAGCAACCCATAACTGAAACTAGTTATCCTCCTATTAATATTAATATCAATGGCCAGAATTATGCAGAACAAGGATTATTAATTAACGGTAATGCTTATATCCCCATTGATTTAGTAGATAGACTCCGAATTGATCTGTCTAAAGTTGCCAAGCGTCGGATTACCTACCGGCAAGTAGTTTATATTAAAGCCGTAGAACTGCGAGAATCTCATGTTTCTATTGATTGGGATAATGGGACACGCACAGTTAAATTACGTTCGATTTTAGCAGTTTGTCCAGGACAAATTGAGAAACTGATCTCGAATGGTAATACATCTGAATTACAGTTACAATTATTCCTAAAAAATAATAATGAAAGCGGTATTGCTCAATTTCCTGATCTACCTAAACTCTATCGAGAAGAAGCCATAATTGAAGGAGTAAATCATGATATTGCCTTTTGTCAAATGTGTTTAGAAACAGGATTTTTACGATTTGGTAGTGATATTAAACCCCGGCAAAACAATTTTGCTGGTTTAGGAGGAGTTGGTGGGGGGGGAGAAGGAGCATCTTTTCCTAGTGCTAGAATTGGGGTGAGAGCGCATATTCAACACTTAAAAGCTTATGCCAGTTTAGAACCTTTAGTACAACAAGAAGTAGATCCTAGATTTCGTTTTGTAACTAGAGGTGTTGCTCCCTTAGTACATCAATTATCAGGCCGTTGGTCGGCGGATTTGGATTATGGTACAAAGATTACAGCTATTGTGCGAAGACTCTACGAATCAGCGAATCTTTTGTAAATCCAGGAAATAGGAAGAAAGGGATAAGCTCTGAGGATTTTTATTTGTGATCAAAATATTGAATTAATTTTGCTCAGGCGCTTAACTCATACTTTCAAATTTTCGATATTCAGAGTTATAGTTCTATTAGTAATGATTAGGAACAATATTTGTGTTTCCCCTTTATGACGAAAACCCAACCAGAATTACCCCATATTTGACCTATGGGTTAATCGGGACAAATGTTCTAGTTTTTTTCCATGAACTGAGTTTGTCAAATCTACAACTAGAACAGTTTTTTCAATTATATGCTGTCATCCCCCAAGAATTAACTATTAATTGGATAGGGGAATGGACGACTTTATTTACTTCACAGTTTTTACATGGAGGCTGGTGGCATTTAATATCAAATATGGTCTATCTCTGGGTTTTTGGTAATAATATTGAAGACCGCTTAGGGCATTTTAAATATCTATGTTTTTATTTAGCCTGTGGTGCTTTAGCGGCTCTTTGCCAATGGTTTATTAGTATCTACTCTAATATTCCTTCTTTGGGGGCAAGTGGGGCAATTTCGGGGGTTTTAGGTGCTTATTTAATTTGGTTTCCCCAGGCAAGAATTACAACTTTGGTATTTTTAGGTTTTTTTATTACTACTATTAATGTTCCTGCATTAATAGTGATTGGTATTTTCTTCATTCAGAATTTGATCTCTGGTTTTGCGAGTCTCCAGGCCGCAGCTAATATGAGTGTAGAAACTGGGGGGGTCGCTTATTGGGCCCATCTTGGAGGTTTTTTTGTAGGAACAATTTTTGCCATATTTAATAGGGAATAGTTGAAGAATAACAAGCTGCTTGGTTTTTTTGACTCTAACCGTTCCAGTTCTAATTCTAGCAAAACCATCCGTGGTCAAGGTGCAGCGATCGCTGTTCCACTGGTTTAAATATGGTAATTTTTGTTGTAAAACAACGAACGTAGGGGATCTAATCAGCTATTGAAGTTTTAGGTATTGATTAACCTCGCAATTTGGGCATTCTCTGAAGGAGGAGGGAATAACCTCTAGAAATTATCCGATTTATATATCAAGCAATCATCAAGGTAATAGAAACAATGGTAGATTCAGAACAGAAATTATTTGCCCTCGACAACGATTGGAATACCATCAACAAAAAAGAACAAAAACGATTAGAAGCCTTATCTGCAATGGGTTTACGAAAATCAGATATGATTCCCGTGTTTGAGGAGGCAACCCAAACTGCTGCTCACTTTTTGGATGTAGAAATTTGTATTTTGGGATTTATTGATCAAAAATGTCATTGGTTTAAATCAGCAGTAGGTTTATCCCGATTAGGATTAATGAATGATTTAGCCCGTATTCGTCAGCTTTCTCGTCAGGATTCATTTTGTTCTCAGGTAGTGGAAACTTCCCGAATTTTAGTTATTAATGATACAACTAAAGAAACTAATTCTCTTATTCAAGAGAGTAAACTGGTCTCTGACTATGGTATTCGCTCCTATTTAGGTGCACCTCTAAAAGACGCAGAAGGCAATTGTCTGGGTGCATTAGCTGTTATGGATCGAAAACCTCGTGTTTTCTCTAACCGTGATGCTGAGTTTTTGCAAGTTATTGCTCGTTGGAGTATGAGTGAATTTGAACGTAACCGATTATTAGAAAATAGCTCAGAATCAGAAAATATTAAATCTACGCTGAAATTTCCCCGCCTCGATGAACAGATAATTGACTTGAAAGTTTCCTCTCCAAATCTAGAAAAGGAATTTGATTTTAGTCAACAAATTAAATTAGAACTATTGAATCAGCTAACTCAGGAGTTACGTACACCTTTAACATCTGTTTTAGGCATGGCTGGTGTGTTGGGAAGAGAAATTTATGGTCCTTTAACAAGTAAACAAAGAGAATATCTAGAAGTCATCCAACACAGTGGTAAGTATCTACTTTCTTTAGTGAATGAAATTACTGAGTTAGACACGACTAATGAAAATTCTCATCTCATAAACTTAGTTCCTGTAGATATTGAAATGCTCTGCAAACAAGCAATCAATTCTTTAGAAGAATTAGCTACCCGTCGAAGACAAAATATTCGTTTATCTATAGAACCAGGGCAAAATCGTCTTTTATCTTTAGATAAAGACAAGGTACGACAAATTTTGTATAATTTAATCTCCACTGTTATACAAATTTCTGATACTGGTAGTACTATCGCAATTGATGTTTCTTATCAAGAAGATACTTTATCTATAACTGTCTGGTTATCTCATTCTTGGTTAGTAGATAGTGTAACTGATTGTGATTCTTGCTTCTACCTCAATTCTTCTCAAATGGTAACGATGATCAATGATCAAGAAGATACTCTTGAAATAGCTAATTTTTCTGGCAATATACTAGCTGATAGTTTACTAAAAAAATCTGGTCAAATATCTTCTGGTATACCCCGTGAAAAATTAAGATTGTTATTAAGTTGTTATTTGGCAGAATTACATAATGGACAAATTTATATTCAAGGTTCAACAGAATCAGGATACCGTTATGTCTTATGTTTACCACTAAAACCTCGGAACTTTCACAGCAGTAGTGAATAAGATGCTGAACTTAAGTTTCGAGGTTTATGAATGTACCAGATCGGGGCGATATTGTGTGGCTATATTTTGACCCTCAAGCGGTTTATAAACAAGCTGGTAATCGCCTCGCTTTTATATTTGTTGTTGTGTAGCTAACTAGAAAATAAAAGCAAATTTCAGATTTTTATGTCAAAACAAACAATAGGCTTAGAACAAACACTGTATGATTATTTACTTTCAGTTTCTCTGCGTGAGCCGATTATCTTAACCGAACTACGTCAGGAAACTTCCCAATTACCAATGTCCAGAATGCAAATATCTCCTGAACAGGGGCAATTTATGGCATTGTTGGTAAAATTGATAGGAGCAAAAAAGACTTTAGATGTGGGTGTATTTACTGGGTACAGTTCCTTGGTGGTCGCTTTGGCTTTACCTGCTGATGGTAAAATAGTCGCCTGTGATGTCAGTGAAGAGTATACGAGTATTGCCCGCCGTTATTGGCAACAAGCCGGAGTCGCTGATAAAATTGACTTGCATATTGCCCCAGCTTTGGAAACTTTAGATAGTTTATTAGCAGTAGGGGAAGCAGGAACTTTCGATTTTGCCTTTATTGATGCTGATAAAGGTAATTATGAGAATTATTATGAGCGATCGCTCCAATTGATTCGCACAGGTGGAATAATTGCCATTGATAATGTATTATGGTCTGGTAAAGTTGCAGATGTCCAAGTACAGGACAATCAAACTAACAAAATTCGAGCTTTTAATCATAAATTACATCAAGATTCCCGAATTACACTGAGTTTAGTTCCCATAGCAGACGGACTAACCCTAGCTATCAAAAATTAGCTGGCAAAATAAGTATTAACCCGGAAAATTATTTCTGGGTTAATATAGCAATTACCATTCAATTGAGGTATAAACAGTGATCATAAAACGCAGATGATTTTGTACTTCACGCTTACTGGGAAATACTATAAACAACTACTGAAAACGATAATTACGATCTCTAATAGACAAACCCATGGGTACAGCATTACCTTGAGGGTCTACTTTTACCCTCACTAATATTGACTCTTCTCGACTATTTCTCCCTTCCTGAATTTGTGCAAGATCATTATTAATCTCCCGTCTTTGTTCGTCAGGAATAAAGTAGTTTTCCAATCCGTAATTAATCAAACCATCTTGATAATTACCCTTTAAAGCTACCTGATTGTTAGATAAATAAACAGGACGATTACTGCTTACCCGAATAGGTCGCCAAGATTGAAGTTCATTCCTACGAAAAGATTGTCTTTCTTGCAAAATGAGGTATAATGTACTCCCTGGGATAACTTGTCTACCCCTGCGGGAATTTCTTCGCAACCAATCATTCCAACCTGGTAATCTTCTCAAGGTTTCAGGACGAGAAATATTATAATCCAAGTTTAAAGAAGAACCCCGTAGTACATCATTAGCCTCTACAGGTGTAGTTTGCAAAACCACCATTTTACCTGTCACATCTGTATACATAGCTTGGAGAGGTACAGCCATGATTAACCCCACCTGAAATAATAAAGGGGCAATTAATCGCCAAATTGGTAAAGGTTTATTAGCCTTTTGTTCCGTAGCAATTAAATAATCCCGAAAAGTCAATTTTTCGGAAAATTCCATTTCTGGGGTTAAGGTTTTTTTTGAGTCAGGGAAATCACTTTTCATGAGATTAAATTAATAATTGGTAATAGATAATAGAGAAAAATACTTTCACCATTACCTGTGAATTTTCCATAGGAACTTATACGCAGAGATTTATATATAGGAATCTGGTTTGATTCATGAACTTATCCTTAGAGACAGGGAACAGAGAACAGAAAAGAAAATAGGAGTCCTATATAAGGAAGTCTTCATTTTAGTTGAAAATTACCCCATTACTTCCTACTACTACCTCCACCATTATCTCGACTCCCCTTATTCTCGCCACCACCGCTATTTCCACTGCCACCTTTATTTCCACTATTGCCACTACCACCGCCATTACTATTTTTAGATGTAGTCAGGCGACGTTCAAACCAAAGTCCGGCAGCAATGAGGGAATAACCGCAAATACCAAATACTAAAGCCCGGAAAAGTACATCGGTGTTATATTCAAAAACACGACTAATAATTTGTAGAGTAAATAACAGCATACCACACCAAAAATAGGTGCGATCGCGTGACTTTAATCCTTCTTGAACCAGTCCCCAGGCTAATATTGCCAACAACACATTGAAGATAAAAATACCTAATTCCGTAACTTGAGTGATAGCTTGATGCCAGAAAGGGGTAATGAGAATAAATCCCAAAAAGGTAGCAATAATGCCAAGTTTGAAAAATACTTCTCGCCGGAGAGGACTATTACTATGACGAATCAGAAACAACCATTGCAGAACTGCTAAACCGCTAAGAATCCCTAAATCAATAATAGGTAAAGACCGCAGTACACCCGACAAATTATTAGATTCATAGGCAGGATTAACTAATCCTAAACCACCACTAGAATCTACACCTTGCCATTGCCAACGAAAAGACAGAAGATAAAAAACCACACTAAAACAGATCAAACCCAAATTTCTTGCTAGGGGTTGAAATAACCTATAATTAACAGTGGGGAAGAGTAAATCATCATAACTCCACAAAAGAGAGGGTGGTAAGGCCAAAGCAAAAGAAGCTACCCAAGGAACTACATCAGAAAAAGTCAACAGTGGCAAAGGTCGGAGATTATATTGCAAGGATACAATAAATGCTACCACACCCATACCAAAAATCCATCGGGATCTGCAAATATAAGCTAGGGGAACAAAAAACAACCATGATAATAAGGGCATATGACGCACAGCTAACCGCGCCCAAGTTACTTCCCCAGAATCAGACCATAAATTCCCAATTCCTATCCAATAGCCGATTTGAATGAGGATAATGGCCATAATTCCCAAAGAATTGAGGGTCAGACTATAAGCCATTACTAACACCCCAAAACCCCAGGCTAAAAATAACTCAGAAGCAGAACCGCTAATATTGAAGATTTGCCCCATCAACATCAAGGTTGCCCCAAGAATAAACGCACTGAGAATTAATAATGCTTCACCTAGTACCCGTTTACCCTGTTGTGATTTTTGGGTTTGATTTGTAGGCATTGTGGGTTCTCTCCAGGTCAAAAAACCTGTAATGGCCGTAGAGAGAAACAAACTCATTAACAAGATAAATTTAACTTCCCGTGACCAACCCTGCCAATTTGCCCCCACCAGAGTCATTAAACCTAATCCTAAAAGTAACCCCCCGATGACAATGGCAATCACACCAAAACTATCACGGACAGACTCTTCGATGTTATTAAATTGGTGACGCTTGGCTATTTGGTCATACTGGGAAGAACTGATAATACCTTCATCTCGCCAACGTTGTGCCTCTTGGCGTAATTTTTGCTGAAAATTGTTAAATATCATGACCTGTTTGGTGCATAAGTGTAATACCAAATCTAAAATCTGCAAAAGGTAAAAGGGTAAAGGTACAGAAAAAATCTGCCTCTGACTCGTTTCCCCCTACTTCTGCAAGAAGTCTATTGTTTTTTCAGTATGCAGTCAAATATCTTAATTAGATTGTTCTGCTGTAACACTTTTTCTGTTGACCTAATTTTGTGAAAATTAATATGGAAAAAACCTCTAATTTATTGCTTAAAGTTACCCGGCGTTTATTTACAAATGTAGATGAACAAACAAAATTTATAGATGCTTTAGTTCATCCCGAACCCTTTGCACCTTGTATTCTGTGGTGTCAAGATAAACCAGATATTTCACCTTTTAAACTGGAAATGCCAATATCTTGGCAACCCCAATTTGTAGACCGTTTATCTATTAGTCAAAAACCTGGTCAACATCTTTTGCATCAACAAGGATACTTTTACTGTTTAGATTTTTCTTCGGTATTTTCTGCTTCTGTGTTATTAGCTATTTCTGAATCAATACCGATAGTTTTTGATATGTGTGCCGCCCCTGGCGGTAAAAGTCTATTTGCTTGGAAGGCTTTACAGCCTGATTTATTGATTAGTAATGAAGTAATTGGGAAGCGGTTAGGAATGTTAATTTCTAATTTAAAACGTTGTCAAATTAAACCTAGTGGAGTAGTAAATCGAGACTCTAGTATTTTTGCGCAAATGTTGCCAGCTTCTAGTAATTTAGTTATAGTGGATGCTCCTTGTACTGGACAATCTCTCTTAGCTAAAGGTGAAAAAGCACCGGGATGTTTCCACCCTACATCAATTAATAAAAGTGCCAACCGCCAAAAACGAATTATTGCTAATTCAGCTCAAGTAGTTGCCCCCCAAGGTTATTTGGCTTATATGACTTGTACCTATTCTTTTGAAGAAAATGAGCAGGTTTGTGAATGGTTTTTAGAAAAGTTTCCTCATTTTCAGGCGGTGGAAGTTATTCATTTATCTGCTTATCAATCTCTTTTAACTCATGTTCCTTGTTATCGGATGTTTCCCCAAGATGGATTGGGTGCTGGCGCTTTTACTGTCCTATTTAGAAATACACAACAAGAAGATATTAAGACAATTGATTTAGATCCTATTTTTTTTATGTGTAAATATCAAAATATCTAAATCATCTACAACTTTCTTAAGAATTTCACTGCATAGCCCATCCCCTCATGCAATAGTCTACCTGCTAAAACTGCTGTAAGATTATTTACATCCCGATCTGGGTTTAACTCCACCACATCCATCCCTACTAAACGCCAATGACCTTGCTGGATTAGATTTAATACCTGTCGTGAACTTAACCCACCGGGGACGGGATGGGAAACTCCAGGGGCAGAGGCCGGATCTAGTCCATCAAGATCAATGGTGAGGTATACTGGTGCACCTATGGGAATATGAGATAGGGATGGTAATTTTTCGCTTAATTCCCTAGCTGGGAACAGATGCAAGCGATCGCTAAATTTATCAACTACCCCTTGTTGCACTCTATTTATGGTGCGAATCCCTATTTGGGTAATGGAAGCAATATGGTTATACTCCAATAACCGAGATGCTACACAAGCATGAGAATAAATGCTGCCACCCATCTCTGGATATATATCAGGGTGAGCATCAATTTGAACTATATGAACAGGCTGTCCTAATACATCTAAGGCTTTACCAATAGGTATTGTTACAGCATGATCACCACCTGCAAAAAAAGGGATTTTCCCCGCCCGAAATAAAGATTGTGCCTTTTGATAATAACTTTCTACTGTCAAATTTCCATCACTCTCTGGCAACCAGTCCCCCAAATCAATCACTGTTTCCGACAGATCAATTCCTGCATCTGTTGTGCTGTTGTAACCATAGCCATCGTAAGCTTCACGTATTCTATTTGGCGCTTGAGCACAACCTCGAAGATAAGAAGATTGCTGATCATCTGGCAACCCAACAAAAACTAATTTACTATTGATCTGACTTTCTAAATCAGTAGTAAAACAACCAGCAAAGGGGATCTTTGATTGAGAAATTTCCATAAATATCTGATAAGATTACTAGAAATTAAATTTTTTAGGCTGTGTATATAGATAGTTTATTTACTGACGGAAAATATCAATAAAAACCTTTATTTATGTGGGGGTAATTCATGAATTACCCCTACAACTTTAGGGTTTAGCGTTCCAAATTTCCCGGGCAATTTTCCATTTTCCTTGTTCTTTCTGCATTAACCATAGCACGCGGAATTTAACGTTGATGGTGGGACTACCATCTTTCGGGGAAATTTTAGCCACAGATGTACCAATAATATAAGCAAAATTGCCCATAACTTTGATTTCGTCTGCGGTCAAAACTGCATCAATATTAACAGCGTTGGCCTGGTTAGCAAAAGCTTCACCAATTTCTTTAGGACCAACCTTATCTAGTCCTCCGGGTGGTATCCATACTGCATCTTTAGTAAACAGGGTCATATAAGTATTTACATCTCCTGTTTTTAGATTCATAGCATAGGTTTTTTCAAAGAGCATTTTGATCTTATCTGCATCTTTGCTGCCGGCTTTGTAAGCAATAACTTTAGATTTATTATGAGTTGATGCCAATGCTTGGCTGTTAGACCCTATGATTAAATTTGCTTCCCCAAAAATTGATATTGGAGTCATAATTGCTAACAGACCTAATTTTGTCAAATTAGACCCCAAAAATTTGTTAAGCATATATTTTCCCTCGATGGTGCTGTCCTAGACTTAATCATTAAAAATGAGAAGATACCCTGGTGGGTATCTGGAAGAGCCGCTATTTTTTAACCTCTGACAATGGCATCAACGCCGTCCCAATAGGCTTCTAATAGGTATAGATATTTATTGATGCCATCTTCAAATAAATCTCTACCTTGCTTGTTGACTACATAGGGTGCGATCGCATTAAAAGCATTATTACTGTGACTAATTTCCACATTCATGTGCATTAACCAATGCTTTCTCACACCTCTATCATAGCCTTGGTTTTCTAAGGCATCATTGAACTGTACTGCTAAAACTGCCGACATAGTTTCATCAGCATATAATGCCCCTAAATTTCTCTCAATTGGGGGATCACCATAAAGTTTTTTTGCTCCCTCATTGATAGCTACTGTGCTCGGTAAACATTGGTAATTATCAATGTCATCGTTAGTAATGCCCATAGCATTAAGTTGCTCACGAAACAGGGTTTCATGGGTTACTTTCCCACCTACTTCATCATAAACATTGAGGATAATCTCCTTCAATATATTATAATCACGAGTATTTACTGCCATACTCGTAATGTAGAAGGGTTCGTATTGGAAGTAATACCAAGTTTCTAGATAGAATTTCTTCTCCTGTTCTTTAGTAAATGCATTTTTTCGATAGTAGTTAAGGAGAGGATGTTCTACCGCACGATGATTGAGAATATACTTCATTTGGTAGTTTAGATAATCTTTTATTTCTTGTTCGTTGATATCTAAACGCTGACGCATCGTGGGGTCTTGTACTTTTTCAAACTCTTCTATCTGTAAGGCTCTCATGGAATTATCTCCTGCACAGTTATGAATTAATTTTGGGAGGGACTTTTATTTCTAGTTAGACATAAGTACCAGCTTCTACTTCTTCCTCTGCCCACCAACGATCATTACCATTCAGGTTTCTCTTTTGATCGTCCATACATCCCCAGGTCATGTTGAGCATGATTCGTGTAGCATCACGATTTAATGGGACTGTACGATGTAAAGTAGTGTCGGATTTCAGTAAATAAATATCACCGCTCACAAATCCATAGGTGCTAATAGGATTCTCACATAGATATTCATGGATTCTGGGATTGGTTTTGTTCCAGCTAGTATGGGGAACACACTGCAACATACCACCATATTCAATGGGTGGAGTTTCCAAAATCCAAATTAGTGCATAACGGTAATCTCCCCAGTGCCAACCGTGGGTATCACCAGCTTTTTCATGTCTGGTAATCAGAAATTCTTCATCTTTAGATGGACAAGCCAAAAATGGTTCCCCGCCTAATTTTTCTAGAATGTTTAGTAGTGCATTTGATCTGTATATGGTATTTACGAACTCACTGTTGGTGGCAATGTTTTCACTGGTAACTACACTCATATTTCTAGGAGTATTCCCAGTGGTTGCCAATTTTAAATCACGTCGTTCTGAGTACAATTCTAGGAGTCTGAGAGCCTCTTGTTTCATTTCTTGGCGGATTTTCCAAGGCATGATATCAGCAACTTTGAGAAATCCATCCCGTTTGAACTGATGAGCTAGAAATGTTAAGGATGATTCGGAAAAATTGGTAGCAATATTTTCTGCAATTTCCTGTTCCCAAAAGTTGATTTTTGTAGCAGTTGTCATTTGAACCTATGAGTAAATTTACATAACAGACTCTACCTTATAATTTTTTTTGCCAAATGCCAAAATTCCTCAATATTTTTTAATATTTAATTATTGGTTGACAAAGTAAATCAAATATGGTATGTCAATTTCCGATATTTGAGCTAAGTGCTTGCAGTAGTGGTTTCCTGTAACCAGAAAAATGAAAAACCTCGTTTAGCCAGATAATGGTGAATTTTTCCAATGTGTAGGTCATATAACTTTACATTTTTGTGAAGGCTTGACTGATAATCAATTAAGCACAAATTGACAATTATGAACCATGATGTTTTACAGCCCGTCATTTGACTAATCTCTGTAAACCAAATGAAAATTAGAGAGGATATTCACATTGTTTCCCCAGTTGTTGTAGAGAGAACACCAGATGAAAAAGATTATCTCAGTATTATTATTAGGCATTGCTATCTTTACCTTTGCCTTCAGTGATATGGCTTTAGCAGCAGATGGAGCGGCGTTATTTACCGCTAATTGCGCTCAGTGTCATGCTAGGGGTAAAAATTTAGTCAACCCTGCTAAAAGCTTGAAAAAATCAGATTTGCTAAAGTACGATATGTACTCTTCTGAGGCGATTATTGCTCAAATTACTAAAGGTCGAGGTGCTATGCCAGCTTTTGGTAAAAAGTTAAAACCAGAACAAATACAAGATATTGCTGCTTATGTACTAGAACAAGCTGAGAACGACTGGAAGAAAGTAAGGTAATATAGTACCAACAAGTGGGGACTTTCCCTTCAATGTCCCCACAATTCGGGAGGATATTTTTATATCTATGGGGTACTATCAGCCCCAAAGGCGATTCTGATTACCCAAAATATCATTAAAGTGGCGATCGCTAACCAATCTCCTAATCTTAATTGTAATTCTTGCCACCTAACTCGATGTTCATTGGGACTGGTAAAACCTCTCACCATCATGGCATTCGCCATCTGTTCTGCTCGCAGAAGGAGATTTTCTAATAATCTTTCTGTAACAATTAACCAAACTTTCGCGCCTCCTTTTAATCCTAATTTTTTCCAATTAATTGCTCTTGTCATCACAGAACGGACTAAATTTTGAATTTCTTCTAAAACTAAAGGAATAAATCGTAAAGATAAGGTTAAGGTTAAAGTAAGTTCTGTGACGGGAATATTAAATCTGCGTAAAGGCTGCATTAAACTTTCCATTCCCGAAGTAATTTCTTCCGGTGCAGTGGTAAGTAAATATAAATTAGTGCTGTAGATTAATGTAAAAACTATTGTACTCAAGCTAATTCCTAAATCTAAAGAACGACGAGTAACTCTGGCAAATCCTTTATGAATTAGCACATATTGATATTTTTTATTACTATCTACAATTTCTGGACTGCTTTGGCTATTATTATCAGTGATTTTTTCAGTCAGGATTCTTTCATTTGCGGGTAAGCGGGACTGATAATTTATTCCTAAACCATCAGGACTAATGGCAGTAATCACCAAAACTAGAAATGAGAGTATTAACAGCCAACCCATTTGTTGTCGCCATACTCTGAGAGGAATTTTAGCAAAGAGAGTGAAAATAATCAGCAGTAATACTAGAAAAACTCGCCAATAATTATTAGCAATAATATAGCTACTTAGAAAACTCAATAACCAAATTAATTTCACTCGCGGATCGAGTTTATGTAGCCAAGTTTGCGGTTCTTCTAGATAAAGTCCGAGGGGAAGCGATCGCAATAAATCCATTTTTTGTCAGTTGTCAGTGGTCAGTTGTCAGTTGTTTTTTAACTAAATAACTGACAACTAATAATAGTTTTCTATTTTACACGGGTAGCTCGATTCAAGTTACCAACTTCCATTTCTCGAACTTTCTTACTCCGCCAAAATAGCCGGATTGGTGTACCTTGAAAGCCTAAATGTTTACGAAATTGTCTTTCAATATAGCGGCGATAGTTGTCATTAAACCGGGTTGCATCATTGACAAATAAAGCAATAGAAGGAGGTTGAACACTTACTTGAGTACCATAGTAAATTCTACCTTGACGGCCACCCCGTGATGTTGGTGGTGAATGCCAACTAACAGCATCTTCTAGAACTTCATTAATCACTGATGTACTCACACGGCGTTTATGAGATTCAGCAGCTTGATTTACCAATTCTAAAATCTTTTCTACTCTTAATCCCGTTACTGCACTCACAAAAATAGTGTCTGCCCATTCTGTGAAGTGTAAACGTGACTCTAAATCTTTTTCATGATCGTAGATGGTATAAGAGTCTTTTTCAACAGCATCCCATTTGTTAACAACCACCACACAAGCGCGACCTTCTTCTAACACCCGACCTGCTAGTTTTTGGTCTTGTTCAGTGACACCATCTATGGCATCAATCACTAATAAAACCACATCAGCCCGACGAATAGCTTTAAAAGCGCGGTTAATACTGAAAAATTCCGTCCCGTATTCTATATGTTTCTTTTTGCGAATCCCGGCGGTATCAATCAACCTGTAGGTTTGTCCATTTCTTTGAACTATAGTATCAATTGTATCTCTAGTTGTTCCAGAGATAGGACTGACAATAGCGCGATTTTCGCCAACAAAAGCATTTAGTAAACTGGATTTACCTACATTGGGTCTACCAATAATGGCGACTTTAATTTCAGCATTTTCCTCTACTTCTGTAGTTACTGGAATGTGATTAATTAATTCATCCAGAATTTCTCCAGTGCCACTACCATGAATGGCAGAAATGGGGTAAGGTTCACCCAGTCCTAATTCCCAAAATTCAGCCGCCTGAATGATCCCCTGATCTGGAGATTCACATTTATTCACCGCCAGTAATACCGGTACTGGTTGCTGACGTAACCATTCAGCTATTTCTTGATCTGCGGGTAAAAGACCAGCTTGGCCATCTACAACAAAAATAGCAGCACAGGCTTCTGAAAGAGCCGTTAAAGCCTGTTGACGGATTAAAGGGAGAAATTCGGTGTCATCGTTGAAAACTAAGCCTCCAGTGTCTACTACCACAAATTCCCGATCATTCCAAAAAGCTGGACGGTAAGTGCGATCGCGTGTTACACCTGGTTCATCGTGGACTATGGCGGTTTGATCTCCGGCAAGACGATTTACAAAGGTGGATTTGCCCACGTTAGGGCGACCGATAATTGCGACAATTGGCAAGGCCATAAATTCGATTTTCTTCGTGCTGAGTGTGTAGGTGTGCTGAGTTTTGTCCTACGTTCTTCACCCAGCACTATTTGACAGGACTACCGATTATATCATGTTTGATGGAATATGTAGCAGGTGACAGAGTTGAAACTCATGAGAGTCTTGCTCCCTATTAGAGATTGAAACACTGTCACCTAACGCTACTCCAAGACTTTCCCATATTTAGGAAAACTTGCGTTTTAGGGCGGCAAAAAGGGGACAAGGGGGTGATGTTTGTAAGTTTTGGGGTTTACTCCAAGTAAAAGGCGCTTTTTGTGCCGCAGACATCCATAAAAGTTTTTTGGCTCTGGTCATGGCAACATATAATAAACGATATTCTTCGGCTATTTTCAAATATTTTGATTCTTCCCAAGCTTGCAGAATATTTGGTATGGGTTTGTGATGAAGTCCAGCGCGAATTTGGGCGCGGGCAACTTCTGATAAGGTAAAATCTCCTAAAAATTGTCCTTGGGGTGGTATCCAAAATTTACCGGGAATTAGGTTTTCGTGGAGAAATGGCAAAAATACATAATCCCAGTCTAAACCTTTGGCTTTGTGCATGGTGATAATTGTTAATTGCCCTTCTTTAGTATATTGTTTTTCTACATCTTCTGGTTCTACGGATTCAAATCTTTCGGAACTGACAATTTCACTTAAAGCTGATATCATCGCCCCCATAGAGCTATCACTAAAAATTTGTTGATTGACTCTTTCTGCAAGTTTATCAGCAGTAGCTAATTCCGCTTGATCATATTTTAATGTTAAAGCAAAAAAGGAAATTATTTGATAATAAGGCAGTTCTAAATGAGAGCGGAGTAAACTGCGGCAAAGATGAGCCGCTTTTTGCACTGTTTCAGTTTGGGGTGTAATTAGGGGGCTAGGATATAAAAATTCTTCTGGTAAACTGGCCAGGGTGTTAATATCTTGGGTAGGAATTAATTGACGTTCAACTAATACATCTAAAGTAGCTTTGAGATAATCGGGAGAATGGGGGCGATCGCAAAATTGCAATAATGATAAAATCTCTTGAGGAACATGAGAACGGCGTTCTCTTTCTCCCACATCATAAAGTTTAATTTTGTGTTCTTTACATACAGTTTCTAAAGCAGTTGCTAACCATCTACCTTGACGATTTTCTCTCACTAATATGGCTGCACTAGCTTGGGCATTTTCTATAAATAATTCAATGATTCTTTCAGAAATTAAACTAACAGTATGATAAATATCTGTGGGTGTATGTAGTTCTAGTCCTTTTCCCACTGGTTCAGGGTTTTGTTGACTGTCACCAATATCAAGAACCGAAATTTGCTGATCTAAAAATAGTTTTTCTCCATGTTTACTTTTAGCAAAAGGCTGATTATTTACCCATGCTAAAGCGAAATTGGCTGCATCAATAATGATTTGCGTACTCCGCCCCGCTTGATACATTTTGGCGAGTTTATTTTTCTGTTGACAATTTTCACAAAATTGCCGAAAATAAATCGGATCAGCCGGGGTAAAAGTAGAATTAATGGCTTGATTAGGATCACCAACCCGAATTAAGTTTAAACCAGATTCTTGTGCCGCTAATATTTCTAATAATTTTGTTTGTAAAGGACTAGAATCTTGAGCTTCATCTTCAAAAACTGCAAATATTTTATTTTTTTCAATCTCGCGGGCGCTAGGATTTTCTAAAACTTTTAAAGCTGCTAAAATCATATCATCATAATCTATAAAATCCTGGGTTTGCATTAAGTTTTTATATTCTGTATATAACCCGGCGGCAATTTTTAAGATTTGATATTTATGAGGATCTTTTTCACCCCATTTTAATAAATCTTCTGGTGATATGTTGGAACTTTTAGACTCATGAATTACTGTGTAAGCTAAATCTGGTAAAATTTCCGTTCTGAGTACAGATTGCCGCCGCAGTTTTTCCGTTTCTTCCCCATCAAATTCTTTTCCTGCAAGTAAGTTTAAATAAAGTTCTGGATGATGATAAATCCATTGTTCTACAGCATTGCGGATGAATTTATGACTTTGATTGGGTGTGATTAATGTGGCATTTTCTAAATCTAAACCTGATAAATTGGGATGACGACTAGCAATAATTAAAGCTAAACCATGCAAAGTATAAACAGCAAATCCCGTCTGTGGTAACGATAATTGTTTTAAATTTTCCCGAATTTTAGCTTTAATATTAGCAGTAGCAGAACGGGTGAAGGTGACAACTATTAACTGTTTATATTGCTTATTGCCATGATTCAGATAATATTGATATTGTCGAGCAATAGCGATCGCTGCTGCCGCGGCCATTCCCGTAGATTTCCCCGCTCCAGGTACAGCAGAAACCGCCAATGGACCCGATTGCCAATCCGCCATTTCTGTTTGTCCTGGGCGCAATTTAGCCCGAATTTCGGCAATATTTTCTATTAATTTACTAATTGGTGATGGTGGCAAAACTTCAGCAGTAATTTGAGACATAAATTAGGGAATAGGGAATAGGGAATAAACAATGAATTATTTCTGACGGTGGTAGGGGTTTACCATTGCCAAACCTCTACTTTTATTCGTTATCAAATTAATTGTGGTGTAGACGAAGGCGGAATTTAAACAAATATTAAAAACTTTTAAAAAGCTGGTGTAATCTGCTTTTTTAATGTTTAATTTTTAATTTTTAATTCCGCCTTGCGACGCTAACTTTTCACAGGTGTACCACAGGGATAGGTGGCTACTTTTTCTTTATTAGTCTCACTAACTGGCTGATCTTTAGCTGCTAAATAATCTTTTTGCAATGTATTTAATAAGCCTTCTCGTTGATCATATAACCGTTTGAGAGGACGAGGTGAACATTGATTGAGTACATAAGCTGTCATCAGTGGCAGAGCGATTGTACTATCAGTATAACAAACTACGGTACTGGGCAATTCATCGGGATCAATTTTACCCCAACTCACAGCTTCGGCGGGAGTCGCCCCAGATAAACCACCAGTATCAGGACGTGCATCAGTAAACTGAACAAAGAAATCATGTCCTCTTTCTTCTAGTCCTAATACCTCGTGTATTTGCGGTTGTGTTTGTAATAAAAAGTTTTTAGGACTACCACCACCAAGAATTACAGCCGCACTCGTTCCTTCATTTTCTCGCGCCCCATAAACAATTGCTGCGGTTTCATTGACATCAGTGGCAGGATCTATAATCAATTTAGAACCCTCTAAAGCCAAAGCAGCAACATTCATCCCAATGGAACTATCCCCAGGAGAAGAGGTATAAATAGGTACACCACATTCATAGGCTGTCGCCAATAAGCAGGAATTTTTCACCCCCAATTGCTTTTCTACTTCCCAGATGCACTTACCGAGTAAATGATGAAATTCAGCCGTTCCCATGGGTTTTTGAAAGGGTTCAGCTTGGAGAACTTTACGGATAAAAGCGTCGGTTTCTAGCAGTACGTCGTAACCGAAAATAATATCATAGATTCTGATTGTTCCCTCTTCCCGCAATTTGACATCATCTAAAAACGGACTACCGGCAAACAATTCAAAACCTAAACCGTAGTGCATATCATGGTAAAGATTCGCACCAGTGCTAATCATCCAGTCAATAAAACCATTGCGAATGAGGGGCGCAAGGGCGGAAACCCCAAAACCTGCTGGTGTCATCGCCCCGGAAAGGCTAACTCCCACTGTTACACCTGGTTGAAAGATATCCTTAGTCAGCAGTTGACAGGCTTCTCGTAACCGGGCGGAGTTGTAGGCGGTAAAATAGGTATCAATCAAATCAACCACGCTAACATTGTTAGATATGGGGATAGGTGCGATTTTCTTACCTGGTTTTTGTGACATTTTTGGGGAATCCTGAATACTAAATATGCCGAATATAATGTTATCGTATTTCTATTTGAGTGAATCTAACAAATTTTAAGGTATATCTAAATCAATATCAATTTTTGTTATTATTAAATATAACTAACTTGTTATTAATTATGGCACAAGCTTTAGTGAATCTTTCTGAAGGAATTGTATCTGAACCAGCACCATTGGAATTTACCACTGATGGTGTGATTAGGATAGGCAAAACTCGTGTAACACTCGATACAGTAATTTCTGTTTTTAAACAAGGAACAACAGCAGAAGAAATTGCTTATCGTTATCCATCCCTGAAACTTGCTGATATTTATGCTACTATTGCCTTCTACCTCAATCATCAAGAACAAGTAGAAGTGTATCTACAGCAAAGACAGCAACAAGCACAGGAAATTCGTAGAATAAGTGAGGCCAGATTTGATTCACAAGGGTTGCGTGATAGACTACTGGCGCGGAAAACAGAACGGGAAGTATGTTAAAACTGCGATCGCTCTTTTGGGTTTACAATAAAGTTATCCTAGCGGATTTAGTCAGAAACAAATGCCAACTCTCACAGATATTTCTACTTTAATTGTTAGCACACCAGATACCTGTGGTGGTCGTCCGCGAATTGCTGACACTCGTATTACTGTTCAGTATATTGTCAATGAAATTAAATCTGGTATGACTCCAGAAGAAATTATTGAAGATAAGCCTTATTTGACAATTGCAGGTATTTACACTGCGTTGGCTTATTATTATGCTAATAAGGAATCACTAGATATTGAATTTGCTCGATATCAAGAAGAATGTCAACGACTCGAAGCAGAAATGCTTATGTTTAAAAATTACTGAAAATAGATTCTATCAATTTTGAATCATTAAGATCGCAGCTAACAGAATTTAGATCATTTCTAGTCTAGAATAACTAATGAATTTATCAAAACACAAAAATTGTACTTCATGTTCTTGGTCTTAACAGTTATTTATCAAAAAGGTTTATGAAAAGCGACACACCAGAAGAATTAAATCCAGATCAAGAAATTTCCCGTTTAATTGATGAGGTAATATCATCATCCCAAACTGATGAAAAATACCGTCAAAAAATGCAACGCCGGAAAGAAATTCAAGATCAGAGAATAGCTAAAGCCATACCAGAAAAAGGCTTAATTATCGTCAATACTGGTCATGGTAAAGGGAAAACTACGGCGGCCTTGGGAATGGTTTTAAGATCCCTGGGTCATGGACATAAAGTAGCCATAGTTCAATACATTAAAGGTGCGTGGGAACCAGCAGAAAAACGCGCTTTTAGTCATTGGGAAAACCAACTAGAATTTCATGCTATGGGGGAAGGTTTTACCTGGGAAACTCAAGATCGTGATCGAGATTTGGATAAAGCTGCTGCTGCTTGGGAAAAATCCCTAGAATTTATCAAAAATCCTGATTTTAAATTAGTGCTTTTAGATGAAATTAATATTGCTTTGAAAATGGGTTATTTACA